>NZ_CAACUY010000034.1 GCF_900659615.1 Actinomadura fibrosa | reverse complement strand
GCCTGCGCCGCCTGCCCGCGGACGCGCCCGCGGACTCCGTCCAGTACCGGCTGACGGCCGGGAGCATGGCCGCGCGCGCCGCCGGCGACGCCGGGTACGCCGACCAGCGCGGCCTGGTGCGCGGCGCGAGCCGGCCCGCGGCCAACCTGATCAGGACGCCGGTGACCCATCCCACCGCGGGCGCCGTGCAGCTGATCACCACCCGCGTCCCGCTCACCCTCGGCAACGCCACCGCGACCTGGCAGCTCTGGTTCCGCGACCTGCCGGCCCAGGGCACCGCCTTCACCAAGGCCGCCGCCCGCTCGCCCAAGGCCGCCGAACTCGACCTCGACGGCAACGACCCCGAGGCGCGCAGCAGCGACTACGAGCACCGCACCGGGTACGAGTGGCGCCTCGGCGCGCTCGACGAGGACCCCGACGCGCCGCCGCCCGGCCTCGACCTGTTCGGCCTGCGCTTCTTCCCGCTGGTGCTCGACCGGGTCGTCTTCACCGACGACGGCGTGGCCGCGGTCGAGCTGATCGGACGGCTCCAGCTCCCGGTGGCCGGCTCCGACGCCGAGCAGACCGACCTCGGCAACTGCGTGCGGCTGACCTTCTCCGGCGCCGGCACCGCGCTCACCCTCAGCGCCGCCGCCCTCGACGGCACCGCCCTGGAATGGCCGCTGGCCGTCTCGGCGGGCGAGGCCGGCGACGCCCCGCGCCTGCGGGCCGGCGGCCTCGCGCTGGCCCCCGGCGGCGGCCTGACCGTCCAGCAGGCGCGGCTGTACTTCCACCTGTTCCAGGTGGAATGGGCGGTCGGCCTGCCGCCGGTGAGCTTCCCCAAGCCCTCGCTGCCGCCCTTCACCCTGCCCGGCGCGACCGGTTCGGACCCGATCGTGCCGCAGCGGGTCGCGCTCGGCCTCGACATGACCGACGGCCGGCACAGCCTGGCCCTCACGATCGCGGTGCGGATCGGCCGGCCGCCGACGGGGCTCCAGGCCCTGTACCACTTCGACGAGGGCGGCGGCACCACCGTCCACGACACCTCCGGCATCGGCGAGCCGCTGCACCTCACCGCGGCCACGGCGCAGGGGCTGAGCTGGGGCGGCGGCGGCCTGACCCTCACCAAGGCGACGGCGATCCGCTCGGGCGGTCCGGCCGCGAAGCTGATCGCCGCGGTGAAGGCGAGCGACGAGGTCGGCATCGAGGCGTGGGTGAAGCCCGCCGCCGGCGGGCAGCCGGGCGCGCAGGCCGAGATCGTCACCGTCTCCTCCGACGCCGCGCACCGCAACGTGACCCTCCAGCAGCGCAAGGGGCCGCAGAACGCGTCCTTCGTGGACGCGTGGCTGCGCACCGGCGGCACGAACGACGAGGGCGCCCCCGACCTCGCCACCCCGGCCGGCTCGCTCACCGCCGACCTGACCCACGTGGCTTACACCCGCGCCGCCGACGGCCGGGCGCGGGTCTACATCAACGGGCAGCTCAAGGCCGAGCAGACCGTGGGCGGGACCCTGGACGCCTGGAAGGACCAGTTCGAGCTGGTCCTCGGCAACGAGATCGCGGGCGGACGGGCCTGGCTCGGCACCTACCGCATGGTCGCCCTCTACGACCGCGCCCTCACCGCCGAGGAGGTGGCCGCGCGCTTCGCCGCGGGCCCGGCGACGGTGCCCGCCGCGACCCGAGGGGACGCCGTCGCGGCCGCGCTGACCTTCGACCTGATGACGGAGGGGGCGGACCGCTTCACGCTCGACTCCGCGACCCTCTTCGGCGACCTCGCCCTCGCCGTCACGCTGCCCGACGGCTCGCCCGCGGCGCTCGCCGGAGACACCACGCTGCAGTTCGGCTGGAACGGCTACAGCGTCCCGCAGCCCGGGAAGCCGCAGTTCCTGCCGGGCATGCGCCTGGCCGACGCGCAGACGCCCGGCCTCCGCGAACGCGCCGCACCCGGCTTCGCGACGGTCACCTTCCGCGCCACCGCCCGCCCGGACGACCTGCCGAAACTGCCGATGACCGGCGCCTTCGTCGAGGCCCTGCTCCTCGCCCACTGGGGGCGCTCGCTCCAGGACCCCCGTCCGGACCGGAAAGCCGAGGCCGCGGACCTGTACGGCTCCTCGGCCGGCGACCTCGCGGTCGGCTACACCTCGCACCGGCAGGGCACGGACTGGCAGGAGAGCTTCCTCCTCAACGGGCTGCTCACCGCCACCGACCTGGTCTCCTGGCCGCAGCAGCTCAGCTACGACACGGCCAAGGCGCGCATCACCCTGCCGGCGGCCCGCACCTCCGGGCCGCCGTCCCTCACCCATCTGCGCCACACGATCAGGGTCCTGCTGAACCAGCACGAGATCCCCGGCTCGCTCCTGACCGGCGCCGAGGGGCCCGTGCTGTTCACCCTCGCCCAGGGACAGAGCTGGCAGCCCCTGGCCGTCGTCGAGCACCAGCTTGTCGAGGTGACGCCGGACGCCGACGGAAGCGGCGGAACACTCGGCCGCGAGATCCGCTGGACGGCCGTGCAAGAGGTGCGCCTGCTGACGCCGCAGCGCGCCGCGCAGTTCCTGCGCGGCCTGGCCGCCCTGAAGACCGTCGACCCCGCCAAGGGCATCGGCCCGCTCGGCGAGGCGAGCGCCGGCTACCTGGCCGCCGGCCTGTCGGCACTGCTGGCCGACCCGGGCGCGGCGCTGGAGGCACTGCCCGCCGACACGCTGCTCATCGAGGCGAGCGGCCACCACCTCGTCGGGCTCGTCCCCGCCGAGGAGGGCGTGGCCACCACACTGCAGTTCCTGCCCACCGGCAGCCAGGGCGCCCTGCTCGGCGGCCCGGCCGACTACGCGCCCACCGACCCGACCGACCCGCGCTGGATGCTGCTGACCATGCCCTTCCTGGGCCGGTTGCAGGACACCGCCCGGGACCTAGCGCAACCCGCCGGGCCGCCCAGCCCGTTGCAGACCGACCCGCTGCTGCTCGTCTCCCGCCTGCGCGCCGCGTCCCCCACCGCGGCCCTGCCGTCCCTGGCCCTCGCCCTCTGCGGCTGGGCCGACAGCGCCCCGTTCCCCATCACCTTCGCCAGCCTGGACACCGCGGTCGGCCGGAGCTTCGCCCGGCTCGACCCGCCGGCCCTGGAGGAGAGCTGGTTCCGCGCCCAGAACCCGTCCCCCGAACCGCAGGACGAGCTGCTGCGGAGCGTCCTCGCGGCCCTCCCCGAGACACCGGCCCGGCTCAGCCGCCCGACCGCCCTGCGCCAGGCCTTCGACCCGCGCCGTCCCTTCTACCCGCCCCGGACGAGCGACCAGCCCGCGCCGCCCGACCCGTCGCCCTACGCCGCACCCGTCTGGCGCGAGGACGCGCTGCTGCTCACCCAGGCCGTGAACACGCTGACGCCGACCGGCAAACCGCCCTACGGCTGGACCCTGGTCGCCGCGCTCATCGCGAGCGGCGAGCTGCTCGGCCAGGCCTCCGCCGGCGGCCAGGCCCCGCGCCGCTATCCCGCGGCCACCCTCATCCCGGCGCCGCTCAAGCTCGACGGCGCCGACAACCCGCGCCCGCTGAGCGTCGTGGTCAGCCCGTGCCAGGGGCTCCAGTGGCGGCCCGCTCCGGCCGTGCCGGCGGCCGGGCCGTCGCCGTTGCAGACCCGGCTGCTGCTGGCGGAACTGCTGTGCCTCGCGCCCGGCACCGCACGGCTGCAACCCGTCGCGAGCCGCATGTGGACCGTCCAGCCCGACACCCCCGGGCTCGCCGACGAGAGCCACCTGCGCGCCCTGGCGCAGGACTGGGCCGCCCAGTCCCAGCGCGCGCTCGCGCCGGAGTCGCCGATCGCGGTGCTGCGCTACCGGATCATCAGCGACAACACCCGCCCGGACGGCCTGGGGGAGGCGGCCCTGACCACCGGCCACGCCTTCGCCCTGGTCCCGGTGACGACCGCGGCCCCGCTGGCCAGGCGGCTGTTCCGCATCCGCTCGGACCTCACCGGCCTGCGCTACCGCGAGGGCCAGTGCGGCAGCGCGCCGATCCCCGCCGCCCCCCGCGACTTCGAGCTCGCGCCGCCGCAGACGATCGGAGTGCAGCCGCTCCACCTCACCCAGCGCCCGTCCAACGGGCACCTGCCCGCGTGGCCCTGGGGCCTGAGCGCCCTGCGCGTCAGCGTCCGGTACACCAAGGATCAGCGGGGCGCCGTCGGCGCGGCGTCCCCCGGCACGGCGGGCCAGACGCTCTGGTGGCAGGCCGTCCAGCGCACGGTGCAGTTCCGCTCGGCCCTGCACACCGACCGGCCGTCCGCCGGCCTGCCGCGGCTCTTCCGGGCACCGGCCGTGAGCAGCCTGCTGCCCGCACCGCCCGACCCGCCGCTGCCCGCGCTGACCGAGCCGCTGTTCGACCAGCCCGGCATCCCCGAGCCGGACGGCCACCAGCCCGGCGGACCGGCGCTGGAACGCTGGCAGCCGGTCCTGCCCGGCGGCCTGCGCTACCTCGTGACCGGCACGCGCGCCGGCGTGTTCGTGACGCTGCGCCACCACCTGCTGCGCCAGAGCGGCGTCACGCTGACCGGCCAGCACCCGCGGCCGCGCGGCCTGCCCCTGCTCTCCGGCGGGCTGCCGGTGGAGCACCGCGCCCCGCGCCCGGTGCCGCTGCCCGCCAACGCCGACGGCCTGCAAGGATCCGCGCTGCGCACCTGGGCGAGCCACTTCGACCCCGGGGAACCGGCTCTGGTCACCTCGTCCCCGGCCGACGAGGCTTTCCGCGCCGCCTTCAGCGACCCGCCGGAGACCCCGACCTACCGGCAGACCGCCCAGCGCATGAGGCTGCGCCTGGCCGCGGTCGAGCGCTCCACGCTGGACGTCGGCTGGGACGGAACCCTGACCTTCGTCTACCGGATCGACGGCAGTATCACCCTGCTCGGCGGGCAGGTACCGCAGGTACCGGAGACCAGCATCCTCGACTGGACCCTGGCCCTGGACCTCATCGACGCCGGACGGGTCACGGCGCTCGACGACATCACCACCCCGACGCTGGTGCTGACACCGGCCTTGCGAGCCCAGCTCGGCGCGGTCGGCGTGCCCCTGCCGGGACCGGAGACCGACACGATCGAGACCGCGAAGCTCGCGATCCGCCGATTCGGGCTGCCCGGCGACCCGAAGACCCGCGCCGACCGCGCCCGCGAGCTGATCGCCAGCATGCCGCCCGGCGCGACCGTCCACGCGCGCGTCACAGCACGGTTCACCCCTCACCTCCCCGGCGCGGAGCCCTACCACGACGGCTACGGCCACGTGCTGCGCTTCCCGCTCCGCGTGGCCGACCCGAACGCGTCCTACCTGCCGCTCGTCCCGCGCTACGTCCTCTTCGAGGATCCCGAGTACAACCGGCGGCTCGCCTCGCCCTCGGCCCACGCCGGCGCGTCGGTGCAGTTCCCGCAGCAAGCGGACGGCACGAGCCCGCAGCGCATCGTCACCCTTTCCGCCGAGCGGCGGGAGTGCAATCCGTCCGGCTCGCTCGCCCTGCGCTTCGACTGGAGCGAACCGCCCCCGGGCGCCCCGAAGGCCACGCTGACGCTCCAGAGGATCGACCTGGACCAGACGCCGCGCGACCTCCAGGACCCGGATGCCGCGAACGGGCCGCGAACGCTCGACCCGGGCAGGCTGTACGAACTGTCACTGGCGGCGATCCAGAAGTCGAACGGCCCCTTCACGCCCGGCGAGCGGCTACGGCTCGTCCTGCGCGTCGGCTCGGGCCCGGTGAAACCGGTCGTGGCGCAACTCGACATCACCATCGTCGAGGCTCCGGTCACCCCCGCGACCGAGGCGGCGTACGCGCTGCTGCGCAGGCAGACGGCCGGCGATCACACGTACGTCGAATGCGTGCGCTTCGCCTGGGGCCCGCAGGCGCAGCGGGTCGAGCTGGTGAACCCGGCCGACCTGCGCACGGAGGTCGTGCGCCGCCGCGCGGTGTTCCAGTTCACCGACTCCACGCGTCCCGACCGGGACGAGGTCTACACCGTCCAGAAGCTCAGCCCCACCGGATCGACCCACATCCCGCTGGCCGACTGATCGGCCTGCTGGAACCCGGCGACCAGCCGTACCGTCCCGGCAGGCTGATCTCTCGCGCCCGCGGCCGGGCAGCTAGCCGCGAGTTGCTTGCTACTGCATCTTTGTTGCAATAATGCCGGTCATGGTGAAACGTCCGGTCAGGGCCCTGCTGGGCCTGGTGGTGGCGGCCGCGGCCGTGTCGGCGTGCGGGCAGGGCGACGAGTCCGGCGCGGAGGCGAAGGACGGATCGCTGACGTACGCGATCGGCGACGAGCCGGAGACGTTCAACCCGGGTCTGCAGGACGAGCACACCGACCCGGTGACCGAGCTGGTGTTCCGCGGGCTGACCAGGCACGACAAGGACAACAAGGTCGTCCCGGCGCTGGCGAGGTCGTGGACCGTGGCACCGGACGGCAAGACCTACACCTTCGCGCTGCGGCCGGGCGCCACCTGGCAGGACGGCAAGCCGTTCACCGCCGAGGACGTCAGGTTCACCATCGAGAGCATCCGGGACGCGGGAGCCGGCTCGCCGCTGTCGCGCAACTTCACCATGGTCAAGGCGATCGACACCCCCGACCCGGCCACGGTCCGGCTCACGCTGGACAAGCCGTTCGCGCCGATGCTGGACGCGGTGTCGATGGGCATGCTCCCCAAGCACCTGCTGGCGGGCAAGAAGCTCACCGACCCGGGGTTCGGGCAGCGGCCGGTCGGGACCGGCCCGTTCACGCTGAAGACCTACAAGCGCGGCCAGTACGCCGAGCTGACCGCCTTCGACGGGTATTACGAGGGCGAACCGGGCCTGAAGAGGATCGTCATCAAGTACGTCCCGGACGACTCGGCGCGGCTGGTCCAGTTGCGCAACGGCGAGGTCGGCGCGGCGAACCTGGCACCGCGGCAGGCGGACAAGGCCGGGAGCAGGCGGCTGGAGGTGTACCCGACCGCCGACTACCGGGCGATCATGTTCAACATGACCCACGCGGTGTTCGCCGACCGCCGGGTCCGGCAGGCGATGAACCACGCGGTCGACCGTGACGCGATCGCCAAGAGCGTCGTGCTGGGGTACGGGTCGCCGGCCAAGGGGCCGCTGGACACCAGCCCCTACGCCGCCGCCCCGGGCTTCGCGTTCGACCCGGCCAAGGTCGCCTCGCTGATGCGCGAGGCCGGTTACGCCAAAAACGGGCAGGGGTTGTGGGCCAAGGACGGCAAGACGGTCAGGTTCGAGTTGACCACCTTCGCCGAGGACTCGCTGCGCGTCGCCATCCTGAACGTGGCCGCGACCCAGCTCAAGCAGCAGGGCTTCGACATCGACCCGCGCCCGCGCCCACGGGACTGGGTGCGCAAGCACTGGGGCGACTTGCAGGGGTTCGTGGTCGGCTGGGGCACGCCCTATGACCCCGACTCCTCGGTGTACGGGCCGTTCGCCTCGTCCCAGGCGCTGGCCAAGGGCGGCTCCAACTACGGGTCCTACTCCAACCGCGCCGCCGACAAGGCGCTGGAGGAGGGCCGCTCGACCCTCGACCCGGCCAAGCGCAAGGCCGCCTACACCGCCTTCCAGCAGGCGCTCCAGGACGATCCGCCGTTCGTGTGGATCTCCTACCTCACGACCATCAACGCCGTCCCGGCGAACCTCACCGGGCCCGTTCAGCGGACGCTCGGCCACCACGGCTACGGGTTCTTCTGGAACGCCGAGACCTGGCGCTACGCCTAGATGGCGCTGCGTCTGCTGAGCCGGCTGGCGACGGCGGCCCTGGTCGCCGTCGCCCTGTCGGCGGTGTGCTTCGGGCTGCTGGACGCCGCGCCCGGCGATCCGGCCGCCTCCGTGCTGGAGGCCCGGTCGGGCGGCCGTCCGGCGACTCCCGCGGCGATCGCCGAGCTGCGGGCCGAGATGGGGCTGAACGACGCGCCGCCGGTGCGGTACCGGCGGTGGGCGTCGCACGCGCTGCGCGGCGACCTCGGCACCTCCTCCATGTCGGGACGCCCGGTCACCGCCACGCTGGGCGACACGGTGCCGTGGACGCTGCTGCTCACCGCCGCGGCGATGCTGCTGTCGTTCACCGCGGCGCTGGCGGTCGGGCTGGTGGCGGCGCTGGCCCGCCGGGCGTGGCTGCGCCGCGGCATCGACCTGGTCCTGTTCGTGATGGGCGGCATGCCCGGGTTCGTCGCCGCATTGCTGCTGCTGTACGTGTTCGCCGCGGCGACCCACCTGATGCCGTCGGGCGGTGTCAGCCGTCCCGGTGAGCCGGTCACCGCCTACGGCCTGCTCGCGCACCTGGTGCTCCCGGCGTGCGCGCTGGCGTTCGGCCACCACTTCGGCATCTACGTCCGGCTGGTGGAGAACGGCGTCCGGCGTGTGAAGGACGCGCCGCACGTGGAGAACGCACGCGTCCGCGGCCTCCCCGGACGGACGGTGGTGACCCGGCATCTGATGCGGCCCGGGCTGGTGCCGTTCACCGCCCGGCTCGGCGCCGGCGCCGGAACGCTGATCGCCGGCGTCTACGCCACCGAGGTGATCTTCTCCTGGCCGGGCATGGGCCGCGAGGCCGTCGCCGCCGCCCGCGCCCAGGACTACCCGGTGCTCACCGCCATCGTCCTGAGCACCGGGCTGGTCGTGATCGCGGCCAACCTGGTCGCCGAACTCATCGTCGCGGCGCTGGACCCCCGCGTCCGGACGGGCCTGGCCGATGCGCTCTGATCCGCTCCGCGCCAAGGGCCCGCGGCGTCCCGGCGGGCTGCTCGCCGTCCGGCTGCGGCCCCGCCGTCCCGCGCTGGTGACCGCCGTGGCGGTGCTGGCCGTGCTCGGGACCCTCGCCGTGCTGGCACCGCTGTTCACCTCGCTCGACCCGGTCGCCACCGACACCTCGGCGACGTCGCTGCCGCCCGGTTCGGCCGGGCACCCGCTCGGCACCGACCTGCTCGGACGCGATCTGTGGGCCCGGATGCTGTACGGCGCCCGCACGTCCCTGCTGGTCGGGCTGACCGCGGCGGCCATCACCGTCGTGCTCGGCATGCTCGCCGGCGGGCTGGCCGCGGTCGCGCCGCGCTGGCTGGACGGGCTGATCGCGCGCACCGCCGACGTGCTGCTGGCGCTGCCGCTGCTGGTCATCGTGCTCGCCCTGGCCGCGGTCGCCGGCCCGTCCCTCGGCCTCGTCGTGGTGGCGATCGCGGTGACGAGCTGGATGCCGGTCGCGCTGATCGTCCGCGCCGAGCTGCGCAGCCGCCGCGAGCGCCGCCACGTCCGCGCCGCCTACGCGCTCGGCCTTTCGCGCTGGCAGGTCATGTGGCGGCACCTCCTGCCCGGCGCGCTCCCGCCGGTCGCCTCGGTCGCGGCGTTCGAGGTCGGGCACGCGATCCTCACCGAGTCCACGCTGAGCTTCCTGGGCCTGGGCGTCCCGCCGAACCGGCCGAGCTGGGGCAACCTGCTCACCGAGGCGCAGGCGCACCTGCTCACCGGCGAGTGGTACACCGTCGCGATCCCGGCCGCCGCGGTCGTGGTCACGATCATCGCGGTCAACGTCGTCGCCGGCGCGGTCTCCGGCCCGTCCGAAGGCGGGACCTGGTGAGCCCGCACGACGCCGCCCGCGCCCTGACCGTCGAGGGCCTCACCGTCGACGTCCCCGGACGCCGTGTCGTGCACGGCCTCGACCTCACCGTCCCCGCCGGGCGGATCCTCGCCCTGGTCGGACCGAGCGGCAGCGGCAAGACCCTCACCGCCCGCGCGATCGCCGGCCTCCAGCCCCACGGCGGGTCGGTGCTGCTGGACGGACGGCCCGTCCGCCGGGGACGCGACGTCGGGTACGCCTTCCAGGACGCGTCCGCCTCGCTCAACCCGACGGTGACCATCGGACGGCACCTGGCCGAGACCGTCCGCGCGCACCGGCGGGGCGACCCGTCCGCCGCCCTCACCCGCTTCGGCCTCGACCCGGCACTCGCGGACGCCTACCCGTTCGAGCTGTCCGGCGGCCAGGCGCAGCGCGCCGCCCTCGCGATCGCCACCGTCCACGAGCCCGCCGTGCTGATCGCCGACGAGGTCACCACCGCCCTCGACCCGATCACCCAGGAGACCGTCCTCGACCTGGTCAAGGCCGACGCCCGCGACCGGACCGTCCTGCTCATCACCCACGACCTGACCGTGGCGTCACGCTGGGCCGACGACATCGCCGTCCTGCACGCGGGCCGCATCGTCGAGCACGGCCCCACCGCCCGCGTCCTGACCGACCCCCGCGACGACCTCACCCGCGCCCTGCTCCAGGCAGCCGACGACACCCGCGCGCCGGAACGCCCGGCTCATATCACGGGCGGCGCCCTGACCGTCCGGAATCTGCGCCGCGAACTGCGCGCCCGGCGGCGGCGCACCCTCGCGCTGGACGGCATCGACCTCGACATCGCACCCGGCGAAGCCGTCGCGATCGTCGGCCGCAGCGGCTCGGGCAAGTCCACCCTGCTGGGCGCGCTCGCCGCCCTCGACCGGCCGGACGGCGGCACCGTCCACCGCGACGGCCGGGACGTGTGGGCCATGCCCGGCCGGGCGCGCCGCGCGGTCCGGCGCCGAACCGGCCTGATCTTCCAGAACCCGGCGGCCTCCTTCGACCCCCGCCACACCGTCCGCCAGGTCATCGCCGAAGCCGGCCCCTACACCCCGGACCTCCTGCGCTACGTCGGCCTGGACCCGGCGATGGCCGACCGCCGTCCCGCCGGGCTGTCGGGCGGCGAGAGCCAGCGCGTCGCGATCGCCCGCGCCCTCGCGCAGGACCCCGACGTCCTGCTCGCCGACGAGCCGACCAGCGGCCTGGACGTCCTCACCCAGCGACGCGTCCTCGACCTGCTCACCGGCCTGCGCCGCGACCGCGGCCTGACCATCGTCATGGTCACCCACGACCTCCGCGCGGCCCGCCGCGCCGCCGACCGCGTCGTCGTCCTCGACCAGGGCCGCGCCGTCGACGACCTGCCCACCGGCGACCTCGACGAGGCCCGCCACCCCGCGACCCGCCGCCTCCTCGCCGCCGTGACACCCCACCGCACACCGCCATGACCCGCCCCGCAACCAGCTGAACCACCAAGGTGCCGCAGGCCACCCGACCATCCACCAGTGCGCCAAGGCGGCGGACCTGCCGAGATACCACAAGATGGCCGTCCTCAAGCGGCTGCGGCCGGTGCACACGGTGGTGATCGGCGGCCGTGTACGGCCTCACCGACCACCCGCACGCGCACGCGCACGCCGCATGCGACCGACACGCCCGCGTCACCGCGCAGCAACGAGTGATCGACCACGCCGTCGCGCGTTGCCGTGCACGATCGTTGTACGACATGGCCCCGACCGCGCGCTGCCACCGGCGCGGGTATAGACCGGGCAGATCAGAGAGACCACAACGTGACCGAAATGCCCACTTTTCCATATCTGTGTCCTGTTCTGGTCTGACGGCTATCTCGGCCGGGGAAGCGGGGTCACGCTCGCGGCAGGACCCCGCCCGTCACCCGGCCCGTCCCGGCGGCCGGCGCTCGGGGGCCGGAAGGAGCCAGCACGATGACCTCACCTCGACTCAGCTCCCCGGCGGCTCAGACCTACTGGTACGACTACGGTGAGCTGCGTGTGGCGTTCACCAGCCAGTTCGCACTGGATTACCAGGACGAGAAGAGCGGCGCCACCATGTACGGCCGGTTCTGGCATCCGGTCCTGCCACAGTGGGCCGTCGACGACGGCGGCTGGTGCTGGCTGGGCGGCATGTCCTGGCCCTGCGACGACTACGACGGCGACCCCGGCGGCTATCGCGTCGGCGTGATCGTCAAGGACCACGGCGGCAGCGGTGTGCTCGCCGCGCCGACCGGCTGGACCGAATGCTGGAGCGACGACAACACCGGCGCCACCATGTACGGCAAGGTGTACCGCGCGGTCCCGCCCGACGGCTACGTCACCCTCGGCGACATCTTCACCGGCGGCGGCTCCGACTGGGTCACACCCGACTCCGGCAAGGCGCCGTGGAACACCTTCCGGTGCGTGCGCGCCGACTACACCCACACCGGCAGCTACGGCCAGCAACTATGGAACACCGACGGCGCCGGCGCCAGGCCGGCCGAGGAGACCATCTGGTCCATCAACACCGACCTGAACGGTCAGACCTTCTCCCAGCAGGCCGACCACGCCCTGCTGGGCATCACCGGGTTCACCGGCAAGAACGGCCGCAGCGACAGCGCGCCCACCGACCCGCCGCCGCTGGTGCTGATGGTGCCGGTACCGCAGATCACGGTGAACGCCCCGCCCGCGCCGCCCTCGCTCACCTCCTACGACCCGCCGGCCGAGCACACCACCCCGGTCAACGACTACTCGGTGGTGGTCCCGTTCGGAGCGATCACCGACACCGAACTGACGGTGGACCAGCACGTCAACGGCAACGCCTTCTACACCCTCAAGCACTACATCGGCTACGAGAACGTCTGCTTCATCAACAACCAGCACGGCGCCGTCCAGAGCGAGCCCCAGTCGGTCGCGCTGGACGTCGGCGTCACCGCAGCCCAAAGCCAGACCTACTCGGCCTCCTACGGAGTGACGGTCGGCTACGACACCGGAGTCGAGGCCGGCGTCGAAGGCGACTTCTTCTCCGCCGACGGCCACGTCTCCTTCTTCTGCACCACCTCACGGCAGCTGGGCTACTCCACCACCACCCAGGTCCAGGTGATGGCCTCCGAAACCGTGACCAACTCCCTGTCCGCGCCCGCCAACGCCAACGCCGCGATGTGGGGGCGGCAATCGACCATCGCGCCCTGCCGCCCGGACGGCACCTGCATCGACCCCAACGGCGGCCTGACCTTCACCGACCACACCACCGTGGTCGACAGCACCTTCCCCTGAGAGGGTGTCTTCGACCCTCTTCGGTGATCGTCAGAGGGATCGAAGACACCCTCTGAGGTGCTGGCGGCGGAGGAGGGAGACACGGTCGCACTCGGTTCGGCTCGTTTCCGGTAAGCCACCTGCATGCGGAGAATCCGCATCTTTCCGACCGTTCACGTAAACGATCATGAACTGCTAGGGTCCGACGCGGAGGGCCGGGCAGCACCGATGGGGCCCTTCTGGCAACGGAAGGATCCATCGTGAGAAGAGTTCTCGGTATCTCCGCGGCGCTGGCCGCCCTTGCCCTCGCAGGGACGGGACTGGCGGGTCCAGCCTCCGCCGCCGGGGTCCAGCCGGCGGCATCCTGCCCGATCTCCAACGTCAAGGCGACGGAGAACCTGAAGATCCGCGTTTCGCCGACCGACGGCACCAGCCTGGGGCTGATGCTCAAGGGCGCTGTCTCCTGCAGCTACGACTTCAAGGCGGGCACCACCTACACCGCCTGCGGTGCCCGCGACAACCACTACTCCAAGATCACGTCGAGGGGCATCACCGGCTGGGTCGTCGACACCTGCCTGGTCCCTGCCTGAGAGGCCGTCTTCGACCCTCTTCGGTGATCGTCAGAGGGATCGAAGACACCCTCTCAGGGACGTGGCCGGTGCACTACGCGGGTCACGCCTCCTGCCGGGCCCCTCTACCAGGGGCCCACCGAGGTAGGACCCGCTCATCGCCAAGCGTCGTGGCCGACGAACCGGGCGGCCCAGGCCGAGGGACGTCGGTGGAGGTGCTGGCCGACCTGGTCGAGGATGATGGTGGCCCTGTGATCGCTAACGACGGTTGTCTGGCCCGGCCTATTACGGGGTGGCAGCAGGCCATCGAGGCGATTTGCCGGTGCCGCCGTCGCCGATCAGACAGAGCGGCTGGCGGTCCTTGACCCACTCGCATCTGGTCAGGGTGTGGACACCGGGACTCAAGTTATTGCAGGCCGAGGGACTGGGTGAGGTGGGTGGTCCACCAGCGGAGCTGGGCTGCGGAGGAGGAGGCATCTGAGCCGGTGAGCCCGGCGCTGCGGCGGAATGCCGTGCCGTACAGGGGCTCGGTGGCCAAGGCTTGGTGGAGGGCGGCCACGGCGAGCCGTGTGTCGTCGATGGGCGTTGTGGCGGCATCGGGTCGCAGGGCGTGCAGCGCGTCGACGACCGGGTCGAGCATCCCGCTTCCCTCGTCCCGCCATCCGCCGGCGTGGAGGGCCGCGGCCAGCTCGCCGTAGCCCCGGCGGTAGAACGCCGCCAGTGCTTGGACGAGCGCGTCGAGCTCGGCGCCGCGGTCGAGCCAGGAGTCCAGCACCTCTTGCAGTCCGTCCCGGATCCTCCGGCCGCCGTGGCGGAGCAGCGCCTCCAGGAGGCGGTCCCGGGTGCGGAAATGGTGGTTGACCCC
The DNA here is from genome assembly GCF_900659615.1 of Actinomadura fibrosa. Taxonomy (GTDB): domain Bacteria; phylum Actinomycetota; class Actinomycetes; order Streptosporangiales; family Streptosporangiaceae; genus Spirillospora; species Spirillospora fibrosa. Next base: position 47,210 of record NZ_CAACUY010000034.1, on the reverse strand, counting down.
CGCGTCGGTCATGCCGACGCGATCGGCGACGGCCCGCACATGGACGGCGGCCACACCGCCTTCGGTCAGGAGTCCCTCCGCGGCGGCCAGGATCAGGCGCCGTGCCTCTTCGGGCGGACGGCGCACACGCGAACCGGTCACGCCGGCCACCCTACCTTGACCCGCCAAGGCAGAGTCATTACCGTCCTTACCTTGATGCCACAAGGTAAGGGGTGCCGCGATGACCGATCTCTCCACTTCCCGGGAACGGCAGATCGTTCGTCCCGGCGCGGTCCTGCGTGGGGAGGAGCTCGGAGCCGGGCCGACCGTCCTGCTCCTGCACGCCGGTGGCGAGCGCCGTCGGGTGTGGGCGCCGATCACCGAGGTCCTCGTCGATGCCGGGTTTCGGTGCGTGGCCTTCGACCAGCGCGGTCACGGCGACAGCGGCGGCTCGCCGCGGGCGCTCGGGCCCTGCGCGGACGACGTCGCCGCGATGATCCGCGCCGATCCCGGATGCGTGGTCGTCGGCGCCTCGCTGGGCGGGCTCGCCGCCATCGCCGCACTCGGCGACCCGGACGTGCGCGCGAGCGTGACGGGCCTGGTCCTGGTGGACGTCGTACCCGACCCCGACCCTCATCGGACCCGCCGCTTCCTTGCCGCCAGCGGCGCTCCCGAGGCCAGCGCAGACCTCGTTGAGGACGTCCTGGCCCAATCGCCACGGCTGAGGCAGGCCACCGCGGATCTGCGCATGCCCGTCCTGCTCGTCCGGGGAGGCAGCCGATCGCCTATCACCGACGACGACGTCGATCGGTTGCTGCGCCTCGTCCCGCACGCCACGGTGACCCGCATTCGCAGCGCCGGGCACCTCGTCGCCCGGGATCAACCCGCGGCGCTGGCCGAGGCGATCATCACCGCCATCACCCGGTGGGCGGCACTGAGGCTCCTGCGCGACCTCGGCGCGGCTCAGATCGACCACCCCGGCGGAAACCTCCTCGACCATCTCCAGCGGGTGCACGACCTCGTTGCCGGTTGGGGCGGGGACCGGCGCGCATGCCTGGCCGCGCTGTGCCACGCCGCCTACGGCACCGACGGCTTCCCGCACGCGCTGCTGCCGCTCGACCAGCGGGACCGCCTGAGAACGGCGATCGGCGACACGGCCGAATCCCTGGTCCATCTCTACGGTGCCTGTGACCGCGGCAGAACCTACGCCCACCTCGGCGCAACGCCGCTCCCGCTCACCGACCGCTTCACCGGCGAGACCGTTGCCCTAGCCGCCCCCGACCTCACCGACTTCGCCCCTCCTGACCATCGCCAACGAACTCGACGTCGCCCGCAACAGTGAACTCGCCCCCCGGATCCGGAACGGCATCCGAACTCTTGTCACCGCCCTGGCCGCCTATGCTCCCGACATCGCGGCCCAGGCCCTCGCCGACCCGTCCCTCCACTGACAATGGTCCGGCCGCCGGGAGGCTTTCGTCATGGGCAGGTGTTCAGCCGAGCCTGAGGCGGTTGCGGAAGGGCTGGTGCGGGCCGCTTATGGTGATGATGGACGCGCATGCCGGGATGGTCAGGCATGCCTGGTCAGGGTGGCCTGGAGACAGGCGGGTGTTCCCGGTGAACGTCAGGTTCTCTGGATCGCCGCAGTCGTCGGCTGCCGAGGGCCAGGTGCCGGGGTAGGGGCGCCGCTTGACGTCGTCGGGCACTGTGTCGTCCCAGAAGTTCGCCTGGTAGCGCACGTTGCGCACGGGCCGACCCTGTGCGGTCTCGCTACAGCCGCCGATCGAGCCGCGGTAGCGGTAGATGACGTTGCCGCGCACCGTGACCCACTCGATGGTGTCGTCGGTGTATATCCCGATGTCGAAGGGGTTGTGCGGGGAATCGGTGACCGCGTTGCCGGCGATGAGGGCACCGTCGGCGAGCGAGGAGCCCTGTCGTCCGCGCAGGTAGATGCCTCCTCCGTCGGCGAGGAGCCGGTTGGTGTCGAAGATCCGGTTGCCGGTGATGCGAGCGCCGCGGGTGAGGCCGGGCAGGTCGGGGTCCCGGCCCGAGAGGATGCCGTTGTAGGGGACGTCGTTAATTTGGTTGTGGTCGAGGACGGTGTCCTTCCCGGCGGTGTTCCAGATGCCTGAAGCCGCGCGGTACTCCACGCCGATGCGGTGGATCCAATTGTCGGTGACATGGGTGTCGCTGATGGTGCCGCTGGCGGCTGGAAGGGGGACACCCAGCAGGATCGCGCCATCGGACACGTCGGTGAACTCGTTGCCGCGGACCGTGACGTCCGATGTGTTTCGAGTGATCTCCAGAGCTTGCGCACCCAGGTGGGTGAATCGGTTGCCTTCGAGGGAGATGCGGTCGGCGAGACTGAAGGCGATATTGCCTGGCACGGTCAGCCAACTCTTCACACCCGGGCGCTTGTACAGGCTCCACGAGGAGACATATCCGGCGGGTTGGTTGGGCGCGAGCCAGGTGGCGTGGGCGAACGTCAGCCCGCGGAAGGCGACATCGTGAAGGGGGCGCTTGGCGCCTCCTCTGCCGCTCACCAGCGTCTGCAGGACGGGGGCGATCACGCGTGCGCCGCGCATGTCCTCGCCCGCGCGAGGGCGATACAGCAGGACGTGGTGTCCTGGGCGCGAGCGGTCGAGGTACCAGCTGCCCGGCGTCGCCAGGAAGCTGGCGCTGTTCTCGATGCCGGTGGGGCCGCTGATCGGCTCGGAGTCGTCCTCGTACTCGGCGCGCGCGAGCTTCCAGCAGGCCGGATCCATGGTGATCGTGGACCGCCGGGCGTCGCCGGTGATGCCCGCGACGCCGCATCGGGCCTCGGCCCAGAGCGGGAAGGTGTAGACGAACTCGATGTCCGCCGGATTCCGCCAGGTCTGCGGAACGGTGCTGTCGGTGATGTAGCCGGTCTTCGTCGTCCTCACCGTTCCCGGCAGGCCCACTCCCAGCGAGGCTCGGGTCGCGCGCCGGTCGTTGACGTACAGCTGGCGGGTTTCCAGATTCCCGGCGTCGGCGCGCCAGACGTCCTTCAGGGACGGATCGGGCCGCCACGACGAGATCGTGCGTCCGCCGCTCACCGTGACCGGCTCCTCGTGCGAGGTCCCGTAGCCGTACGCCTGGTAGATCACGCGATGTCCATTGCGTCCCGAGTCCCCCGCGGCCTCCGCGAGGCGCAGGGGAGCGGTCAGCCGGTGCGTCCCGGCACGCAGGTTCACCACGATGTCAGCGTCCATCCGCGCCGTCCGGCCGCGCACGGCCCGCTGCGCCCGCGCCAGCGTGGCGAAGGGCCGTGCGAGCGTGCCCGGCCAGCGGTCCCTGCCCCACGGCGCGACGTAGATCTCGTCGGCGCCGCCTCCATGGCCCGCGGCCCGCACCACCGGCACGGGTGCCACCAGTGCCGCGGCCACGCCGGCCACGGCCAGCCGTCTCATCGTCACAGGAATCGTCATCGCTCCGCCTTTCACGCGACTTGTGTCGGTTCCAGGCTTGGGCCTGCGGAGCTCGCGCGCGTCGGCGGATCGTCGCCCGGCGAAGGCCCACTTAAGGATGAGGCACCGTCGACGTTCGGCTGATCCGGCCGAGGCCGTACCCGCCTAGCCTTCGGCCGTGGACACCATCGCGTCGCGGGACCGCCTGACCCGGCTCGCCGATGGCGCGGCGCCGTGGATGCTCGGGCTGCTGCTGTCGGCCCTGGTCCTGGTCGACTACTCGGCCGGACGGCACGCCCGGCCCAGGGACCTGGTCATCGTGCTCTTCGCCGCCCTCGCCGGAGTGACGGCGGGGACGTCCCGCCGGCGGCTCTGGCCACTGTTCGCGGTGACCGCGGCCGGGACCGTGCTCTTCTCGCAGTGGCCGGGACTCATCGTGGCGTCCTACTACGCGGCGACGCGCCTGCGGCGCGGGATCCACATCGTGGCGTTCACCGCCGCCGCGGCGGCTGGGCTCGCCGGGATGCCGCTGCTCAACACGGCACTCGGCACCGGCTTCCTTCTCGGCCCCGACCCCGAGGTGTCGGCGGCGGAGCGGGCCTTCACCGGTCTGCTGCTGGTCGGCACGCCGCTGACGGTGGGGCTGTGGATCGACGCCCGCCGCGCGGTGATCGCCGGGCTGGCCGAGCGCGCCCGGCGCCTGGAACGCGAGCAGGTCGCGCGCGCCGAGCAGGCCCGCGCCGCCGAGCGCACCCGCATCGCCCGGGAGATGCACGACGTCGTGGCGCACAAGGTCTCGCTGATCGTCCTGCACGCGGGGGCCCTGGAGGTCAACGCCCCCGACGCGGCCACCGAGACGGCCGCCGCCCTGATCCGCACCGCGGGCCGGGAGGCGCTGGGCGACCTGCGCGACGTCCTCGGTGTCCTTCGCGCGCCGCGGGCCCCCGCCGAGCCGCCCGTCCCGCCCCCTGTTCTCCACGACCTCGACCGGCTACTCCGCGAGTCCCGGGCGGCGGGCCTCCAGGTCCGCCGCCACGTCAAGGGAGACGCCAGGACGCTTCCGTCCGCCGCCGAACGCGCCGCCTACCGCGTGGTCCAAGAGGCCCTGACGAATGTGCACCGGCACGCCGCGGGAGCCGCCACTCAAGTGACCCTCCACTACCACCCGCACCACCTGGAGGTGACCGTGCGCAACGACCCGCCCGCCCAGCACCGGGCCGACCCCCTGCCCGGCAGCGGCCTCGGCCTGACGGGCCTCAGGGAGAGGCTCGACCTGGCCGGAGGCCATCTGGACGCGGATCACGACCCTGACGGCGGCTTCACCGTCCGTGCCAGGATCCCCGCATGATCCGCGTGCTGATCACCGATGACGAGCATCTGGTCAGGTCCGGCCTGCGCGCGATCCTGGAGGCGAACGACGACATCGCCGTGGTCGCGGAGGCGGGCGACGGCGCCGAAGCCCTGTCCGCGGTCGCCCGGTGCCGTCCCCAGGTGGTCCTGATGGACGTCCGCATGCCCGGCATGGACGGCATCACCGCCGCCGGCCGCATCGCCGCCGCGTCGCACGCCCCCGAGGTGATCATGCTCACCACGTTCGACCTGGACGACTACGTCCACCAGGCCCTGCGCGCGGGAGCCTCCGGCTTCCTGCTCAAGGACACCCCGCCCCGCGACCTCGCCGCCGCCGTCCGCACCGTCGCCGGCGGCGACGCCGTGCTCGCACCGACCGTGACCAGGCGCCTCATCGGCCACTTCGCCGAGCGGGGACCCGCCGGGATCGCCGCCGCCAAGACTCGGCTGGAGGCGCTGACCCCCCGGGAACACGAGGTCGCCGTCGCCGTCGCCCGCGGCCTCTCCAACAGCGAGATAGGCCGCGCTCTCGGTATGCGTGAGACCACGGTCAAGACCCATGTCAGCCGGACCCTCGCCAAACTCGGGCTGAGCAACCGCGTCCAGGCGGCGATCCTCGTGCACGACGCGGGCCTGGTGTGACCGACTGCCCGCCAGCAGAACGTCCGTGAACAGGGCAGCGCCTCCCTTGCCGCCTGGGTTCGAGGCTGAGCGGGCAGAAGTACCGTCCCGAGGAACCTCCCTAGTCCGAGCGTTTCGCGTCGTGCGCCACCACGCTTCACGGCGGCGTTCTACCAAGCGGCTCGGCCCCGGCTCGCTCGCCCGCGCGCTCACCGCCGCCCTGCGGGGCGAACGCAGCACCTGCGCTGGCGGCGGGTAAGGGCCGTCCGGCGGCACGTCACCAACGATCTTCTACCGCCGAACGACGGATGGCCTGATCGGCAGACGACCGCACGATCGTCACTGCTCAGAAGGCGCGCTCGGCGAACCGCACACGTTGGCGTGCTCGCCCGCCGTCCGCCGTACGCGCGACGCGCGGGCTCGCAGCGCTCGGACGCAGGCTCCGCGTCCGCGGCGACGAATCCGCGGCCCCGCCACGTCGCCGTACGCCGCGGCGACGTCGGACGCTTGCTGAGCGTCAGCGCCCCCGCCCGTCCGGGCGTCACGGCTGGGCCCTGATCACCGTGCCGGGTGGGGCCGGAGGCCGTCCATCAGAAGGTTCAGCAGGCGGGCGGCCTGAGCCTCATGTCCGGGACGGGGGGCCACGGTGAAGATGCCGATGAGGGAGGCGGCGATGTCCTCGGCGGTGACGTCGTCGCGGAGGTCGCCTGTCGCGCGGCCGGCGTCGAGGATCGTGGTGATGGCGGCCAGTAGCTCGGTGCGGGTCCGAGCATGGGCGATCTCGCCCGACTCGATCATCGCGAGCAGCGTGCCGAGCATGCCGTTCTTGGTCGCGACCCAGTCCCCGAACAAGTCCATCCAGCGCCGCATCGCCGCGGCCGGGGGAAGCAGGTCGAGCAGCTCGTGGGCGCCCGCCGTCAACCGCACGACCTGGTCGCGGTAGACCGCGTCGACCAGCGACTCACGGGTGGGGAAGTGCCGGTAGAGCGTGGCGATGCCGACCCCGGCCTCGCGGGCGATCGCGCGCATCGACGGCTCCCCGCCGGGCGAGGCGAAGACGCGGGCCGCCACGGCGAGCAACTGCTCGCGGTTGCGGGCCGCGTCCGCCCGCGGTGCGCGCCTCTCCGTCTCAGTCAAAACGGATCACGCTCCGGTTGTGTTAGGTTGGCACATGTAAACGGAGCATAGTCCGTTTCGACGTGCCTCGTCCTCGCGAGAGCAGGCGAGCGATCAGTTCTGGAGTGATCAGATGCCGGTGAGCACCAGCAGGGCGGTCCGACTCGACTCCTTCGGCGGCCCCGAGGTCCTGGACGTCCGCCGGGTACCCGCGCCGCACGTCGGCCCGGGGCAGATCCGCGTGCGGGTCACCGCGGCGGGGCTGAACCCGATGGACTGGATCATTACTGCCGACGCCGGCACCGCCACCCGGTTCGGTCTGAGCCTGCCGACCGGGTTCGGAACCGACTACGCGGGAGTGGTGGAGCAGGTCGGCGACGGGGTGACCGGGTTCGCGCCCGGCGACCGGGTCTTCGGCGGCGCTCTGTCCCGCGCGGTCGCCGATCTCGTGGTGGTGGACGCGGCCGGGGGCGCCGCGGCGAGCGAGGCGCACCATACCCCGGACGGGGTCGACGACCGCACCGCCGCCACCTTGACGATCGCGGGCCGCACAGCGACCGCCGCGCTGGCCGTCGTCCAGGCCGGCCAGGGCGACACCATGCTGATCGGTGGCGCGGCGGGCGGGGTGGGAGTGTTCGCGGTCCAACTGGCCCGGCTCGCCGGGGTTCGGGTGATCGGGACGGGATCGGTGGCGTCATCCGATTTCCTCCGCGGCCTCGGGGCCGAGCCGGTCGTCTATGGCGACGGCCTGGCCGACCGGGTCCGGGCTCTCGCCCCCGGTGGTGTCACCGCCGCCATCGACCTGTACGGGACGGAGACAGTGCACGCCGCGAGGGAGCTCGGAGTTCCGGATGCCCGGATCTGCACCATCGCCGCGCAGGTCGACGGCGTGAAGCCCGCCAACGGCGCGGACGCCGCCCCCGGCGCTCTGGAAGAGATCGCCCGCCTGGTCGCGGCGGGCCAACTTCGGGTGCCCATCGCGGCGAGCTTCCCGATCGAGCAGATCCGTGCCGCGGTCGAGCTCCAGGCCGGTCGGCACGTGCACGGCAAGGTCGTGATCGACCTGTAGACCTGGTGGCGTGCCACCACCTTCCGGTTACGAGGAGTCGGGGCGTCGCCTTGCCCGACTCCGGACGAATGCCACGATGTCCAGGTGGACGAGCTGGAACCAACCTGTCAGGGGCGGCAGAGACCAGGCGGCGAGCAGTGCGGTGGACAGGTCGGCGTCCATGGCACACGCCTGGTAAGCCGTCTCCGTCGTGGCCGGGGCGCCGTTGCCTGTGCACTTCCTGTCGGCGCACGCGGGTTCGGCCGCACCGCTGCGACCCGTCCGCCACCCTCAAAGGGCCCACCCAGATCGCGCGGCTCGTAGACCAAGGCGTCCTGGTCACCATCGCCCCCCGCGACCTCGGCCCGTTCAACGCCGCCCCCTCCGCGAGGCGCACCGCATCCTGGATCCGCAGGAGACACGTCCGGCTGGCGGCGCGGACCCAGTACAGGACGCGCCGCCATCCGGCCGTGCCTTCCTCCAGTGAGCGGGCTTGACCATGCGGTGATCAGTGCCCTGCCCTCGTCACCCGGCCGCTCGGTGGTCGGCCTGAGCGGTGCGCACGAGTCGGCGTGGGGCTTGGGCAAAGACCGATTTCGGTGGCAGGGTCACTGGTCTGTGGTTCCTGCGTGGAGGAGGGCCGGGTCCACATCCGGGACCGCGAAGCGCGGGTTCGCGCCCGCCGCGACCACCCGCATCACGAAACCGGCGGTCTCCTCGGCCTGCCGAGCAGCAGTGAGCCCGCCCAGGACCGCGGTGCGCGCTCCGAGATCCTCGAGCAGTGCGGTGGTCCGGCCGAGCGCGCCGGCATCGTCGCCACAGATCGCGACGACGGGCGAGTCGCCCTTCTCGCCGGAGAACGGCCACGACGCCCCCGCGAACAGATGCAGTGCCTTGACCACGTGGGCACCGGCCGCGACCTTGGCGACCAACTCGGCGGCCGAACCCGTCTCCGGCAGCAAGCGCCCGGTCGCGTAGTCGACAGGATTGGTGCAGTCGATGACCGTCTTCCCGGACAGCACCCCGTCCGGACCGCCGATGAGCCGCAGGGCTTGCTCCAGCCCGTCCCATGCGATGGCGACCACGACCACGTCGGCTTGGTCGGCGAATTGGCCAGGAGCGACCGGCGTCGCAGCGGCACCGATCTGCTCCGCGGCCGCCTTCACGCGGCCGGGGTCACGGCCGGTGACCACGATCGAGTGCCCGGCGGTTGCCCATGCGGCTCCCAGCGTCACCGCAAGGTTTCCGGTCCCCAAGAGTCCGATCTTCATTTCGTGCTCCTTCGTTTCGTGAGGTGTCACGGCGACGCTAGGAGACCGTCTCCTACCAATCGGTAGGGGACGAGATGGGAGACTGGATTGGTGAAGGAAGCGAGCTGCGAAGCCTTCGTCTCGGACTGCCACGTACGAGCTGCGGTCGAACTCATCAACCACACGTGGGACCCGGTCGTCGTCTCGGCTCTGCGCATGGGGCCGACCCGACGCAGCGTTCTCCTGGACCGCATCGCCGGGGCGAGCGACAAAGTGCTGACCGAGTCGCTCCGCCGCCTGGCCTCGCGTGGCCTGGTCGCGAAGACGCCACGCGACTCGGGACGCGACGCAGCCGTCTACGAACTCACGGCGTTGGGGACGTCCTTCGCCAGCGGCCCGTTGGCCCACCTCGCCGAGTGGGCGGCAGAGAACCAGGTAGAACTGTCGATGGGGTCGTGACCCGCAACATTCAGTCGTCTCCCGACGTGGCCATTGCCTGAGGTCACGATGTGTGCTGACTGAGTTGGTACCACAGCCGGCGGTATGTCGGCCGGGGGCGCGCGCAGCTACCGATGAACACCACTGAGCGGGGATCGGGGCTGTCAGGCACTCGGCGAAGTTGGTGCCTACGACGGCGAACTCACTGACCACTGGGTGCGCAGGATCGGTCTCCACCTGCGGCGGGAAGGACGCGGCGTGAGCTGGAGGTGTTCTGGCTCGTTGGGGGAGGGCGCGCAACCGGGAGGTCGCCGACGTGCCGCAGGTCTCCGAGCGCACGGTGGAGAGTCATATGTCGGTGTTGCCGCGGATGTTCGGCGGCACGGGCCGATGGGTGCTGGTGGCGGTGGCGCGGCGAATGCGAGCCAGGTTCGGTGGACGCCCCGTCCTGTTCACCTGATCCAGCCGACGCGGGGTGCCGAGTCCGACGGCTTGGGACGCCGACCGCTGGGCTGACCCCGGCGCCCCCGCCTACACCGCCTTCGTCGGGCCGTAGCCGCTACGTGGATCTACTCGGCACTGCTCCAGGCACGGCGCGTCACGGGAGGCAGGACGCGGCCGAAGACGTGACCGGCGAAGTGGCCGCCGGCCAGAAGCGTCCGCTCGTCCTCCAGTTCGGTGAGCAGCGCTTCGCGGGTCGCCGCAGCCTCCGCAGGGGCGTCGTCGAAAACGAAACCCCACTCGCTTTCGGCGACCTGCACCTGGCAGTGCATCACGTCGCCCAGGATGATGAGGCGGCGGTCGTCGCCGGGATCGTTGACGACGAGGCTCTGGTGTCCGGGCGTGTGGCCGGGAGTCGCGCGGACCCGGACTCCGGGCGCGATGTCCTGCCCGTCCTCGACGAACTCCACGCGACCCGACAGGGGCCCTTGCACGGCGACGGGGTCCGGGCCTATGACCTCCGCCGTTCCCGTCCAGTGCTTCCACTCCGCTTCGGCGACGAGGTGGCGCGCGTTCGGGAACGTCAAGGCGCTGGGGGCGCTTCCTTCGGGGAGTGTGGGGCCGGGCGCCACATCTGTGGTCCAGCCCACGTGGTCGTGGTGGAGATGGGTGTAGACGACCGTGTCGACGTCCTCTGGAGCGAGTCCTTCCTTGGCAAGACTGCGAAGCAGGGTTCCGCCCCTGAACGACGCCAGGTCGGGGACTTCGAAGTCCACCTGCCCCAAACCGAGGTCAACCAGGACGACACGGTCGCGCGTGCGGACGAGGAACGAGCCGATGCTGACGGGGAGCCGCCCGTCGGCATCCAGGAACTCGCTGTGCGTTGCCCAGCCGGTCGGGGTGCTTGCGGGGAACACCGCCGTGGGGACGACGCGCGCGTGGCCGTCGGGCAGGAAGGTGACAGTGGTCGCGCCGAGGCGGACCTGTGCGCGGGAAGCCGGCAGAACCATGACCATCCTCTCGGGGGGCGGCCTCCGGCGAGGCCGCTGCACCCACTATCGGAGAGTCACTAACTACTGGGAAGTACGCACTTGCAAGTGCGCGCCCTCGTCGGAGTCGAACTCCAGCCGGGCCCGCTCCACCTCATTGATGTGCTTCTCCGCCCAGCTCCGCACGGCGGCCAGCGGTTCCTCCAGCGTCCGGCCGAGGTCTGTCAGCCGGTACTCGACCTTGGGCGGCACCGTCGGGTGGATGTGCCGGGTCACCAGCCCGTCGCGCTCCATGCTGCGGAGCGTCTGGGTGAGCATCTTGTCGCTGATGCCGTCGATGTCCGCGCGGAGCTCGGAGAAGCGCCGTGTCCCCTCGAACAGGGCGCCGACGATCAGCGCCGTCCACTTGTCGGCGATCCGGTCCAGTGCGGCGCGGGAGGGGCATGGCGCGCTGTAGACGTCGGCTGGTTCGCCGTTGGGCAGCCATGCCAGGGGCGAGCGGCCCGGCGTGCCCGGACGCGGTCTGCGGGTGCGCGGCGTTTTCGGCATGCCGCCACACTAACCATTGGAGAGCGTGCGTCATCGTCGGCGTGGTGCGCTGCCCGACTCCCGGTCGGACTCCGAGCCGTCCGAGGCGGGACGGCGGCGTTCGAGCCGGAGGAGGGCCACCACCGCGGCCAACGCCAGCGCGGCGACGGTCGCGGTGAAAGCCACGGCGGCCGGGGCGTCGCTGCAAGTGAGAGGCTCTGGAAGCGTTGCGCCCCAACGGGATCCTCGTGGCCGTCCGGCGGGCATGTCGCTTGAGCAGGTCGCTGAAGCGCGTAACCGCGGCGAGTCCGGCCGCGCATGGAGGACGCCGTCGTCCCGTCCCCGAAGCGGCCGCTGGCGGGATGAGTTCGCCCAGAGTTTCGCTCGGAGTCTGCCTGTCGAGTGAAGGTGCGGGCAGTCCGCCAGGCCGTCAGTTCCGCGCGCGGGTGCCATCGAGGAAGAAGCGGGCGGCGGTGGCGCTGGCTTCTTCCAGCCCCAGACGGTGCCGCTGGTTGAGCTTGATCGCCTGGAGGATGGTGGCGGCCAGGAACTCGTAGAGGATCTCGACGGAGAGGTCGTCGCGCAGTACGCCGGTCCGGATTCCCCGCGCGAGGACGTCTTGGAGCGGAGCGGCGAGTTGTTCGTGCGCCGTTTCGAGTGTCGCGTGGTCGTTGGTGAGCACGGCGTAGCGATCTCCGAGGGCCACGAACGCGCGCAGGATCCGCTCGATCGCCTCTTCCACGGTCGCGCGCTCAAGCCCGGCGTCCGCGAGGCGGCGAGCCGCGGCGTCGAGGGCGTCGGCCGAGAGGGCGTCGAGCAGGGCCTCTCGATTGGCGTAGTAGCGGTACAGCGTGGCGCGGCTGACGCCGGCGGCCGCGGCGACGGCGGCGAGGTTCGCGCCGGCGCCCTCTGCGGAGAAGACCTGGGCTCCGGCGTCGAGGATCGCGGCGGAGGTGCGGTCGAAGCGCGGCGAGTTCTTGCTGCTGAGGGGAGGCGTCACCGGTTCCATGGCAGTCGGCAGCGTATCAGAATGAGACACCGCTGTCTTGACGCTTAAGTCTCGCCGTGAGACATTCATGTCTCATAAAGTAGTCGAGGGCACGGGAGCACAAGGGATGAGCGGCGAGTCGGTACTGGTCACCGGGGGCTCGGGTTTCGTCGGAGCGCACTGCGTCCTCCGGTTGCTCGAAGCGGGTTACACCGTGCGCACGACCGTGCGCTCGCCCGCACGGGAGGAGCACGTCCGCCAGCTGCTGCGCGCGGGCGGCGCGGAACCGGGGGGAGAACTCGGCTTCGCGTTCGCCGACCTCACCTCCGACGATGGCTGGGCGAGCGCGGTGCGGGGGTGCGACTACGTGCTCCATGTCGCGTCGCCGTTCCCGGCCACCGTTCCCCGCCACGAGGACGACCTCATCGTGCCGGCGCGCGACGGTGCGCTGCGGGTACTGCGCGCCGCGCGCGACGCGGGCGTGCGGCGGGTGGTGCTGACCTCGTCCTTCGCGGCGATGAGCTACGGCCACCCGGATACCGGACGGACATTCACCGAGCAGGACTGGACCGACCTCGACGGCCCGCACGTGAGCGCCTACGCGAAGTCCAAGACCCTGGCCGAGCGCGCCGCGTGGGACTTCGTGGAGCGTGACGGCGGATCGCTCGAACTCGCGGTCGTGAATCCCGTCGGGGTGCTCGGGCCGGTCCTCGGGCCCGAGCTGTCGACCTCCAGCACGCTCGTCCAGCGTCTGCTCAACCGCGACATGCCGGCACTGCCGCGCTTGTCGTTCGCGCTGACCGACGTACGGGACGTCGCGGACCTGCACGTGCGGGCGATGACCGACCCGGCGGCCCGCGGGGAGCGCTTCCTCGCGGTGGCCGGCGCGACGCTGTGGATCGCCGACATCGCCCGGGTGCTCCGGGACCGGCTGGGCGCGCGGGTCCCCACCCGGGAGGCGCCGGATCCGCTGGTGCGCCTGGCCTCGCTCCTCGACCCGTCACTGCGCGCGGTCATCCACGAACTGGGCAAGGTCAAGCGGGCGAGCGCGGAGAAGGCGCGCCGCCTGCTCGGCTGGCAACCCCGGTCCAACGAGGACCTGATCGTGGACAGCGCCCGCAGCCTGATCAGGTTCGGTCTGGTCAAGAACCCCTCCTAGCACGGAGGACACGATGAGCGTGGTCACGGACGATCGACGACGCTGGATGGTGGGCTGGCCATCGGCACGGTCTCGGCCGGGCTGACCTTCGGCACCGTGCTCGCCCTGCCCTACATCTCTGCCAATCGTGGGCTGCCTGCGGGAACGGGTGCCGAAGGCCCGCGCCGCAAGGCCCGCACTGGCAGAGTGATGCGATGGTCGGGAGGGCCTGTGTTCGGCCTTGGACGTGCAGGGTGGTCAGCTGTTCGGTTCCGCCAGCGAGCCCAGAAGGGAGAGCTTCTCGGCGCTTTCGCTGCCCGCGTCGGCGTAGTAGAGCACGAGAAGGACCCCGTCCACGGGCAGCTTGTCGCGGTGCAGGTGCAGGCGGCCGAGGACGGGGTGGTGCACCGTGGTGGTGCCGCCCTCCAGGGGCCGGACGTCGTGCCGGGCCCACAGCTGGCGGAACCGCCCGCTGGTCAGGGACAGCTCGCCGACGAGTTCCACGAACCTGGGGTGGTCGACGTCCACGCCGATCGACTCCCTCAGCGCGGCGATGAACCCCGCCGCGGCCGCGGTCCAGTCTTCGTGGAACGCCTGCTCTTCGGGGTCCAGCAGCAGCGAGCGCAGGCGGTTCTCGCCGGGCCGCAGGCGGGGTGAGAACGCGGTCGCCAGCTCGTTGGCCGCGAGGACGTCGAAGGCCCGTCCTTCCACGAACGCCGGCACCCCCACGGACGCGAGCAGGTGGTGCAGCCGGGCCGGGACGCGCTCGGGCGCCCGGCGTCGCCGGCTGCGCGGTGGCGGCGTGACCAGGCTGTGCAGGTAGTCGCGCTCGGCCTCGTCGAGGCGCAGCACGCGGGCGAGCGCGTCGAGCACCTGGGGCGAGGGGTGGGTGTCACGACCGCGTTCGAGACGCAGGTAGTAGTCGGCGCTGATGCCGGCCAGCATCGCGAGCTCTTCGCGGCGCAGGCCCGGCACCCGGCGGGCCCCGCCCGCCGGGATGCCGGCCTGCTCGGGTGTGACGAGGGCGCGGCGGGCACGCAGGTAGGCGCCGAGCCGGTTCCCGGCGTCGTTCGTGGTCATGGGCGGGAACCGGCCCGGGCAGCGCGGCCGGGCAGCGTCGAGAGCGCCTGCGAGCGCTGAGCCACGAGCTCGTCGTAAGTGCCGTCGCGTTCGGCCCACCGGTGCATGAGGACCCGCTGGACGAGGATCTCGCGCGGTGTCGGGTCCTGCGCCAGCAGGTTCATGACCTCGGCGCCGTAGGCGTCGAGGGCGAGAGCGTGCGGGTTGCCGCCGCCGATCGCGGTCGCGACGGCGGGCGGGACGAGCTCGGCGACCTCCACCCCGGTGCCGGCGAGCTGCGCTCGCAGGGCCTCGGTGTAGGCGTGCACGGCGGCCTTGGAGGCTCCGTAGGTGGGCATGAGCGGGAAGGGGAGGAACCCGATCCCCGAGCTGACCGTGACGATCGCGCCGCCGCCGCGAGCGAGAAGGTGCGGCGTGAACGCGTCGATGACCCGGATGGTGCCCAGGACGTTGACCTCGATGATCGTCTCGGACGTGCCGAAGTGGCCGGGATCCCAGAGGTCCTCGGGTGCCCCGGTGCCGGCCATGGTGATCACGGTATCGACGCCTGGGTGGGTGCGCAGCACCTCGTCCCGCGCCCGGGTCACCGATCCGGCGTCGGCGACATCGATCTCGACGGTGGCGAGTCCCTCGCCGGCGAGACGTGCGAGGAGGCCGGTGCGCCGGCCGCCGACGATCACGGTGCTGCCGGCGGCCCGGAACCGGCGGGCCAGCTCCAGGCCGATGCCCGAGGTCGCGCCCGCAATGAAGACGGTGCGGGAAGTGATGTCCATGGCTCGACGGTAGGCCGGACGTCCGAGCGCTCGGGAGGCCCTGCGAGGACCCCCGAAGAGCAGGCCCGTCATGGAGAGCGGGTGCGCCGTTTCGCCAGTGGGTTGTGACGGACTCACGGCAATACGCCCACCAGGGCCAGGCTCAGCAGGCGCCTGGCCGCCGGTACGTTACCTTCGGTGGCCAGCGACACCGCCGTCACCAGGCTGAGCAGATCGTCTGGCGACACCTCGGGACGAATGGCGGCCGCTGAGCGCGGCGGGCCAGGTGAAGAAGCCGGTCGGCAGGATTCTTCTTCCTGAGCAGGACGTCGGCTGTCGCCCAGCCGCCTTCGTCACCGGGGAACCACATGTCGAGCACGGCGTTGACCTTGCCGAGCCACCGGCATGGCGAAGGGCTGGTTCAGCACCACGATCGTGTTCGGGTCGATCGCGGCGACTTCGGCGACCAGCTGGCCCTGGCCTTCCGGCAGCGGAGTCGACAGGTTGCCGCTCCAGCTGCTCCAGGCGAAGACGACCGCGGTCCTGGCCTTGCGCGCCGCCTCCACGGCGGCCCGGTGGTCGGCGCACTGCCGGCTTGGGGTATCCAGTTCAGCGCTCTACCTGGGAACCCCTGCCGATCGGCCATCGGGCGTCCAGTTCGCGATACGGTCGTTCGCCGCCTTCGACCGGGTCAAAGTCCCGGCTGGTAGGACGGTGACGGTCAACCTCCACGTCGGCCGGCGCGAACTGTCGTACTGGTCGAGCAAGAGCCACCAGTGGCAGGTGGCCACCGGCGAACGACCGCTGACCATTGCCGGCTCATCACGCGACGCACGCCGCGGCCTGCGCTCGGGGCTTAGCTGTATGGCCTTCGAGCCGCCTGACCGGATTGCTGGGCTGCAATGCCGAGGGTGGGCACCGCATCGGCCTGGACACCGCGCGGGCCTACGTGGTGGACGGCCGGGGCGTGCGACACCTGATGCCGGTCGAGTACGAGCGGCTGATGGGCCCACCCGACGACTGGACCCGCTACAGCGCCGGGGGCTGGAAACAGGGCGGCACCGCCCGGTACCGGCAGGTCGGCAACGCGCTGGCCGTGCCCGTGGCCACGTGGGTACGGGCGGGGTTGCCCTGGCTCACACCCAGGTCGCTCACAGGCCGCCGCGAGCCCGCTTCCGGCCGGCGTCCGGGCCGCTTCTTGTCGGCGTCCGGGCCGCTTCTGGTCGGGGTCCGGGCCGCTTCCGGTCTCGACGTTGAGCGGGGTCGCCGGACGCTGAGACATTGCCCGGGATCACGCTTCCTGACCTGAGGAGTCCGGGTGAGTCATCATCCAGTCAGCCGACGTGCGGTCCTCTCGGCCGGCCTCGGAGCCGCGATCTCCACCGCCCTGGTCACCGATTCCGCGTCCGCCGAGGTCGCCGCCACCGGGCGGACGGCCGCGCCGACCGGCGCCCCGCCCGTCTGGTGGGACATACCGGTTCCTGATGTCAGCCGCGCCGGGGAGCTGGGCGACATCGCCGCCAGCGGGCCGCGCGACGTGTGGACGGCGGGCTTCGACGGCGGGGGCCCGTGCATGTTCCACTGGAACGGCTGGGACTGGACGCGTTACTCCACGCCCGCCCTCTACTACATGGTCGCGGTGTCCGGGCGCCGGAGAGCCTGGGGAATGGGCGGCTCGAACCTGGCCGGGGTGTGGGACGGAGCCACCTGGCACGCGGTGGACTACCCGCCGGACACCTACCCGCCGCTCAGGCTGGCCGCGGCTCCGCACGCGACGGCCTGGGCCATAGCCGACCACTACAAGTACAGCGGCTACACCGTCATGCGCTTCGAGCGCGGGGCATGGGTCCCGCAGACCGTTCCGCTGCCGATATGGGCCGAGCCCCAGGTGCTCGCCGTCCGCACGAACCGGGACGTCTGGCTCAGTGGGCGGAACAGGGACCGGACGTACACCTTGCGCTGGAACGGCGCGGAGTGGACCGACATCCCGCTCGCGGAGCCGGACACCTCCCTCGGCATCTCGCAGATCCTGCCGGTGTCCGCGCATCTCGCGTGGGCCTGGCGGCTGGACGGCGTCATGCCGGGCCGCCACACGTTGCTGCGCTGGACGGGCGGCGCGTGGGAGGACATCCCGGTTCCCGAGTGGTACTGCGCCAAGGCGGGGATGGCGGACGACGGCCGGGGCGGGATCTGGCTCGGCAGCGACATGTCGCAGGGGCGCACCTCGTACCTGCACTACCGGGACGGCGTGTGGACCTCCTCGCAGGGTGTCGAACGCTTGGCGCCCGACCAGTGGCTCGGCGTCTGGAAGATGCTCCGGCTGCCCGGCACCAGAACGATCTGGACGTTCGGCTTGTCCCCCCATCCCTTCATCGAGGAGCTCCGCCATGCGGGCTGAGCCGCTGAGGGGCTGAGCCACGGGGGACGCGGTCACCGCCCCACCCATCCCGCTCGCCCACGAGCGCGCCTCCACGGTCATGAGCGTCGAGATCAGGTCCGCCTACCTATCCCCGGCAGTCCACCGGCATGAACTCGCTTCGGCGCGTCGTCGGTCTCTGGCCGGGCGCGCAGTCGTCCTCGCTGGCCCTGATCGCTCGACCCGTCCTCCTCGGGGCTGGTGAAGGTGCTCACCGGACGCGAGCGAACGCCGGGATGATGTGGTGATCGATGAGGTAGCGGTACTTGAGCTCGGTGGTCGGCTCGACGTCCTGACCGGGGTCATTCCGATCTCGTCGCCGGGTCGGCCGACGCGGTCACTTCCGGGAGGCGCTTGGTGAGTTGCTGGGTGGACTGCCGGGGTTCAGGAGGACCTGAATCCGCGGAGACGCTCGTGGGCTTGCGCGGCCGCGTCTCGTGCGGCCTCGGCGAAGGCCATCTGGCGCTGTGCGTCGGCTCGGCGTTGCTCAGCACTGGCGCGCGCGTTCGCCAGATGCCTGAGCACGGCCTCCAGCCGCTCTTCGGGGGTGTCTGTGGGCTTCTCCACACCCCTATCAGAAGCGCGCACGAGTGATTCGGCCAGTATCCGGGTCTGCTGTTTCGTTCCTCTGGGTAGCGTCTTCGCTGCATGGGTGCTTCCGCTGCGCCGCCGGTGGCTGTCGCGGGCTGCCGCCCTGGGAAGACCATCGTGCACAGCTCGTCGCAGATGGCGATGTTCGGCATCGTTTCCCGGCCGAACGTGCGTATCGTGGGGGTAGGTCTATCCGTCTGGAGCCCCGTCCGGGAGGCGGCCATGTCGAAGACCGGTGCTCGCATGGAGCCGCCCGAGCGGTCCTCGATCTCCTCGGCGGTGGCGGAGGAGATCACCGAGTTCATGCGGCAGACGTTCGTCGGGACGCGTTCGAGGTTCGCGCGGCCGAGCGGCGACGCCCGGTTCGCGGTGCGGACCAGTCAGCTGCCGGAGATCGCGGGCGACCGCATCCGCAGCACCCTGGACTACACGCAGACCACCGACCCGTTCGACTACCTGCTGTTCTTCGTGGTGGACGGGGGGAACGTGCTGATCACCACGCCCGCCGAGGGCCAGGTCGAACTGGCGCCCGGCGCCGCAGTCGCCTGCCCGGTCGGTGTTCCGGTCGGCTTCGCCATGCGCGACATCACCCTCAGCGTGCTGCGGCTCCCGCTTGAGCGGCTGGACCAGATGGCCGCGGACGCCTTCGACGCTCCGCCGGGCTCCCTGCGCTTCGAGGCCCTCAGGCCCGTCTCCCCGGCCATGCATCGGTACTGGCGGGCGGTGGTCAACCTGACCAACGGCGCGCTGATGGACGATCCGTCACCGATGGCCTCCCCTCTGGTGGCCGAGGAGATGACGCGCAACGTCGCCATCGCCGCACTGCACACCTTCCCCAACACCACCATGACCGCGCCTTATACGCGCGGGCCGGGCTGGGTCGCTCCGGCCGCGTTGCGCCGGGCGGTGGCCTACATCGAGGCCAACGCCGACCAGCCGGTCACGCTCTCGGCCATCGCGACCGCGGCCGGCATCGGTGCCCGGGCCCTGCAGTACGCCTTCCGCGCGCACTACGGCACCACGCCGATGGGGTACGTGCGCCGGGTGCGGCTCGAACACGCACATCGTGAGCTGCGGGCGGCCGACCCGACGCAGGGCACGACCGTCAAGGCGGTCGCCGCCCGGTGGGGTTTCGCCAAGCCGGATCGTTTCACCGCCGCCTACCGCGAGGCGTTCGGTGTGCTGCCCAGCCAGACCCTGCGGACCTGATCGGACGGACGGCCCGAAGGAGTTCCGCCGTGACCCGCTCATCCGCGCCGCCCGGTCGCGTGACGCCGCAGCGGACGCGGTTCAGCACGACGGACCCGGACGAGGCGTACGCGTTCATCGGCCAGATGTACGCCGCCCGTGCGCGCCGGTCGGCGGAGTTCGACCGCACCTCGTCGGTGGCCATCTCCCAGGTCAGCGCCGGCGGTATCAGCAGCGTGGACTTCACCCTGCCGCCGGAGGCGACGCTGCATCTGGCCGGCACCGAGGACCTGTCGATCTCGGAGTTCCTGCGGGGGACGAAGCAGGCCGAATGGGGACGAAGCCTTGAGCGTTACCGGGCGGGCGAGGTGGCCCTGGGCTCCTGGCCGGCCGGGAACTACCGCGTCACCTGCCACCGGCTGCGGGTCGCGATCCTCACCATCCCCGCGACGGCCCTGGCCCAGGCCGCCGGTGCCCTGTCCGGCGACGACACCGCGCCGCTGCGGTTCGCCTCCCTGGCGCCCGCCTCGGCCGGAGCCGCCGAGCACTGGAAGCGGACCTCGGCGTTCGTCCGGACCGTCCTGGACGACGACGAGACCGCCGGCAGCCCGCTGATCCTCGGCAGCGCCCGGCGGCTGCTGGCCCGCACCGCACTGGCGGTGTTCCCCAGCACCCTGCCGCCCGGGCACGATCTCAACGTGCGTGCCGCCACCCCGGCCACGATCCGGCGCGCCGAGGACTACATCCACGCCCACGCCCATACCGACGTCGGCCTTTCCGAGATCGCCGCCGCTTGCCAGGTCAGCCCACGCGCGCTGCAGTACGCCTTCGCCCGCCATCACCAGCTCAGCCCCATGCGGTACTTGCGGCGGATCCGCCTGGCCCGCGTCCACCGGGACCTTCTGGAGACCGACCCTGGCAGCGGCACGACCGTGACCGCCGTCGCCGCCCGATGGGGTTTCGCCAATCACGGCCGCTTCTCCGCCGCCTACCACGCCATCTACGGTGTGCTGCCCTCCACTACCCTCCACATCCGCTGACGGCGGCTCGTGGCGGTTCGGCCCAGACGGTGCCGACCAAAGGCAATTCCACCGTCGTCCAGGCTCCGCGGAACGAGGCGAGTGACTCCGAGCCGTGGAGCGTGCCCGATCACGGCTGCCGGGCGGCGGGGAGACCGGCGCGCTCGGCCGAGGTCTTCTGAGGTCCGCTCTGGCGGGTGGCCGATCTCCGCCGAGCGTGGCAGAGCGGCGGTCGCAGGCGCTGAGGACTGCTCCTGGTGACGGTCTGCGACCACGGTTCTCCTGGCCTGCCGGATGTTGCGTCCGATGACTGCCGGGTAGGGCGGAGAGATGGACGAGGACACTCTTCTCCTACGCAACAGTGAGGCGCAGGCTCGGGCTGACCGCGCCAGAGACCGGCGCCGGCGCGCCGAAGAACGCTACGAACAGCTGAGTCGGCGCATCCAAGAGCTTGAGGAAGGGCGCAGGCGAGGCTTCGTTGCCGGCGTATCGGCGGAGAACCGGGCGCTGATCGCCAGGCGGGTGGAGCAGGCGTGCGCGGCGGCGGACCAGAGTCAGGTCGAGGCCCGGGCCGGTTACCGCAACGCCACCCGGACGCTGCGACGGAACGCCGAGCTGCACGAGCGTGCAGCGGCCCTGGGAATCGGAGACGTGGAAGAGCACCGGCGCCGGGCCATTGAAGCGCGGCGGGAGGCCGACCGGGACGAACGATTCGGGTAGGCGAGACACCGTCCGGCCGGTCGGCGGGGTCGTTGGTTGCCGGATCGTGTCAGCGTCGTCTGAGGCGCGGCACGTGCGGGTAATACGCCGAGATGGAGCAGTCTGTTCCCGCTGGAACGAGCCGGCGGTCGGTCGTCGCCGAGTTCGGTGCGTTCGGCGAGTGGGTGGAGCAGCGTCTTCGGCAGGCCGAGTCGAGGACCAGGCAGGCGGAGCGGCATGCCGACGCGGCCGCCCAGCAGGCGACGCGGGCACGCATGCGGCTGAAGGAGATGCAGCGTTCCGTCGACACTCGCGTTGCGCAGTCGTCGCCGACGGTGAGGTCGAGAACGAACGGCTCGAAGTCGTGACGAGCTGAGAGGCGCACGGAAGCGCGTCCGCGCCCCTGACAAGTCTGCGCTGCGCGGGTCATTCGCCCGAAGGCTCGCGCGGGGCGGGGGCGCCGTGAGAATGCTCCAGGGTGGCCCTGATCTCCTCGACGAGGACGCGGTACTCCTGCAACAACGACTCCGCGCGAAGCCGGATCTCCCGTGCCGTGACATGCAGATGCCTGGATCGCCAGAGAAGGTCGCCCGCGCTCGCATCGCGCGCCGTGCCCCGTCCCGCATGGGACCGCTCCACAGCTCCTGCCACTTCGCGTGTCACCCCGGTCATAACGACAAGCGTCGGGGCCCGCCACCGATCTGCCAATGTCTGAAACGAATCCGCGGCACCCGGCTGTGCGGAAAACGAAGTCCGCTCGGCGACGCGACCACCGGAGACCCGGCGCACGATCGAGGCTCCGCCTATGCATTCGCGGCGGACGAGGCGAGAAAGAGATGGCCAACGCGCGGTCTATCGTTGAAGGGATCGAAGACACCTTCCTATCGACAGGCTGCGTTGGTGGCGTCGCTCACGCTGTTGATGTGGTCCGCGCCCTCGTGTCTGGGCGGCAGGAGGGCGGTCAGGTAGGCGAAGAGGAGCCGCTGGGACGGGTCGGTCCAGGCGATGCAGCAGTTGCTGCCGTTATGGCCGAACGTGCGTGGGCTGCTCAGCCTGCCCATCGGTGGGCTGCGCCGGGCGCCCGGCCTGGGTCCGCCGAGCTGGAAGCCCTGTGACCACCGGATCGGCAGGTCGAGCAGCCGATCCGTCTCGCCCTCGCTGGACGGCAGGGTGGCTTGTGCGATCGTCGCCGGGTCGACGACGCGCACGCCGTCCAGCTCGCCGTCCTGGAGCAGTGCCTGGTAGAACCGTGCGAGGTCCCGGGCCGTGGTGGAGATGCCCGCCGCGGGGACCACCGCCCGCCGTGCTGCGGGCCGGTTGAGGCCGATCCGGATGATCTGGTCCACCGGGGCGGTGGCACGTACCGGGACGTGCCGGTGCCACAGATGGTCGGGCAGGCCGAGGTAGGTGTCGTGCAGGCCGAGCGGCCGGAGCAAGGCGGCGGTGAGGGCGTCCGGCACCGGGACGCCGGCGACTCGGCGGACGAGTTCCCCGAGGATGACGCCGTAGGTGATGACGTGGTAGGCGGGGACCTGCCCGGGCGGCCACCGGGGCCGGGCCCGCTCGACGTGGCGTACCGCCCGCTCCCAGCTCATCATCGCGAGCGCGTCGCCGAGCATGCTGCCGGCCAGGGGAACGCCCGCGCGGTGCTGAAGCACCTGCCGGATGGTGATGCGGTCCTTGCCATGCCGGCCGAACCGCGGCCAGTACGCGGCCACGGCGTCGTCCAGGTTCAGCGCGCCCCGCTCGGCGAGCTGGTGCACCAGGAGCGCGACGAACGGCTTGCTGGCCGAGAAGATCCAGAACAGCGAGTCGGACCCGTCACCGACACACGTCCAGAGATCAGAAAGCTACCCCAGCCGGACCGGACGACCGCACCCCATAAGCGTCACTCCGCGCAACCGCAGATCACTGGGGTGCGGTTCTCTTGGATAGTGGACGGCGGTCGCCTGACGCAGTCGGCGGCCCGGACGGGAGTGACCACTCCTGCCTCAGCACCGGACCGGGAGCCGGTGGGATCAGCCCCGGTAGGGCTCGGGCGGTGCGGGGCGCCGGGGTCTCTATGCCGGGTGCTCGGATTGGGGGAGCAGGAGGCGGCCTGCGCGGCGGGCCAGGGCGTGCAGGAGTAGTCGCTGCTCGGCCGTGGGGAGGTGGCCGGACCGGGAGAAGTGGGCCGAGACGATCCCGGCGATCTCCCCCGTGGGCTGGGTGAGGGGGATCGAGAGCACGGCGCGTGATCCGTCGTCGAGCATGACCTGCATGCTCTCGGTCCCGGCGAAGATGGGGCTGGTGGTGACGTCGTCGACCACGACCGGGCGCCGGTTGGTCATCGCTTCCCCGCAGCTGGTGGCCTGGTCGGTGACGACGTCGAAGAACCGCAGGAACGGCCGGGCGTGATTGTGGTGGGTGGTGATCCGCAACCCGCCGGCGGTCTGGTCGAGCAGCTGGACGTTGCCGCGGTCGGTCCGTCCGATCTCCAGCACGGCGTCCAGGAGCGCCTGCAGCACGGCGCCGGTCGCCGGTTCGCCGGTGTCGGTCAGGCCAAGGTAGGGATTCCAGAAGGCCGCCGTGGCCGAACCGCCGCGCTGCTTAGTGGCGGCGTGCCAGTGCAGGTCATGCTGCTGCTGTCGCCATGCGTCCCGGGCGTCGGCCATGTGCTGCTTGGCGCGGGCCCGGCGTTGCTGGGCGTCCTGGTGGCGCTGCTGCTGCTGCTTCGCCGCATCGGCCAGTGCGAGCCTGCGCTGTCGCGCTCCGCTTCGATGATCAGAAGCGTCGTTGTCCATGGCCACCGCCTCCCCATCGTCGCGAGGGTGGTCGTGAGTGAGGCCCTGTTCGGAGTCTGCCCGCGATGTACTCCAGGTTTTCCGCGCCGGTCGGTGCCTTCGTCTTGACCGCCGTCGCCAGGCCCTGCTTACCCTGGCGCTCCTTCTCCGGCCGCCAGCAGACAATTCTGCCATCCCCGGCGGAAGCGGCACCAGGCTGTCATCCGGCCGGACGCCGCGCTGCCCTGCGCCGTGCCGGGAGCGGACCGGACGAGCCCGCTGATCGTCGTATGCGATGTCGCCCGCGCCCTGGCTTGTCCGGGCGTGGCGTCGATAGTGGGTGGGTGCCGGGTCCGCGGCAGGCGTCGGATTTCGAGGTGGTCGCTCTGGTGGCGTCCGCCGGGGGGCTCGACGCGTTGTCGGCGGTGCTGCGGGACCTGCCGGTGGATCTGCCGGCGGCGATGATCGTGCAGCAGCATCTGGGCGGCCGGGGCAGCACGCTGCCCAGAATCCTGGAGAGGCGCACCCGGCACCGGGTGGGGTGGGCGGCCGACGGCGCGCCGCTGACGCCGGGGCGGGTGAGCGTCTGCCCGCCGCACCGGCAACTGGAGGTCCTGCCCGACGGGACGTGCTCGCTGCGTCCGCTGGCGCCGCTGGACCAGCGGCCGCGGCCGCACGACACCCTGCTGACCTCGCTGGCGGACTCCTTCGGGTCGCGTGCCGTGGCCGTGGTGCTCAGCGGGTCCGGGAGCGACGCGGCGGCGGGCGTGGCCGCGCTGAAGGCCCGCGGCGGCCTGGTCGTCGCCCAGAGCGAGGACAGCGCGGAGTACCCGTCGATGCCGATGGCCGCCGCGGCGGCCGGCGCCGATCTGGTGCTGCCGCTGCACGAGATCGCCGGCGTGCTCGGCGACATCACCGCCGGCGCCCCGTACCGCGGCCGGACGACGAGCGCGACACGAACCGGGCGACGTTCGGCGATGCGGGCGAGGTGGCCGCCGCCGCGCAGCGGATCGACTGCTCCGCGACACCGTTCGGCCGGGTGCACACCTGGCCGGCGTACCTGCGCGCGGTGGTGCGCCTCGCGATGGACGCACCCGAGCCGGCGATGATCCTGTGGGGGCCCGACGGGCTGATGCTGGTGAACGAGGCGGCGCTTCCGCTCCTGCCCCGCGCGCCGCTGGAGGTTCTGGCGCGCCGCCACGCGGAGGTGTACCCCGGGACGCAGCCGCAGGTCGAGCCGTTGCGGCAGCGCGCGCTCACCGGAGAAGCGGTGCGGGTCAAGCGGTTCCCGCACCGGCTGATGCGCGGCGGGGAACTCCGAGACGCCTGGTGGGACTTCGAGTTCCGCCCCGTCCGCGACCTGGACGGGCGGGTCGTCGGAGTCCTCAACCTCTTCGGCGAGCGCACCGGGGAGGTGCTGGCCGCACGTCGGCAGCGCACGGTCAACCGGCTGGCGTCCGCCCCCGTGGTGAGTGGGCGGCGTGCGGGCTGCAGCAGGCGCTCGCCGGCCTGCGCGAAGCGGAGGACGTGCCGTTCGCGATCGGCTACCTGCTGGAGGGGGAGCGGGCGAACCTCGCGGGCGCGGTCGGCGTGGCCGAAGGCAGCGCACTCGCCCCCCGGAGCCTGTGCCTTTCCCCCGACGGGACTTGGCCCCTGACCCAGGTCATGGACGGCCGGCGGCCGATCGTGCTGAAGGGCCTGGACACGCGGTTCCGCGGCCAGGGCGTCGGGTCCGAGCCGGTGACGGTGCGGTCCGCCGTGCTGTACCCGTTGCGCGACCAGCCGGACGGCGACACCGACGGCGGCGCCAACGGCAGGGTGTTCGGTGTGCTCGTCCTCGGCGCCGACCCGCGTTCGCCGCTGGACCACGACTACCGCGCCTTCCTCTCACTCGCCGCCGAGACCATCAACGCCGGATTGGCCGAGGCGCAAGCGCATCATCGCGTGCAGGAGAAGGTGAAGCGGCTCACCGAGCTCGACCGCGCGAGAACCGAGTTCTTCTGCGACGTCTCGCACGAGTTCCGGACGCCGCTGACGCTGATGCTCGGCCCGCTGGAGCAGTTGCAGCGGCACCCCGACCGGCCCGCCGGCGAGCACCTGACCGACGTGGACCTGATCGACCGCAACACCCGGCGGCTGCTGCGGCTGGTGGACACGCTGCTGGACTTCTCCCAGCTCGAAACCGGCCGGATGCGCGCGCGGTTCGCCCCGACCGACCTGGCCGGCCGACGAACTGCCCCGCCTGTTCCAGCGTTTCCACCGCGTCCGCGACGCCCGCGGACGCACCCACGAGGGCACCGGGATCGGGCTGGCGCTGGCCCACGAACTCGTCCGCATCCACAACGGCCGCATCCGCGTCACCAGCCAGGTCGGCGAGGGCAGCGTGCTCACGGTATGGGTCCCGCGCGGCGCCCGTCCCCGCATCCAGGACGCCGCCACCCGTCCGGCCGACCGGGCCGCCCCCGCCCGGAACCTGGCGGCGGCGATGGCCGGCGAGGCCGCCCGCTGGAACGGCGCCTCGCACCACCGCCACCGCCCGGGCAGTCCCACCGGCACCGCCGGGCCCGGCGCGGCCGGCTCCGGCGCGTCCGAGTTCGACGCGGCCGAGGTCGGCGCGTCCGAGACCGGCGCGTCCGAGTTCGGCGCGTCCGAAACCGGCGCGTCCGAGTTCGGCGCGTCCGAGTTCGGCGCGTCCGAGACCGGCGGGCAGCTGCCGCCGCGGGCTCCGGGAGCCCGCGTCCTGGTCGTCGACGACGACCAGGACATGCGCGACTACCTGACCCGCCTCCTCGCCCCGACCTGGCGCGTGACCACCGCGAGCGACGGAGCCCAAGCCCTGGCGCTGGCCCGCCACGAGCGGCCGGACCTGGTGCTCGCGGACGTGATGATGCCCGGCCTGGACGGCTTCGCGCTGCTGCGCACCGTCCGCTCCGTCCCCGACCTGGCCGCGCTGCCGGTCATCCTGCTCACCGCCCGCGCGGGCGAGGCGACCGCCGTCGAAGGGCTGCTCGCCGGCGCCGACGACTACATCGTCAAACCGTTCTCGGCCCGCGAACTGGTGGCGCGCGTCGGCGCGCGGCTCGAACTCTCCCGGATCCGCCAGGTCAACCAGGACCGGCTGAGCCGCTTCCTGGAGACCGAGAACGTCGGGATGCCGTACTTCGACCAGACCGGCACCATCGTGGACGCCAACCAGATGTTCCTGCGGATGACCGGCTACACCCGCGACCAGGTCGACACCCGTGCCCTGAACTGGCGCGCCATGACCCCACCGGACTGGATCCCACAAGCGAAGCGCAACTGGAGGTCCTCGAAGCCACCGGCCGGATCGGCCCCTACGAGAAGCAGTACATCCTCGCCGACGGTACCCGCCGCTGGATGCTATTCGTCGGCCGCGCCCTCCCCGACGACGGCATCTGCGAATACTGCATCGACATCACCCACCTCAAAGACGCCCGAGACGCCCCACACCCGCCCACCCTGGCGCCGCACCACCCTCCGGCACCCGGCAACCGATAAGTGGCGGCGCGCGGCGGCGGGCCGCCGGTGGGGCGCGGTCAGAGGTTCACGTGGTAGACGGTCGGGGGGCGGCCCGTGCGGCCCCGCTGCTGGCTGCCGGTCGGCCTGGCGATCCCGGCTCGCTCCAGGCGCTTGAGGACGCGCCGCGCGGTGCGCTGCTGGACGTCCAGGTGCACGGCGACGTCGTGCGTGGTCAGGCCGTCCGGCCGGGCGGCGACCAGCTCGCGCAGCCGCACCAGCGTCTGCGCGTTGAGGCCGACGCGGCGCGCCAGCAGCGGCAGGCTCTCGGCCGCGCGCTCGGCCGGGGGCTCGCCGCCGTCGGCGGGTTCGATCACGATGTCGACGTCGTCGGCCATCGCGACGACGCCCACCGAGGCGCCGGCCGCCCCGGCCCGGCCGAGGGCCCGCTTGGCCAGGGACTCCGCCTCCGCCGCCGTCCGGCCGATGCCGAAGCCGATGTGCACGGTCGGGTGCCGCGCGGCGAGGCGGTCGAGCAGCGGCAACCGGGTGAACTCCTCGGTGGCCTGCTCCAGGAGGCCGCGCGTGGTCACCATCAGGTGGCGCCCGCCGGGCAGCGGCGCCAGGCTGCCGCCCAGCGTCACCGCGTCCGCCGCCAGGGTGTCGTCCGGGCCGGGAAGCTCGATCAGGCCCAGCGCGACCTGGGCGTCGCCGACCTGCTGCCCGACCGCGGTCAGGATGAGGGCCTGGATGGTGGAGCGGATCGAGAACCGCGACGGGGCGAGCCGCACGGTGTGCATCTGGGGCTCCAGCACGTTGTAGGCGGAGCCCAGGCAGGTGATGGCCACCCGGGTGTCGTGCCGGTCGCGCGCGGTCCGGTGGAAGGCGACGATGTCCTCGGACGTGAGGCCGGGCTTGTAGGGCAGCACCTGGACCTGGTCGGTCGGCAGCTTGGCCTCGGTGAGGGTCTCCAGCACTTCGGCGCGGCGGAGCGTGTCCACCGAGACGCGCGTCACGTCGTGGCCGAGGCGCAGGAGCTCGACCAGCGCCCGCAGCAGGGTCGCGCCGTCGTAGGAGACGTACATCGAGGGCCGCGTCACCACGCCCGCGGCCATGGCCGTCGTGTAGGGGACGACACCGGTGAACAGGAACGCGTCGATCTCCTCGGGGGCCGCCGCGACGACCTCCACGGCCTCGCCCTCGTGCCGGTAGGCGAGGCCGGACATGACGGCGCCGCCCATCTCGGTGCCCACCGCGACGGCGCGGTGGACGAGGTCTTCGGGACCCACGACCCCGATGGTGATGGGCACTCTCTGCTCCTCTATTTAGGTCCAGCCCTCAACCGGCTAGGTTAGTGCACCGTCCTCGGGAATCGTTACCTCCCACGCCTGCGCTCTTGACGCAGTTCCTGGCGTGAAATAACTTTCGGTCAAGACCGAAAATACCGAAGGCAGGAGAGGTATGGGCGCGGACGGCGGACGGTTCCCCGATGTGCTGGCGCCGAGCGGCCGGACGCTCGGAGCCGAGGAGCGCCAGGCGGTGCTGCGCGTCCTGGACAGTGCCGTGCTGTGCAGCACCTTCGGCACCGAGGCACGCGCCCTGGAGGCCGAGATGGCCGCGCTGTACGGCCGCCGCGCGGCGGTCGCGTCGAGTTCGGGCACGGCGGCGCTGCACCTCGCCGTCGCGGCGGTGCGCCTCGACCCCGGCGACGAGGTCATCACCACCCCCATCTCCGACTTCGGGACCGTCGCGCCGATCCTCGCGCAGAACGGGGTCCCCGTCTTCGCCGACGTCGATCCCGCCACCGGCAACCTGGACCCCGCCGCGGTCGAGGCGGCGGTCACCCCGCGCACCCGGGCGATCATCGCGGTGCACCTCTTCGGCGCGCCCGCCGACCTCGCGGGGCTCCGCGCGGTCGCCGACCGGCACGGCCTGATCCTCATCGAGGACTGCGCCCAGGCCTGGCTCGGCACCACCCCCGGAGGCGATCTGCTCGGCACGGTCGGCGAGATCGCGTGCTTCAGCCTCCAGCAGTACAAGCACATCACCGCAGGTGACGGCGGTCTGTGCTGCACCGATGACGACGAGCTGGCCCGCCGCATGCGGCTGTTCATGGACAAGGGCTGGGACCGGACGCTCGGCCGGCGGCACCTGTCGCTCGGCCTCAACTACCGCATGACCGAGCTCGTGGCCGCGGTGGCCCGCGCCCAGCTCGCCAAGGCCGCCGGGGTCGTCGCCCGCCGCGCGGAGAGCGCCGGGCGGCTCCTGGACTCGCTCCGGGACCTGACCGGAATCGGCCTTCCCGATCCGGCGGGGCACGCCTGGTGGCTGTTCCCGTTCACGGTGCCGGACGATCCGGGCAACCGCGCCTGGGCGGAGGCGCTCGCCGCGGAGGGCGTCCCGGCGGTCGCCGGGTATCTGGAGCGCCCCCTGTACGCCAACCCGGCGCTCGCGGACGAGCCCGTCTACGGCGCCTCGCGCTTCCCGCTGGAGGGCCGCTCGTATCCGGCCGGGCTCTGCCCGAACGCGGAGCGCCTCATCGACCGGACGCTGGTCATCCTGCACTGGAACGAGGGCTACACGCCCGACCACGTTGAGACCATCGCCCGCGCGATGCGCCACGTACACGGCAAGCTCGCGTAAGAGGCGGGCCCGTCCGCCGACTCCACGAGAACGACCGCCACGCCCCCGCCGCCCCCACCCCCGACCTCCCGCCCCCGCCACTCGGCCGCCCGGCGGGAGACGGGCCGGGAGGCGCTCACACCGCCCCCCCGCCGCTCGCCGCGCCGTCCCGGCCGCCCCGCCACCCGACCGCTCCGCCACCCGACCGCCTGGTCGTCCTGCTGCCCAGCCGCCCCGCTGCCCGGCCGTCCCGGCGGGAGACGGGCGGGAGGGCGCTCACCGCACCCCCCGCTGTTCGCCGCGCCCCCCGGCCGGTCGCCGCGCCTGCTCGCCGCTCGCGGTGCCGCGCGCGGCCGGTCGCTGCTGTTCGTCGCCCACCCCGTCGCTCGCCGCGGATCCGCCGGTTGTTTTCGCCGCGGAACTGGCTGGTCAGTGCGCGGCGGTGGTGCGCAGGTCCTCTAGGCAGGCGATTACCCGGTCGCGTTCTGAGGGCGGCAGCGCGGGACCGTACGGGTCGTGCGCCGCGGCCTCGGGGACGAGTCCCTCCCAGACGGCCGCCCACAGCATGCGTTGCACGTATCCCTCGATCGGCGCGTAGAACGTCGCCGCCGCGAACCGGTCGAGCCGGTCGGAGGCCTCGACGAACGCCGCGTGGTCGCGTGCCGTCCAGGCGCGCAGCACGCGTGCGCTCAGCTCGGCCTGCGCCGCGGCGATGCCGACGAGCGCGGTGTCGGCGCCCCACATGAACGAAGGGCCGTACATGCGGTCCTCGCCGGTGATGGAGAGCTTGCCGGTGCCGCGGCCGGCCCAGATCGCCTCCTGGCATCCGATGGCGCTGTCGAGCGTCGCCGTCTTCACGCCGAGCATCGCGGGGAGCGCCAGGAGGTCGCGGATCAACGCGGGCGGGTACGGGTAGCCGCCCGCCTCCGCGTGCAGGTAGAACCCGACGAGCGGCAGCCCGCTCTCGGCGGCCACCCGCTGGTGCAGTTGCACGGTCCGGTCGTGCCCGTCGGGCTCCTCGCGGAGCGCGGCCAGCGGGTAGACCATCACGGCGTCCGCACCGAGCTCCGCCGCCCGCACCGCCATCGCCACCGTCGCGTCCGACGCCGCGGCCAGGGTCGGGGCGGAGACCGAGCGCGGAACGCCGACGCCCGCCACGATCGGCTTCGCGGTGGCCAGCCGCCACGTCGTCAGCACCCGGTCGCGGTCGCCGGCGGAGAGGTGGAGCCCGCGCCCGGTGTGGGCCCACACGGCCACGCCGCCGATCGGCCCGGCGGCGATCCGGTCGGCGTACGCCGCGAGGGCGTCGTAGTCCACGACGCCCCGCCGGTCCATCGGGGTCACCACGGCGGGCAGGAGGGTGCCGCGCAGCCGGTCGACCAGTGGGTGCATCGTCGGGTCTCCGTTCCGGGTCACAGGTCGTGGCCGAGGCCGGGGGCGGTCGGGACGTCCACCCATCCGTCGGCGGCGGCGAACGCCGAGGGCGCGAGCGGTTCGTCCCGCACCAGCAGCGGCCCCACCAGGTCCGCGGGCACGGTCGCGCCCGGCAGCGCGGCGGCCAGGTGCAGCGCGGCCAGCGTCGCCACGCCCAGCTCCGGCATGGAGCCGACCTTGACCGCCAGCCCGGCCGCCTCCGCGATGGCCGCGATCCGCAGCGCGGGGTGCAGCCCGCCCACCTTGAGGATCTTGATGTTGAGCACGTCGGCCGCGCCGCGCCGGACGATCTCCAGCGCGTCCTGCGGCGACCGCATGCTCTCGTCCGCCATCACCGGGACGTCCAGGCGCTCGCGGAGCCGGGCGAGCCCGTCGAGGTCCCAGTGCGGCAGCGGCTGCTCCAGCAGGGAGAGCCCGGCGTCGGCCATCCTGGCCAGCACGGGCAGCGCCGAGAGGTCGTAGCCCTCGTTGGCGTCCAGGCACAGCTCGGCGTCGGCGGGCAGGACGGTCCGGACGGCGCGCACGAGGTCGAGGTCGCGCTCGGGGTCGTGACCGCCCTTGACCTTGATGTGCCGGAATCCGCGCCCGGCGTAGTCCGCGGCCTCCGCCGCCATCTCGTCCGGTGTGCCGAGCCCGACCACCCAGGCGATCGGGACGCGGTCGCGCACCCGGCCGCCGAGCAGCGCGGTGACCGGCCATCCGGCGAGCCGCCCGGCCAGGTCGTGCAGCGCGATGTCGAGGGCGGCCTTGGCGACGTGCTGGCCGCGCAGCGCGACGTCCATCGCGACGTGCGCGCCGGCCCGGTCGAGGGGGTCGAGGCCGATCAGGGCGGGGCCGAGGTGCTCCTCGACGGCCGCGGTGACGCCGGCGAGGGTCTCGCCCGTGTAGGCGGTCATCGGCGAGGTCTCGCCGACGCCGATCGCTCCGTCCGCCGTCTCCACCTCCGCGACCAGGCTGATCAGCTCCGTGCTGACGCCGCTGCTGATCTGGAACGGGCGGCGGTAGGGGGCCCGGACGACGCACGTGCGGATCGTGGCGATCGGGCCCCCGGTCGCGGGCGGGCGCTCGCCGGGCCGGGGGAGGGCGACGCTCAAGGCTGACTCCTCTGCTGGGGTCGCAATGAGAGGGCAAATGATTTACGGTCTAGACCGTAAGTAGCGTGCTCGGCTGATGTCAATGCCACCGACGACTGGAGGACGGCCCCATGCGCCTCGGCCTGTATCTGAACCTGTACGGCGACGCGGCGGACCGCCCGTCCCTGGACGACGCCGTCGAGCAGGCGCGGCTCGCCGAACAGGCCGGCTTCGCGTGGGTCGTGCTGGGCGAGCGCCACCTGCACCGGCCCGGCTACCACGAGATCCTCACCTCGCTGACCTGGATCGCGGCGCGCACCGAGCGCATCGGGCTGGCCACCGCCGGGATCGTCGCGCCGTTCTACCACCCGGTCGTGCTGGCCCAGACGCTCGCGCACATCGACGTGCTGTCGGGCGGCCGGCTGACGGCCGGGTTCGTGCTCGGCTACCGGCCCGAGGAGTTCGCCCTCTTCGGCGTCCCGCAGCGCGAGCGGGTCGCCCGGTTCGAGGAGTGCCTGGGGCTCCTCACCCGGCTGTGGACAGAGGACGAGGTCACGTTCAAGGGGAGGTTCACGCAGGTCGAGGAGGCGTTCCTGGCCCCGCGTGCCGTTCAGGCGCCGCGCCCCAGGCTCTGGAACGGCGGCCGGGTCCCGGCCGTGCTGGAGCGGACGGCGCGCATGTGCGACGGCTGGACGACCTCGTTCAACGAGCTCGACTCCGACCTCCCCGGGAAGATCGAGGAGTACCGCGCGTACGAGCGGGGCCCCGGCACGCTCGGCGCCGAGGTCATCGTCTGCCGCGAGGGCTACTGCGCGCCGACGTCGCAGGAGGCGCGCGAGGCGCTGGAGGCTCCGCTCCGCGACCTGTACGAGGCCTACACGGGCTGGAAGCGCACCTCCGCGGACGCGGGCCGCTACGCGCAGGGCTGGGACGAGATCGCCGCGCGGAGCGTGATCGGCTCGCCGGGCCAGTGCGCGGAGCGGCTGGAGCGCTACGCGGCGATGGGCGCCGACGGGGTCGTGCTCCGCGTCCAGCCGCCCGGGATGCCGCAGGCGGACGCCCTCCGCGCCATCGAGGCTTTCGGTCACGTCATTTCCGGCTGAGTCCGAAACCCGTGCCTGCGCTCGGCCTCGGCGGCCCCGATCACCTCGTCGCCGGGGCCGCCCACGCTGGGGCCGCCCACGCCGGGGCCGCCCACGCCGGGGCCGCCCACGCCGGGGCCGCCCACGCCGGGGCGCGCAGTGCCAGGAAGAGGCCGACCGTGCCGTTCACCGTGCGGGCGGGGGTGCCGCCGTCGAGGGGCGGCCTCATCGTGCTCCTTCCAGGAGCCTGGTCATTGTGCCGAAGAGGAGCCGGTCCCGGTCGGCCGGGTCGAGCGGTGCCAGCACCACGCGTCCGAGGCCGACGCGCAGGTCGAGGAAGAGCGCGTCCGAGCCGAACACCATGCGGTCCGCGCCGACGTCCGCCACCAGCCGCG
Source organism: Actinomadura fibrosa (assembly GCF_900659615.1). Taxonomy (GTDB): domain Bacteria; phylum Actinomycetota; class Actinomycetes; order Streptosporangiales; family Streptosporangiaceae; genus Spirillospora; species Spirillospora fibrosa. Next base: position 13,309 of record NZ_CAACUY010000034.1, on the reverse strand, counting down.
CCAGATGCCGGGCGGTCATCCGCGAGCCGCAGGTCTCCAGCACCACGTTCGGGCACCGCTGCGCGACGTCCGCCGCTGCGGCGAAGCCGGAGGGCCACAGCCCGGCGTGGCCCATCAGCAGCGGGACGGCCGGGTGCCGTCCGGCGACGGTCGCGAAGCGGGCCGGGTCGGACCAGGGCGAGCCGTGCTCGCCGTGCGACAGCACGATCGCGCCGGTCGCGGCGGCGGCGGCGAAGGCGGGCTCGTAGCCGGGGCCGTCGAGCGGGTGCCGATGCGTGTCCGGATGCAGCTTCACCCCGATCATGCCGGGCTCGCCGAGGAGGTCGCGCACCCGGCCGGGGGCCTCCGGGTCGTGCGGATCGTAGACGGCGTAACCGAGGAACCGGCCGGGCCACCGAGCGAGTTCCGCGAGCAGGAGGGCGTTGCCCGCGCGGGCGTCCGGACCGACGCCCAGCAGATGCGACACGCACATCGCGGCCACCCCGCAACGGTCCATCAGCGCGACCAGGCTCTCGGCCGAGGTGTCGGCGATGGCGAAACCGGACCAGCCGCCGAGGTGGCCGTGGGCGTCGACGACCCTGCCGCGCCAGGCGTCCGGGTCGTTCACCGGCCGTCCCGGCCGGGCCCGAGCAGGGCACGCGCGTTGCCGCCGGCGATCAGCGCGACGTCGGCGCCGGGCAGGTCGAGATGGTCCAGCTGGAAGCGCGGCCCGGCGTCGTCGCCGACCGGCGCGCCCGTGCCGAACCATACGCGGTGCGCGCCGTAGCGGCGGGCCAGCCATTCGACGCTCCGGTGCCCGTTCAGCGTCGCGGTGTCGACGCCGATCGCGGGGTGGGCGTCCATCAGGTCGGCCAGCTCGCGCAGGCTCCGGTAGCCGGTGTCGATGAGGACGAGGCGCAGCCGGGGGTACCGCGTCGCGAGGTGGTGGATCTCCTCGAATGTCGCCGAACCCCAGCCCAGCAGCACCGCCGTGCCCTGGTCGGACAGGTCGCCGGCCAGCGCCAGTCCGTGCGGGCCGGTGAGCGCGAAGCGGTGCTCGGCCGGGCAGAGCCGCACCAGCCGCGCCGGGACGGCGCCGGTGCCGAGCGGTCCCGGCACCAGGACCGGCACCCTCACGAGCCGGTCGGACACCGTCCGCGGCGGGTCGGACGTCGGGTCGTGGAACAGCGCGTGGGAATGCACGACGCAGGCCAGGTCGATGCGGAGCCGGTCGAGTTCGGCGAGCAGGCCCTGCTCGTCCGCGCTCGCCACGTCGTCCTCGGGGATCGGGCCGAGCACCCGGTCGATGTCGATGACCACGGGCCGGTCAGCCCTTGAGGCCCGTCATCGCGATGCTGTCGGTGAGGTAGCGCTGGAGCAGGCCGAAGACCAGGAGGCTCGGCACCACCGTGATGGTCGCGCCCGCCATGACCTGGTTGATCGGCACGTCCTCGCTCTGCAGCGTCGCCAGCCCGACGGTGAGCGTCTGCATCTCGCCGGACTGCCCGATGACCAGCGGCCACAGGAAGTCGTTCCAGTGCCAGAGGAAGACGAAGACGCCCAGGGTGGCGAGCGCCGGCCGCACCAGCGGCAGGACGATCGTGGTGAAGATCCGCCACTCCGAGGCGCCGTCCATCTCGGCGGCCTCGAAGAGCTCGTCCGGGAGCTGGACGATGAACTGCCGCATCAGGAAGATCGCCTGCACGTTGGCGAGCGTCGGCACGATCATGCCCCAGTAGGTGTCCACGCCGCCCAGCCGCGAGACCAGGATGTAGGACGGGATGAGCGTGGCCTGGAACGGCACCATCAGCGTCGCGAGCAGCGCCCAGAAGACCGCGTCGCGCCCCGGGAAGCGCTTCTTGGCGAACGCGTAGCCCGCCATGGCCGCGAACAGGAGGACCAGCACGACCGATACGAACGAGAAGACCAGCGAGTTGAACGTCCAGCGCAGGACGTCGGAGCCGGACAGCACGCGCTCGAAGTTCGCCAGGGTGAGCCGGTCCGGCAGCAGCGCGTCCGGGAAGGTCTGCCCGCTCTCCGGGGCGAACGCGACGAGCACCATGGCCGCGAACGGGGCGATGGTGACGATCGCGGTGAGCACCAGCAGGACCGGCAGCGTGAGCCGTCCGGCGCGGGCCGCAGTGCGGGATGCCGCCATGGCGGTCAGTCCTCCTTGCCGAGGAACCGGCGCTGGACGAGGGAGACGCCCAGCACGAAGACGAAGATCACCAGCCCGATCGCGCTCGCGTAGCCGAAGTCGAAGAACTTGAAGCCCGAGTCGTAGAGCATGTAGACGAGGGAGTAGCTGGAGCGGACGGGTCCGCCGCCGGTCATCACGTACATCGCGTCGAAGACCTGGAACGCGCTGATGGTCTCGATCACCAGCACGAAGAACAGCACCGGCCGCAGCAGCGGAAGGGTGATGTGCCGGAACCGCTGCCACGGCCCGGCCCCGTCGATCATGGCTGCCTCGGTGTAGGAGCGCGGGATCGCCTGGAGCCCGGCGAGCAGGATCAGCATCGAGTAGCCGAAGCCCTTCCACGCCGAGGTGAGCGCGATCGAGGGGAGCACCAGCCCGCCGCTGCCGAGGAAGTCGACCGGGCCGAGCGAGGCGAGCCCGAGGAGCCCGTTGAGCAGCCCGTCCTCGGCGTCGTAGATCCACTTCCAGATCACGGCGGCGAGGACGATGCTGGTCACGTACGGCAGGAAGAAGATCCCCCGGAACAGGCCGCGCCGCCAGACCACCTGGTGCAGCATCGCCGCGGTGGCGAGCGACAGCAGCACGGTCAGCGGCACGAAGATCACCACGTACAGCAGCGTGACCGTGAGGCTGTCGCGGAACAGCTCGTCGCCGCCGAGCCGGGTGTAGTTCTCGGCCCCGACGAACGTCCACTCGCCGTTCAGGCGGTAGTCGGTCAGCGACAGGAAGACCGCCCCGAGCACCGGCCCGAACCGGAACACCGCGAACAGCAGGAGCATCGGGGCCGCGAAGAGGAGCCCGGCCCGGGCCTGGCGGCGCCGGCGGGCCCGCCCGCCACTGCCCCCGCCCCCGCCGGGTTGGGGCGGGCCGCCGGCTGCCGGGCCCTTCTCGGCGTCGCCGCCGGGGGGAGGGGCCACGGCGGCCGCGCTGGACATGGGCACAGACGCCTCCACGAGTCCGTGGCCCGGGCGGACGCCGCCGCCCGGACCTGGCCGTTCGTTCGCGTTCATCGTCGGTCGGCTACCGCTGCCTCGACAGCAGGTCGTCCGCCTGCTTCGCGGCGTCCTCCAATGCCTGCTTCGGCGTCTTCTTGCCGGTGAGCGCCGCCTGGATCTCGGTGCGCAGCAGCGCCATGACCTGCCGTGCCGCCGGGTTGGCGTCCCCGGGGTAGGTGTATCGCAGGGCCTCGGCGAACTTGGCGGCGCGCGGGTTGGGCGGCGGGACCTTCACGTCGGTGCGCGGCGACAGGAAGCCGGACGCGGTGCCGAGGCTGGTGATCTGCTTGGGGTCGATCATGAATTTGAGGAACTTCTCGGCCGCCGCGGTGTGCTTGGACCTGGCGTTGACGGCCAGGCCGCCGGGGATGCCGAAGCCGACGCGCTTGCGGCCCTCCAGCGGCAGGCCGACGATGACGTTCTCCTCGCCCCAGGTCTTCGCGGCGATCTCGGCGTCCGCCGGCACGTTCATCAGCCCGGCGGCGACCTGCTGCTTGCCGAGCGCCTGGTCGGCGACCACGTTCTTGTTGGTCAGCGCGCTCTTCGGCACCGCGCCCTCCTTGTAGAGGCCGGTGAGGAACGTGAGCGCCTCCAGCCCCTCGGGGCTGTCGAAGGCCGCCTTCTTGCCGTCCGGGGTGAAGACGCTGCCGCCCGCCTGCCACAGCAGCGGGTAGAAGTTCATGTTGAGCGAGGCCTCGGAGGACGCCGAGTAGTCGAGGGTGGCGTAGCCCTTGGCCTTGAGCTTGGGCGCGGCGGCCCTGACCTCGTCCCAGGTCTGCGGCGGCGTGCTGATGCCCGCCTTGGCCAGCAGCTTCTTGTTGAAGATCATGCTGGTCACGGTGTGGTAGATGGGGACGGCGTAGAGCTTGCCGTCCACGCTCAGGGCGCTGAGCGCGTTGGGCAGGAAGGCGCTCTTCGTGGCGGCCACCGTGCCGTCGACCGGCTTGAGCGTGCCGTTGGCGACGTACTGGGGGACCTGGTCGGGGTTGAGCAGGACGACGTCGGGGCCCTTGCCGCCGGACAGCGCGGTGGCGACCTTGGTGTCGCGCCCGTCCCACGGCTGGAGCTCGATCTTGAGGTCGGTGCCGGAGTGGGCGGCCTCGAAGTCCGTCTCGATCTTCTTCCAGTAGGCGTTGTTCGCCTGGACGTCGGTGATGACCGGATACATCCAGAGGGTCAGCGACGCGCCGGAGCCCTCGGAGCCGCCGCCGCAGGCGGCGGTGAGCCCGGTGGCCAGCGTGAGCAGGGTGATCGACGCCGTGAGCCGGCTGCGACTGATCTTCATCGGAACGGGACCCCTTAGTTCGAGGAGACGCGTGGGGGCAGGGGGCGGAACGAGGAACAATAACGGTCTAGGCCGAAAGTAGCCGCGGCGGATTTCGGGTGTCAATGCCTGGGCGTGATGTGGATCATCTCCGCCCCGCCGGCGGAGCCCGTTGGTCACCGCCGCGCACCGTGCCCGGCCGGTACCGGCGGACCACCGGTGCTGCCGATCGCGGCCTGACCGGGGACGGAACATCCGATCCCGCTGTCGTCCGGACACGTGTCGGCCACCGCGTGAACCGCGTCGATGTCGCCTCCCGTGCCGGCGGCACCGCCCACCGGCCGCGAATCGAGTCGTCCGGCGCGGGATCGGGGCCGTGAAAGGGCATGTTGGGAGCACCCCACGGCTTTCGGTCAGGCCCGATGACAACCGAGCCACCCACAGCCCCAACACGCCAACACGGGTCCGGCATGCCGACGCAGGCCCCGGCATGCCGACGCAGGGGTCCGGCACGCCGACGCAGCCCGGCACGCCGACGCAGGCCCGGCGCGCCGACGCGGGGTCCGGCATGCCGACGCGGGTCCGGCGCGCCGACCGTAGCCCGCGGCGGGGCCGGAGAAGCCCGCCGACCCGGAGCCGCGGCGGGGCCGGATGACCCCGCTGGCCTGGAGTTGCGGCGGAGGCGGAGGGGCCCGTCGGCCTGGAGTTGCGGCGGAGCTTTAGGGCAGGCGTGGGGGGAGAGGTTCCGGTTCACCCTGGACGCCGTCCGTGTTCCGGGATCGGGGCGAGGGCAGGCCGAACAGTTCGGCGGCGTTGCGCCAGGCGACCTGTTCGGCGATCTCGTCCGAGAGGCCGGCGGCCGCGACGGCGCCGAACGCCGAAGCCGGGTCGATGAGCGTCGCATCGGTGCCGAAGAGCAGCTGCCGGGGCGCGACGGCCGCGGCCACCTCGGCGAACCGTCCGGCCGGGGCCTGCGACCAGCACGGTTCGAGGTAGACCCGGTCGCAGCCGTTCGCCGCCTCGATCGCGTGCCGGTACCCGTCCGCGCCCATGTGGCCGGCGATGACCTTCAGGCCGGGGGTCTGCTCGCAGAGCGCGGCGAGATCGAGCACCGACGTCCCCCACGTGTGGACGAGCGCCGGGCAGCCGTGCGAGGCGAGCAGGGCGAGGGCGTCGCGCATCTGCGGCGAGGACACCGGGGACCCGGTGTAGTCGGTGTGGATCTTGGCGCCGACGAACCGTCCGGTGGGCAGGTAGGCGGCGAGGTCCCGCTCGGCGTCGGCGAGCCGCCGGGGGTTGACCGTCACGTACCCGTAGAGCCGGTCGGTCGTCTCCAGCACCTCCGCCAGCGCGCGGTTGCCGTGCGGCGCGTCGTAGATGACGGCCTCGGTCGCCGACACGATCGCGAGGTCGATCCCGTAGCGGTCCATGGTCCGCAGGCTCAGGCGGGTCACGTCCATGGTGAAGAACCACGGGCCCCAGTGGGCGTGCACGTCGATGATCATGAGGCGGCTCCGGGATCGAGCCCGAGGAGGCGGCGGGCGGTGCCTCCCGCGACGGCGGCGACGCCGGCGGGGTCGAGCCCGCCGGTGGCCAGGCGCAGCAGCGGCACGACCGTCTCGGTGTGCGGCGTGCGCGAGCCGAACACCAGCCGGTCGGGGCCCAGGTGCGCGGCCGCGGTCTCCAGCGCGTCGGGGGAGTTGAGGAGGCGGGTCGAGGTGTGGAAACCGGGCTCGTCGGCCGCCGCCACCAGGAAGTCGCCCAGGTGGTAGAAGTGCGTGTCGAGGAAGACGACGGTGGCCCCGAGCCCTCCGAACGGCCGCCAGAAGCGCCGCACGTCACCGCCCGTGAGGACGACGAGCCCGTGCCCGGCGGCGCGCTTGGCGACGTGCCGCACGGACGGGAAGTCGGCCTCGACGTGCTGCTCGTCCGGGAACAGCCGCACCGCCCGCACCGACAGGGCGGCCAGCCGGTCGATCTCCGCCGCGGCGCCGATCGGGTCGCGCAGGTCGACGGCGCCGACCGGTACCACCTCGGGACGCTCGGCCGCCAGGGCGAGGACCTCGTCGTTGCCCGAGGCCATGTCGAACAGCGCGGCGCGCAGGCTCGCCACCGCCGCGCCCGTGATCCGGTGCGCGGCGAGCGCGCCGAGGACCGCCTCGGGGGTCCCGGGCGGACCGTCCCGATCCGGATGGGCGCCGATGAGGACGTCGAGATCGAGCGTGACGGTGAGCCCGCCGATCAAGCGTTCCGTCGAGAATGCCGTCATCGGACCCCTCTCTTGCCGATATCGGTCAAGACCCTAAGCCGGTCCCTGGCCGGGAGCAAGAGCGGGGAACCGTTGACTAGCACGGCCGTCGCTGATTACGGTCCAGGCCATAAGTCTACTGAGGAGGTACGGCATGCACCCAAGCCGTTCCCGCCGCCGGGCCCGGGCCGTGATCGTCTCTGCCCTCCTGGCCGCAACCGCGATCCCACCGGCCCCCGGGGCCCTCGCGGCGACCGCCTCGCCGGCGTCCTGCGCGGCGCCGGGCTACCAGACGTTCGGCCCCGCGTCCCTGACCGGCGCGATCGTCGGGGCGACGGTGCACGACGGCAAGGCGTACGTCGTCACCCGGGGCCTCAAGCCGCCGCTGCTCGCCGAGATCGACCTCGCCACGAACAAGGTCGTCCGCGAGGTCCGGCTGCCCGACGCGCCCGCCGCCGGCGAGGCCGAGGGGGCCTGGGCCACCACCGTGTCCGGCGGCAAGATCTACATCGGCACCTACCCGGTGCCCGACCTCTACAGCTTCGACCCGGCGACGGGCGAGGTGCAGCACCTGCGCTCGTTCGGCCGCAACGGCGGGTTCGTCTGGAGCCTCGCCACCGCGCCCGACGGCACGCTCTACGCGGGCACCTACCCCGACGGCAGGGTCTGGGAGTACGTGCCCTCGACCGGGGCCGTGCGCGACTTCGGCGTGCTCGCCGCCGGTGAACGCTACGTCCGGGCCGTCGCGGCGGACGCCGACAACGTCTACGCCGGGCTGCTCGACAAGGGGAAGCTGATGGCCATCCGGCGGTCGGACGGCGCCGTCCGGCAACTCGCGCAGGGCCCCGCCGGGATCGGCGCCGTGGCCGAGCACGGCGACCGCGTGCTCGCCGCGAGCGGCACCACCCTCCTCGACGTGCGCAAGGACGGCACCGACCCGCGGTCGGTCGACCTCGGCGGCGTCACCCTCGACACCATCGCCTTCGGGGCCGACGGCACGGCCTACCTGGCGTCCCGGCCCAACGGCACCGTCTACCGCTACCGCACCGGCGACAGCGCGCCCACCGAGCTCGGCACGCCGCGGCTCGGGGAGGAGACGCGCCGGCTGGTACCGGACGGCGACCGGCTCACCGGGTTCTCCGGCAGCGGCGGCATGTGGACGATGGACCTCACCACGAAGGCCGTCACCTACACCGACCTCATCGAGGCCGGCCTGACGACCGGCTCGGAGCGGCCCCAGTCGATCTTGCTCGACCACGGCCGCCGCGCGCTCTACATCGGCGGGCACTACGCGGTGACCGTACGGGACCTGAGCACGGGAGCGCAGCGGCGGCTGTGGGTGCCGGGCGAGCCGAAGGCGATGGTCCGGCGCGGCGACAAGGTGTACGCCGCGATCTACCCGAGCGGGCAGATCATCGAGCTGGACCCGGGCACCGGCCGGATCCGGAGCCTCGGCTACCTCGGCCAGGGGCAGCAGCGCCCGTGGGACCTGGAGTACGACCCCCGCACCGACAAGCTGCTCGTCGCGACCGCGCCGCTCGGCGCCAACCTCAAGGGCGCGCTGTCGGTGGTCGACCCCGACACCGGCGACAAGCAGGTGTACGTCGACGTCATCCCCGACCAGAGCCTGATGAGCCTCTCGCTCGACTCCGCCAACGGCGTCGTCTACCTGGGCGGGGACGTGCTCGGCGGCGGGGGCACGCCCCCCACCAAGACGTCCGCGTCGGTCGCCGCGTTCGACCTCGCCACCCGCAAGGTCCTCTGGCAGGTCGACCCCGTCCAGGGCTACCGGACGTTCCAGGACATCAAGGTGCACAACGGCGTGCTGTACGGGGTCTACAAGCGCAACGCGAGCTGGTTCGCGATGGACCTCGCCACCCGGACGATCACGCACCAGGGCGCCCTGCCCGGGTACGGCGAGATCGAAGTGCACCGCGGCCGGGTGTTCGCCTCCACCTACTTCGGCGGCGGCAACGTCTACGCGCTGCACACCGAGGCCAAGCTCCTCGCGACCGGGCTCGGCGACGAGTGGTACACCAACCCGCAGCTGGCCTTCGAGCCCGGTTCGTGGAACGCCTGGGCCCTGATCGGCCGCGACCTGGCCCGGATCAGGCTCGATCCCCGGTGCCCGGCGCTGACGGTCCCCGCCGCGGTCACCCCGTGATCGCGATGCGCACCAGCGCGCGGCCCTTCACCCCGTAGAGCGCGCGGCGCGAGGGGTCGAGGGCGAGCTTGGGCTCGCCGCCGAACCACTCGCCCGCCAGCCCGCCGGCGATGACCCTGACGGTGAGAGCGGCCAGGTCGATCTTGTAGACGGCCTGGCCGTCCGTCGTGTAGGCGCTGCGTCCCACGATGTGCAGGTCGGAACCGCGCGCGCCGACCTGCACCGTGCGGGTCACCGTCCGCCGACGCAGGTCGAACTCGAAGAGCACCCCGGTGTCGGTGACGCCGTAGACGGCCCGCTCGGTGTGCGCGATCCCGGGGACGACCTTCGCCCCCGGCACCGGCTCCACCTGCCAGAGCAGGCTGCGGCGCCGCAGGTCGTACGCGGCGAGGCGCGCGGTCGTCGTCACGGGCGGCAGGCCGAGCCCCTCCTGGACGTTGGTGCCGATGTAGGCGACGCCCCGCCGGCACGTCACCGCGTAGAGGCTCTGCCGCTCGACCACCGGCCGGTGCGTCTCGAACCGTCCGGTGCGCGGCGAGTAGAGCGACAGCGCGCCGTTGACATGCCCCGGCTCCGGCTGCGTCGTCATCGCGATCAGGCCCGTCGCCGGGTCGTACGCGAGGTCGCGCGGCCGGTCCTGCTGGTTGCCCGTCCTGGCCAGCAGCGTCGCCTCGGCGTCGCCCGGCCGGTGCGAGTAGAGCAGCCCCTGGGTGTAGACGCCGAGGTAGGTGCGGTCGCGCACGGTCAGCGCGGTCTTCGGCTCCCCGGGGATGCCGAGCCGCGTGCGGGTCCCGGTGGCGAGGTCGTGGATGTCGGCGCCGCCCTTGCCGCCCACATAGACCCGCCTGCCGTCGGAATGCACCGACATCGGCTGCTCCGGCGCCGCCCTGAACCCGCGCTGGACGAGGTTGACGTAGTCGAGCGCCTTGGTGGCGGGGTCGAACACGAAGACGGCGCCGTCCTGCACCCCGTACACCTTCCCTTCGTGCGCGAGCAGCCGGTGCGTGGCGGCCTCCGGCTGCGCGACGCCGAGCGTCTCCACCTCGCCGCCGTCGAGCGCGCACCGGTAGAGCGCGCCGGAGGGGCGCCCGGTGAAGTAGACGTAGCCGTCGTGGAGGAGCACGGAGGGGACGTACTTCTCGGACGTGGTGATGATGCGGTGGTCGGCGGGGTCGCTCTTGGACATCACCAGGACCTCGCCGTTGGACGAGATGCCGCCCGCGATGTGCGTCCCGGAGACGTCGAGGCTGGCCACGAAGTCGCGTCCCACGAGCGAGGCCGGGAGGATGTCACGCTTGGCGCCGGTGGCGCGGTCGATCGTCACGAGGTGGGCGTGCGCGCCGACGCCCGCGTAGATCGTGGTCTCGTCGGCGGCGATGCTGCGCACGTACGCCTCGCCCTCGACCGTGACGCCGAGGTCGCGGCTGGCGCCGCTCGCCGGGTCGTACTCCACCACGCGGCCCGGCTCGGAGATGGCCAGGAAGACCTTGCCGTCGGGGGACGCGGCGAGGTTCCAGATGAAGTGGTAGGAGTACGCGCCGACCTTGGTCGCCGAGCCGGTCAGGGTGTCGAGGCGGTAGAGGTCGGACTGGCTGTGCGTCCCCACGTAGACGTCGGTGCCGACCTTGCACATGGCCCAGACGCCGATGCCGGTCGGGATGTCGACGTGGGCGGTGACGGCGTCCTCGGCCAGGTCGTAGGCCCCGACGACGTTGGGGGACAGCCCCCGGGTGCCCGCGTAGAGGACCCCGTCCACGAACTCGCCGTTGCCGAGCGGGGTGGTGACGCTGGCCGGGCCGAGCTCGGTGACGGTCCCCTCCGCCTCGCGCGGAGGACGTTCCGTGGCGCTCGCGAGGCCGGGGGACAGGAGGGGCATACCGCCCGCGACGGCAACCGTCTGGAGGAACTGGCGACGCTGGATCACGAGGAGACCCTTTCGGTCAAGACCGGATGTGATCCTGACACTAGCGCCCGTCCTCCTTTCGGTCAGGACCCAAATTCCGCCTCCTCCCGCCCTCTCCCTAGGGAGGCGTCCGCCCGGACTCAGAACCGGTAGCGGAGAATGCGTGCCCCTTGCCGAGACAAGGCCGTGCTGCGGGCGGTGAGACGGGTCAGCGCGCGCAGGGGCTGCGGGAACCGGGCTACTTCCGGTGCGCGGGTGAGGATCTGCTCCTCGATCAGTTCGAGGCCGGCGTCCCAGGACTCCGGTTCGCGTGGGTCGTCGAAACCTTGGGCGGCCTTGATGCCGAGCGCCTTGATGGTCGGGTGGTACTTCATGGCCCAGGCGGCGAAGCGGGTGTAGCCGTTGAGCGCGAGTTCGCCCGAAGGGAGATGCCCTGTCAGGGCGCGGATCATCGCCTGGAAGGAGTCTCCGGGCATGAAGGGGAGCAGCCCCTCGGCGACGATCATCGCCGGCCGGTCCCCGGGGATGGCCGCGAGCCAGTCGGAGCTGGTGAGGTCGGCTCCGACCAGGTGGGAACGGCCGGGCAGGCATTCGGCCCTCAGGTCCACCACTTCGGGGAAGTCGATGTCGTACCAGTCGACGCCGGGCGGCGGATCACAGCGGTACATCCTGGTGTCCAGGCCGCAGCCCAGGTCGAGCACCACGCATCCGGGGTGAGCGGCGGTGTAGGCGCGGACGACATCGTCGAGCCTCTTGGCGCGCAGCGCGGTGGTGAGGACGAGACTGGGCTTGACCTTCAGCTTGCCGAAGTCGTAATCGATCTTGCCGGCCAGGTCGGCGGAGAGCGTGTCGCCGAGGATCGGGCTGGGCAGCCCGGCGTCCAGGGCTCTGGCGTGGAGCGTGAGCAGCAGCGTCTCCTGGATCAGTCCGAGCTTGGGTTGCCAGCGGGGCATGGGGATTCCTTAACGGCGTAGCGGATGACGGGCCGCGAGGTTCTGCAGCCATGTCAGGGAGTCTTGGGCGGCCTTGATGCGCTCGGTGCGGTGCCTCTCGCCGCCCGCGATCGTGAGTCCTTCGTCGGCGATCTCGCCGAACGCGCTCAGGCCTTCGAGCTTGCGCTGGATGACCTTCTGCCAGGCGTCGTCCTCGATGCGGTAGTAGGAGACGCGATCGCCGGGCCTTCGCACCTTCTTGACCAGGCCGATGGCGGTCAGGAACCGCATGTTCGAGGTGAGCGAGGCCCGGCTGGCCTGGATGACCTCCGCGATCTGCCCGGCGGACTGCTCGGCCGGATCGCAGATCATGAGCCAGCCGAGGATGCGTCCGGTGATGGGCGGCAGGCCCCACTCCTCGACGCAGAAGGCGGCCACCCGCTCCACCCAGCGGACCAGCCGGTCCTGCTGCTCCTCAGTGCTCATCGTCGCACCCTCCGTTGCTGATCGCGTGCCGGTTCACTGTGTCATGGCGGCCACCGGGTCACGGGTGGGTGTCGTGGTGATGCCCGGAAGCCGGACGTGCTGTCTCCCTCCGGTGTCAGGTGCGGCACGCGAGCGCTCTGCTCGCCTTCGCGGTGCTGCCAGTCCTGCTGCGGATGGTCGCGCAGCGCATGGACACCAGCACGGCCCCGGAGGCGTTCCATGCACCGCCATGCGTTCCACACGCGAGGCCTCCGCACGCTGTGCCCGAGGATCGCGTTGCCCGCCTCGGGCAGGTAGAGATCACCGGCGCAGCGGGTGTCGAGGCTGTTGGGGGTCACGTGTTCCACGGCTCACTTCGTAGTGGGCTGGCTAGTAGTTTCAACTATGACTGAAACAACTAGCTACTACAACCCTGCACCCGTCCGCGCCGATCTCCGTCGCCGAGTGGCCGGGACGCTCGAACGCGCGACTGGGGGCAGGGGGCCGCGGCCGACCACGGGGAGCCGCTGCTGGTGGTGTGAGGTGGATCACGTCCGGGTTCTGTCAGCAATCGGCGGGCTCTTCGGTTCAAGTGGCGAGATCGAACCGGAGAGGAAGGGAGCCGACGATGCGGGTTCTGGTGGCAGGGGCGACCGGGGCGATGGGCAAGGAGCTGCTGCCGCGTCTGGTGGAGGCCGGGCATGAGGTGTTCGCGATGGTGCGCAGCGATGCCGGCAAGGCCCGGGCGGCGCAGTGGGGTGCGGTGCCGGTGATCGCCGATGCGCTGGATCGGGCTCAGGTCGAGGCGGCGGTGCGTGAGGCGGCTCCCGAGGTGATCGTCAACCAGCTGACCGCGATCGGGCACATCGACACCCGGCATTTCGCGCGCAGCTTCGCCGCGACCGACCGGTTGCGGATCGAGGGCACCGACAACCTGCTGGCGGCCGCGCGGACCCACGGGGTGCGGCGGTTCGTCGCGCAGAGCAACGGCGCGTTCACCTACGGCCGCACCGGTGGGCCGGTCAAGAGCGAGGAGGACCCCCTGGACCCCGCGCCGGTCGCGCCGATGGCGGCGATGATCGCCGCGGTCGGGCATCTGGAGAAGGCGGTGCTGGGTGCGGGGTGGATCGAGGGGATCGTGCTGCGCTACGGCGCGTTC
>NZ_CAACUY010000033.1 GCF_900659615.1 Actinomadura fibrosa | reverse complement strand
GAGGGCGATCGCCCGCATCCGGTACGGCGCGTGGTCGGGCGCGCTGGCCGGCTTGCCGCTCGCGCCCCCGCCGCCGGACGGGGCCGAGCGGCGCCCGGCGCCGTCGTTGACGATCTCCAGCGCGACCCGGTCCCCGTCCGCCGAGACGGCGATCTCGCACCAGGTGGCGCTGGAGTGCCGCAGCACGTTGGTCGCGGCCTCCCGGGCGACCCAGCCGAGCGGCTCGTGGACGTGGGCGGGCAGCTCCGGGGACACCGCGGGGCTGGCGCAGCGGATCCCGGCGGCGCGCAGCACCGCGGACATGCCGTCCAGCTCGGTGCGCAGCGACGTCGCCCGGTAGCCGCGGACGACCTCGCGCACGTCGCTCACCGCGTCCCGCGCCATCGACTGGATCTCCGCCAGCTCCTTGCGGACGCGGCCCGGATCGCGCTCCAGGTAGCGCTCGGCCACTTCGGCGCGCAGCGCGACCGCCTGGAGGCTGTGGCCGAGGACGTCGTGCAGGTCGCGGGCGAAGCGGAGCCGCTCCTCCCCCACGGCGGAGCGGGCCGCCCGGGCACGCGCCTCCTGGAGCTCCTGGACGACATGGAACAGCCATACCTGGACATAGCCGGAGAACGCGGCGATCGGGACGCCCGCGGCCTCGTACAGCACGGCCAGCGGGGGCACTCCCAGGAAGGCGCCGTAGACCGGGGTCACAACGGTCGCGACCGCCGCCACCGCGACGGCCCGCCGCAGCGGCAGCACCACGGCGATCAGCCCGGACGGGAGCAGCAGCGCGTTCTCCCAGCCCCGCCCCGGCTCGAACGCGAGCGGCAGGAGCCAGGAGACGGCGATGATCGCGGCGAGCCCGAACCGGTGCCCGGCGGCGGTCCGCCGCATCAGGTTGAGCCAGAGCAGCCGGGCGTACAGCGCGAACACGCCGGCGACGCTCGCGAGGCCGAGCAGTACCCGCCAGGCGTCCGGGGACGGCGCGGTGATCTCCGCGGCGAGCGGCGGCAGCATGAACCCGGCCAGCGTGACCAGCGTCATCCCCACGATGATCGCGGCGATGACCGTGTGGCGCGGGATCCTCGGCTGCACGCGCCCAGCGTATGCGGCCCCGGGCGTCACCCGCGGCCCGCGGGGCTCACGGGCCCGGCCGCCCGGCTCACGCCGCCCGTGGCCGCCTGGCTCGCGCCGCCGGTGGCCGCGCGGCTCACGCCGCTCGCAGGCGGCCGGCCTGGCGTCCGGTGACCAGGCGGCCCTCGTCCAGCACGCCGATCCGGTCGGCGCGGCAGGCCTCCTCAGGATCCCTGGTGGTGATCACCACCGTCGTCCCCCGCGCGGCGAGGGACCTCAGGACGGCCCAGACCGCGCGTGCCGGAGCGTGGTCCAGCCCGGCGGTGGGCTCGTCCAGGAAGAGGACGTCCGACCGTCCGACGAGGGCGAGCGCGAGGTCGAGAAGGCGCCGCTGCCCCGGCGTCAGCCGCTCGAACGGGACGTCCGCGAGACGGGTGAGGCCCGTGAGCCGCAGGGCGTCGTCGCGGGTGAGCGGGTCCAGGGTCCAGCGCCGCCAGGTGTCGACGACCTCGGCGACGGTGAGGCCCGGGAACAGGCCGCCGTCCCGCCATACCGTCCCGGTCCGCACGGTGTCGTGGTCGGTGTAGGGATCGGTGCCGCGGACGCGGACGGTCCCGCCGGTCGGACGCCGGAGCCCGGCCAGCATCTCCAGCAGCGTGGTCTTGCCCGACCCGTAACGGCCGAGCAGCGCGTAGACGTCACCCTCCGCGACGGTGAACGAGACGTCCCGCACGGCCTGGTCCAGTCGCAGGTCGCGTACCTCGATCATGGGCGGCTTCATGGGTTCCATGCTGCCGCCGGGCGGCGCGGGGCTGCAGTCACGGACGTCAGAACCTGGCCATGGGTTCCGCAGGGGTCACCCATGACAAACGTCACGGGTGGCTGGTCTCGGCGATCGCCCATCCGGCCCGAGGGACGACGGCCCCGTCGGCGGAGAAGGCCGCCTCGCCCGCGACACACGTCCATACGGCGGACGGCAGGTCCACCTCGGCGGGTTCGTCGGCGAGGTTCAGCACGACCGCGAGGCGGTCGCTGCCGGACCCCACCGTGTAGGAAAGCGCCGTATTCGTCAAGGTGGCCTTCGTGGTGCGCGCGCGCACGAGCCAGGGGTGGCGTCGCCGCAGGCCTATCAGGTCTTGGTGGAGCCGGTGGTAGGGGCGACCATATCCGGGTGTCTCCTCCGGACGCTCTGGGAAGGACGGGCGGATGGCGTCGTCGCCGCCTTCGCGCTCTTCCTTGATGCCGTGGAAGCCGAACTCGTCCCCGGAGTAAATCGACGGTATCCCGCCGATGGTCAGCAGGACGACCAGCGCGTGCGCCAGGTACCGCTCGTCGTCGAGCCGGCTCGCGATGCGCGTCACGTCGTGGTTGCCGAGGAACGTCTGCGGCGCGAACGTCGTCAGCATCTCGTCGTGCCTGCCGAGCGCCCAGGCGAGCTCGAAAAGGTTGCGGTCGTTGAGCGAGCTCCAGATGGCCTTCCACAGCTCGTACTGGGTGACCGAGTCGAATCCGGCCCGCTCCACGATTCCGGCGTAGTCGCCGTGGATGACCTCCCCGACCAGCCACGCGTCCGGGAAGCGCGCGCGGACGCGATCGGTGACCGTCTTCCAGAAGTCCGTCGGGACGGCATAGGCGGCGTCCAGCCTCCAGCCGTCCACGCCGCGCTCCAGCCAGTAGGTCATGACGTCGGTGACGTAGTCGGCGACCTGGGGTTCGGCGTGGTTCAGCGCGACGAGCCGGTGGTGCCCCTCGAACGTGCGGAAGTCGCCCTGGCCGTCGGGGTCGAACCAGCCCGCGTAGGGGGACGCCGCGCCCCGGGCGGCGGCGTCGGTGAAGGCGGGGAAGCTCCGGCCGACATGGTTGAACACCCCGTCGAGCAGGACCCGCACCCCGCGCTCGGACGCCTGCTCGACCAGTTTCAGCAGGTCGGCCTCGTCACCGAGGCGGGGATCGATGCGGAAGTGGTCGACGGTGTCGTAGCCGTGGGTCTCGGACGCGAAGACGGGGCCGAGGGCCAGGCCGTTGCAGCCGAGCGCGATGAGGTGGTCGAGCCAGCCCGCGATCCTGGCGAGCCTCGACTCCCCCTGGACGGCCTCCGGCGCGGAGGACGCGGCGGAGGGCGGCTGAACGGAGGGCGGCTGAACGGAGGGCGGCTGGGCGGAAGGCGGCTCGTCGAGGGACGGGGCCGCGCGCTCGGCGCCGACGAAACCGAGCGGATAGACATGCCACCAGATGGCGTGATCGGGCCAGCGCATGCGGCTGTGCTACCCGGTTCCCCGCCCGGGAAACTCATTAAGGGATCACGGACTAATTTTCGCCGAGCCGGTCCATCAGCCGGGCCGCGAGCCGGAGCACCTCGCGCTCGGTCTCGCCGAGGCCGGCCAGCGCCGCCGCCAGCCAGGCGTCCCGCGCGTCCATGTCGCGGCGCAACGCGGCCAGCCCCTCGGCGGTGAGGGAGAGGACGGCCTGGCGGCGGTCCCGGTCGTCGCGGGCCCGGGCGATCAGCCCGTCGGCCTCCAGCTCGGCGAAGACGCGCGTGAGCGACTGGGGGCGCTGCCCCTCGGCCGCGGCGACGTCCCCGGCCGTGCTCGGTCCGCGCCGGTACAGGTGGCTCAGCACGAGGAGCTTGTTGTTGCTCAGCGCGTCCGGCCCTCGCGCGTACCGCATGCGGCGCGCGAGGTGCATCACCCCGTGCCGGATCTCCGCCACGGCCTCCCGCGGCACGTCAGGTCGCTCGTCCGCCATAATGTTACGCTATCACTTACGAATTCGCGGAGGTGTCGATGGCGTTCGCCGCTGCCGGGGCCGGTTCCCCGGCGATACGGGCGGTGACGGCCGCCTGCGCCGCCATGGCGGCGACACTGGCCGCCTTCGGCTCGGCCCTCCTGCTCGAACATCTCGCCCACCTGCACGTGGACACCGTCATGCAGGCGGTCGTCCTGTCCGTCACGCTGGCACGGAGCCAGCAGGACGCGCCCCGGGCCGACCGGCTCCTCGGTTTCGCCGTCCTCCCCGCCGTGGCGCTGGTGTCGGTCGAGCTCGGGACCCTGATGGCCGACCACGCGTTCGCGGGCGACGCCCTGTTCACCGCGCTGGTGGCCGGGGCGATCTGGCTCCGCCGGTTCGGGCGCCGCTTCGCCGGTGCGAGCAGGCTGATGCTGCTTCCGCCGATGGCCCTCCTCGTCGTCCCCCATGCGGTGCCCGGTTCGTCCACCGACCGGCTCCTGTGGACGCCTGTGGTGGCTCTGCTCGCCTGCTTCTGGGTGACGGCCGTCCACCTGCTCGTCCAACGCTTCGGCGAGGAGGAGCGCACGCCACCGCCCGCACCGGCGAGTCCGGCCAGGGCCACAGGGAGGCGCCTCGCGGCGAGCACCCGGATGGCCGCCCAGATGGCGACGGCGCTCGCGGCCGCCTTCGCGTCAGGACACCTCCTCTACCCCGACCACTGGTCATGGGTGGTGCTCACGGCGTTCATCGTCTGTAGCGGCGCCCAGGGACGCGGCGACGCCGTCCACAAGGGCCTTCTGCGCGCTCTCGGCGCCGCGGGCGGCACGGTGGTGGCCGCCCTGGTCTCGGATACGTTCGCTCCGGGCGACCAGAACGCCGTCGTCCTCATCTTCGTCATCCTTGGCGTCGCCATCGCGCTCCGCAGGGTGAACTACGCCTACTGGGCGGGCGGAGTGACGGCGGCCCTGTCCCTGCTCTACGGGTACTTCGGGCAGGCGGCCGGCCCGCTGCTGCGCGACCGCCTGGAGGCGATCCTGGTCGGTGCCGTCATCGGCGTCGCGGCGGCCTGGCTGGTCCTGCCGTTCCGCACCCGGGACGTCCTACGCCGTCGTACAGCCCTCGCACTGGCCGCCTTGGACGAAGTCCTCCGTGGTGAGCCGGACGCGGTAGGCAAGTTCGAGCGGGCAGTAGCGGAACTGGATCGCCTTCACGGCCCCCTGAGCGCACATCGTCTTCTCAAGCGACATGTCCACCGGGACACGCGGCCGCACCCCGCCGACGCCATAGACATCCTGTACGGAACCGTCGCCCACGTCCGTGCGCTGAGACCTGGCGCGCCCACGGGTGCACTTCGGCGCAACGTGGGTCTCGTCCGCCGCGCCATAGGGCGCCGGGCGGACGGTCAAGCGTACGAGCCCGCCCCCATACCGGACGGGCCGTCCGCACAGGCCATCGCCGGAATCGACTCGGCCATGGCCCGCCTCTATGACATCTTCACCCCGCCCGTCCCAGCCCCGGTGACTACGACCGCACAAGGATCTCCGGAGTCAGCTCGTCAGGCCGGCTGATTCCGGACAGGGCCATGGTCAGCTCCAGGTCCGCCTGAACGCAGCGCAGCACGTGCTGGACCCCCGCCTCGCCGGCGAGCGCCAGCCCGTAGGCGTACGGGCGCGCCAGCAGGACCGCCCTGGCGCCGAGCGCGAGGGCCTTCACGACGTCCGACCCCGTGCGGACACCGCTGTCGAACAGCACGGTCGCCTGGTCGCCGACCGCCTCCACCACGCCCGGCAGCGCGTCCAGGGACGCGATGGCGCCGTCCACCTGCCGCCCGCCGTGGTTGGAGACGATCACGCCGTCCATGCCGGCGTCCACGGCGCGCCGGGCGTCGTCCGGATGCTGGATGCCCTTGAGCGCGATCGGCCCGTCCCAGTGCTCCCGCAGGAAGGCCAGGTCGTCCCAGGTCAGCGAGGGATTCCCGAAGTTGGCGACCCAGTGGAGCAGCGCGGCGTCGCGGTTGGCCTCCGTCACGGGCCCGCCGATCGCCCGCTGGAACACCGGATCGCTGAAGTAGTTCGCGACGCCGATGCCGCGCAGGAAGGGCAGGTACGCCCGGTCCAGGTCGCGCGGGCGCCACGCCAGCGTGAAGGTGTCCAGGGTCACGACGAGGGCCGTGTAGCCCGCCGCCTTGGCCCGCCCCAGGAAGCTGGCGGCGAGGTCGCGGTCCTTGGGCCAGTAGAGCTGGTACCAGCGCGAGCCTTCGCCGTTGGCGGCGGCGACGTCCTCCATGGCGTACGAGGCGGCCGTGCTGAGCACCATCGTGAGCCCGGTGGCCGCCGCCGCCCGCGCCACCGCGAGCTCCCCGTCCGGGTGGAAGATCGACTGGACGCCGATGGGCGCGAGCAGCACCGGGGACGGCATCGAGGTGCCGAGGACGTCCACCGAAAGGTCCCGGTGGGCCACGTCCCGCAGCATCCTCGGGACGATCCGCCACCGGTCGAACGCCGCGCGGTTCGCCCTCGCGGTGGCCTCGCTGCCCGCCGACCCGGCCACGTACCCGAACGCCTGCGCCGACAGGACCTTCTCGGCCCGCGCCTCCAGCTTGGTCGGATCGGTGGGCAGCGTGGGCAGCACGTCCCCGAGACCTTGCAGGTAGATGGAGTTCTGGAAGTCGGCCAGCGCGCTCAAGGGAAACCTCCGCCGAGGGGACGCGGCCCGGCGGCCGCTCATGGATCGTCCCCCCAATCTGCCACGGCCGCTGACCGGACCGCCGGCCGGACCGTGTGACAGAACGGCACCAATCGGCGGGACCTCCGGTGGGGCGGGCCAAAGATGTCCGTGGGACCGGCCACAATGTGCTCATGGCACGACGCGGATCCCAAGCCCCTCCACCGCCGCCGGACTTCGAAGAGAACATCATCGACGTCGATGTCTCCGAGGAGATGCGCGGCAGCTTCCTCGAGTACGCCTACTCGGTGATCTACCAGCGGGCGCTCCCCGACGCGCGCGACGGGCTGAAGCCCGTCCAGCGGCGGATCCTGTACTCGATGAACGAGATGGGCCTGCGGCCCGACCGGGGGCACGTCAAGTGCGCCCGCGTCGTCGGCGAGGTCATGGGCAAGCTGCACCCGCACGGCGACAGCGCGATCTACGACGCGATGGTCCGGATGGCGCAGCCGTGGGCGATGCGGATGCCGCTGGTCGACGGGCACGGCAACTTCGGCTCGCTCGGCGGCGACGACCTGCCCGCCGCCATGCGGTACACCGAGGCCCGGATGTCCCGCGAGGCGATGCTCATGGTCGCCTCCATCGACGAGGACACCGTCGACTTCCGGCCCAACTACGACGGCCAGGAGACCGAGCCCGAGGTCCTGCCCGCCGCGTTCCCGAACCTGCTGGTGAACGGCGCGTCCGGCATCGCGGTCGGGATGGCCACCAACATGGCGCCGCACAACCTCGGCGAGGTCATCGCCGCGGCCCGGCACCTGATCGACCACCCCGAGGCGTCGCTGGACGACCTCATGCGCTTCGTGCCCGGCCCCGACCTGCCGACCGGCGGCAAGATCGTCGGTCTGGAGGGCATCCGCGACGCCTACGAGCGGGGCCGCGGGACGTTCCGCACCCGTGCCACGACGTCCATCGAGAACGTCACGGCCCGCCGCAAGGGCATCGTCGTCAGCGAGCTGCCGTACGCCGTCGGCCCCGAGCGCGTCAAGGCCAAGATCAAGGAACTGGTCAACGCCAAGAAGCTCCAGGGCATCGCCGACCTGAAGGACCTCACCGACCGCACCGTCGGGCTCCGCCTGGTCATCGAGGTCAAGAACGGCTTCAACCCCGAGGCCGTGCTCGCCGACCTCTACCGGCTCACGCCGATGGAGGAGACCTTCGGCATCAACAACGTCGCCCTCGTCGACGGCCAGCCCCGCACGCTCGGGCTGCGCGACATGCTCCAGGTCTACGTCGACCACCGCATCGACGTCGTGCGCCGCCGCTCGCTGCACCGGCGCAAGAAGCGCGAGGACCGCCTCCACCTGGTCGAGGGCCTCCTCGTCGCGCTGCTCAACATCGACGAGGTCATCCAGGTCATCCGGCAGAGCGACGACGCCGGCCAGGCCAAGCAGCGCCTCATGCAGATCTTCGAGCTGTCGGAGATCCAGGCGCAGTACATCCTCGACACGCCGCTGCGCCGCCTCACCCGCTTCGACCGGCTGGAGCTGGAGAAGGAGAAGGAGCAGCTCACCAAGGAGATCGCGAAGCTGACCGCGATCCTCGAATCGGAGAAGAAGCTCCGCAACCTCGTCTCCAAGGAGCTCGGCGAGGTCGCCGCCGAGTTCGCGACGCCCCGCCGCACCGTCCTGCTGGAGTCCTCCGGGCACACCGCCGCGTCCGCGGTCCCCCTGGAGGTCCCCGACGACCCGTGCACGGTGCTGATGTCGTCCACCGGCCTGCTCGCCCGCACCCACGGCGCCGAGCCGCTGCCCGACAGCGGCGCCCGGTCCCCGCACGACGTCCTGCTCTCCGTGGTCCCCGCGACGGCACGCGCCCAGGTCGGCGCCATCACCTCGCACGGGCGGGCGATCCGGATCGACGTCCTCGACCTGCCGACGCTGCCCCCGTCGGCCGCGCCCCCGTCCCTCGCCGGCGGCGCCCCCGTCACCGAGTACGTCGACCTCGAACCCGACGAGACCGTCGTCGGCATCGCCGCCCTCGACGACACCGGCGGCGGCCTCGCCCTCGGCACCGCGCACGGCGTGGTGAAGCGGGTCGTCCCCGACTTCCCCGCCAACCGCGACGACTTCGAGGTCATCGGCCTCAAGGACGGCGACCGCGTCATCGGCGCCGTCCAGCTCCTCTCCGAGGACCAGCACCTCGTCTTCATCACCAGCGACGCCCAGCTGCTGCACTTCGCCGCGTCCAACGTCCGCCCGCAGGGCCGCGCCGCCGGCGGGATGGCCGGCATCAAGCTCGGCGCGGGCGCCTCCGTCATCTGGTTCGGCGCGCTCGACCCCGGGCGCGAGGCCCGGGTGATCACCGTGTCGGGCTCGTCGTCCGCGCTGCCCGGCACCCAGACCGGCGCGATCAAGGTGGCCGACTTCGCCGACTTCCCGGCCAAGGGACGCGCGACGGGCGGCGTCCGCTCGCACCGCTTCCTCAAGGGCGAGGACGTGCTGATCCAGGCATGGGCCGCCCCGACCCCGCTGCGGGCGGCCGGGGCGGGCGGCCGGCCCGCCAACCTCAACGCGCCGCTCGGCCGCCGCGACGGATCCGGTGAGCGGCTCGACAAGCCGATCACGGCCATCAGCGGCCCGATCGGCCCCACCGCCGACGACTCCGGCGTCTCCCCGGCCGACACCGCCGCCGCGGCCGCCGAGTCCGACGCGTCCGACGGCTGACCGACACCGCCCCCGGCCCGGCCGCGCGAAACGGCGGCCGGGCCAAGAGCCGCACACGAGGTCGGTTGGCTGTCTCAGCCCAATCGCCCGCCTAAGCCCGGTCGCCGACCTCAGGCCGGCTTACCCGGTCTCAGGCCGGGTGCCCACCTCAGCTCGGGTGCTCGGCTCCGGTCGGGTGCCCGGCTGTCTCAGGTCGGTTGCTCGTCGAGGCGGACGGCTTGCGCGATGTAGGCGCGGAGGGCGTCCTCGTCGATGTCCGCCACGGTCCTGAGCTTGACGTGGCGGGTCTTGCTGCCGGCGCCCTCCAGCAGGCCGTGCTCGTCCTCGAACTCGGCGCCGCGGCCGAACGCCAGGGTGAGGTGGGTCTTGCTCTGGCTGATCACCGCGAGGACCTGCCGGCCGCGCCAGGCGGGCGAGCCGTAGGCGAGGCACTCGACGGCGTCCGGGGCGGCGGACGCCATCAGGCGCCGCAGCGCGCTCACGATCTCGGTGTACCTCGGATCGAGCCTGGTGGCGACGTACGCGTCCACTCCGTTACCGGCCATTGGGGGTCCTTTCAGCGTGTGATGCCGCCACCCTCGCCGGAGGGCTGCCGCAACCGTAGGCCGGGGCAAGATCCTGTATCAGGGCCCAAGGGCCCCGATCCGGGGCCGCGGGGGCCCTAGGGTCCCCCCGCGGCGGCTACTTATGGGTAACAATGGGGCGCATGGCGATCGCATCGTTCATGGTCCCGCTCGGCTCGCCCGCACCGCCGTTCCGGCTCCCGTCCATCGACGGCGGTCCGGTCGCGGACACGGACTTCGGCACGGCGTCGGCCCTGCTGGTGATCTTCCTGTCCAACCACTGCCCGTACGTGCGGCGCGTCGAGAACGGCATCGGCGCCCTCGCCGCCGAGTACGCCGGGAAGGGGGTCGCCACCGTCGGCATCTGCAGCAACGACGTGTCGCGGTACCCCGACGACGGCGCCGACCACCTGCGCGAGCAGGCCGCGAGGGCGGGCTTCGAGTTCCCGTACCTGGTGGACGAGTCGCAGGAGACGGCCCGCGCCTACCGCGCCGCCTGCACGCCCGACTTCTTCCTGTACGACGGCGACCGGAGGCTGGCCTACCGGGGCGAGTTCGACGGTGCGCGGCCGCGCAACGACGTGCCCGTGGACGGCTCCTCCCTGCGCGCCGCCCTCGACCTCGTCCTCGCGGGCAAGGCCGTCCCGGAGCCGCACACGCCCAGCCTCGGCTGCGGCATCAAGTGGATCCCGGGCAACGAGCCCGTGTGAACGCCGCCGGGGGTCGCTCAGCGCGTCACGCCGAGGCGGCCTCTCCTTGACGTGGGTGGGGCAGCGATGGGCCTCGTATCGCGCCGGACGTGACCACGACCTTGCGGTCGCCGCCGGGCTGCAACCCGCGTTCGGCGGACGCCGCGAGCGCCTCCAGGAGCTCGGCGGGCCCGCCGGCGGCGTCGTCGTAGTGCCAGAAGCGGATGATCGCCTCGCCCTCGGCGCCCGGGTTGAAGCGGCCCAGGGCGAAGCAGCCGGCGATGGCCATGCGGACGATGACGCGCTCGCTGTCGTCCATCTGGGCCACGTACGCGGCCGCGTCGATGAGGCCGATCGCGGCGCGGGCGTTGCGGCCGTCGTCGCACGGATCGGCCCGGTTGATCCGCCATTGCGCGTACGGTCGCAGATAATCAGCGATCATCCAGGTCTTGAGCACGCCGCAGTCCTCTCGGGGTCAGCAATGCCTTCATGGTGCTGACGATGACCTGCCGCTGCGGGCGTTTTGACCGACCTCTTGCCGCCGGCTGCCGACCTCTTACCGCGAGCTGCCGGATGTTGACCTTGTCCTGACCTGCGTAGATCTACTCGGCGCCCGCGCCGCACCCGGCGGGCGGCCGGACCCCGGCCGGACGATCAGCCGGTGAGGCCGTGCCGGAACGCGTAGGTGACCGCCTGGGCGCGGTCGCGCAGCCCGGCCTTCGCGAACAGGTTGTTGATGTGCGTCTTGACGGTCGCCTCGCTGATGAACAGGTCGCCGGCGATCTCGGCGTTGGAGCGCCCCTGGGCGATCAGTGTGAGCACCTCGGCCTCGCGGCGGGTCAGGCCGTCGGGCAGGTCCCCGCCCTGCCGGCGCGGCCGGGACGGCTCGCCGGACGCGACCGCCTCCACCAGCCGCCGCTGGACGGCGGGGTCGAGCTGGGCCGCTCCGCCGCGGACGGCGGCGACGGCGCGCGCGATCTCGTCCGCCCCGGCGTCCTTGGTCAGGTAGCCGCGCGCCCCGGCGCGCAGCGCGGCGAAGACCGACTCGTCGTCCGCGTAGGTGGTGAGGACGACGACCTCCACCTCGGGGTGCGCCTCCTTGATGCGGCGGGTCGCCTCCACGCCGTCCACCCGCGGCATCCGCAGGTCCATCAGGACGACGTCGGGCCGTACCTCGCCGACCATGGCGAGGGCCGCCTCCCCGTCGCCCGCCGATCCGGCGACCTCGATGCCGGGCAGCAGTTCCAGCAGCAGGACCAGGCCCTCCCGCACCACCGTCTGGTCGTCGACGACCAGGATCCTCGTCGTGTCGCTCACCGCGTCCCGTCCCCTGTCATGCGGGCACCCGGAGGAACACCCGGAAGCCCTCGCCCTGCTGCCCGGTCTCCAGAATCCCATCGATCAGCTCCGCACGCTCCCGCATGCCGACCAGGCCGTATCCGCCGGTCTCCAGATCCATGGGCCGCTCCGCACCGCCGGTGTCGGTCACCTCAAGTTCCACTTCGTCGTCCAGGTACCGGAGGGTCACGTGCGCGCGCGCTCCCGGGGCGTGCTTCCGGACGTTGGTGAGCGCCTCCTGAGCCGTCCGGACGACCGCGAGGCCTGCCTGCGGGGACAGCTCGCGCGGCTCACCCGTCACCTGCACGTCGCAGGGACGGCCGGTACCGACGTAGAACTCGTCCGCCAGCTCGGCGAGCACGTCCTTCGGCTCCGGGATCTCTCCGCGCAGCGTGGCGAGCGCCCGCTTCGTCTCCTCAAGCCCCGTCCTGGCGAGGTTGCGCGCCCGCTCGACGCGGTCGAGCGCCTGGACCCGGTCGCCGTCGCGGGCCAGCAGCAGCCGCGCGCCCTCCAGGTGGACGAGCTGCGCCGACAGCGAGTGGGCGAGGATGTCGTGGATCTCCCTGGCGATGCGGGAGCGCTCGGCCAGGACGGCGCCGGCGGCCTCGGCCCTCCGCGTCGCCTCCCGCGCGGCGTCCGCCTGCCGGCCGGCGACGGCGCCCACCGTCAGGCCCGCGACCGCCGCCATCAGGCCGAGGTCCGCGCCGCCCTGCCGGACGATCTCGCCGACGACGCCCGTGACGGCGGCGCCCAGCGCGCCGAGGCCGAGGCCCCAGGGCAGCGGGAGCCGCCTGACCAGCACCCAGAGGGCGGGCAGGGCGAAGAAGAAGCCGCTGCCCGACCGCGGCGAGATTCCGTAGAGCGCGAGTGCGGCGGCCATCGCGGTGACCAGCAGGGCGACGACCGTCCGCCGCCACCGGGCCTCCTTGCGCCCCTTCAGGACCAGCGCGGCGACGAGGGAGCCGAGCATGACCCCGTTCAGCAGGACGAGGGCCAGGCCCGCCCCGTGCAGCGCCGGACGCGGGGTGTTGTCGAAGAGGCCGCGGACGTAGGAGGTGCTGCCCCAGACGGCCAGCGCACCGAAGACGAGCATTCGTAGCCACCAGGACAGCGGGAGGCCCTCCAGCCTCCCGAAGGTCCTGCCGATGCCCGCGGGGCGCTTCACCACGAGGTCATTGTTCACGACCGGGAGCCGGCTGGCACGGTCGCTGGCACGGCGGCGGGAGCGTCGGCGGGCACGGCGGCGGGAGCGGCGGTGGGCACGGTCGCGGGAGCGGCGGCGGGCACGGCGGCGGGCACGGGCACGGTGGCGGGCATCCGCCGTGCGCGCAGCCCGACGGCGAGGTTCTGGACGAGCAGCGTCAGCCCGAGGAACACGAGGACGGCACCGGCGGCGGGGTGGACGCCCGCGGCGTAACCGGCGCCGATGAGCGCCGCCCGGATCGCGATCGAGGCGGTCCACGCCGCCGCCGTCCAGGCGGTGCCGCGCCGCCACAGCGCGCCCCCGGGTCCGCGCCACAGATGGACGGTGGCCGCCCGCCACACGCCGAGGGCGACGGCGGCGACGGCCTCCGCGGCGAGCAGCGCGACGCTCACGGCGGGATGCGCCGCGTCGGCGAGGCCGCCCTGCGCGGCACCGATGATGATCATCACGATGGGGATCGTGGCGAGGCTGCGCTCGTCCAGGGGCCGGGCCCGCATCTGCCGGTGGAGGACGAAGGCGAGGACCGCGATGGCGAGGAGGACGTCGTC
Organism: Actinomadura fibrosa; assembly: GCF_900659615.1. Classification (GTDB taxonomy): domain Bacteria; phylum Actinomycetota; class Actinomycetes; order Streptosporangiales; family Streptosporangiaceae; genus Spirillospora; species Spirillospora fibrosa. The sequence goes on along the minus strand of NZ_CAACUY010000033.1, from coordinate 48,365 downwards.
CAGCGTGTTCATGCCCTCAACGCTAGGGACGGCCGCGTTCCTGAGGATCGGAGCCAGGCTGGACTTCACCGCCTCCACCGGAGGGTGGAGACGGCGCCGCGGACCAGCCGCGGACCAGCCGCCGACCAGCCGCGGGCTACACGTCGATGCGCTCGGCGTCGAGCTCGGAGGCGCCGGCGGTGATGAACTCCCGGCGGGGCGCCACCTCGCTCCCCATGAGCAGGTCGAAGATCTTGGCGGCGTCCTCCGCGTCCTCGATGCGGATGCGGCGCAGGATGCGGTGGCGCGGGTCCATGGTGGTCTCGGCGAGCTGGTCGGCGTCCATCTCACCGAGGCCCTTGTAGCGCTGGACGGGCTCCTTCCAGCGCTGGCCCTTGCGCTCGAACTCGACGAGCTTGCGGGTCAGCTCGCCGTCGCTGTAGCAGTAGACGTACTTGTCCTGGCCCTTGCGGGGCTTGGTCAGCTCGATCCGGTGCAGCGGCGGGACGGCCGCGAAGACGCGCCCGGCCTCCAGCATCGGCCGCATGTACCGGTACAGCAGCGTGAGCAGCAGGCAGCGGATGTGCGAGCCGTCGACGTCGGCGTCGGCCATCAGGATGATCCGGCCGTAGCGGGCGGCGTCGATGTCGAAGGTGCGGCCGGAGCCCGCGCCGATCACCTGGATGATCGCGGCGCACTCGGCGTTCTTCAGCATGTCGGCGACGGACGCCTTCTGCACGTTGAGGATCTTGCCGCGGATCGGCAGCAGCGCCTGGAACTCGGAGTCGCGGGCGAGCTTGGCGGTGCCGAGCGCCGAGTCGCCCTCGACGATGAACAGCTCGCTGCGGTCGTCGGCGGTGCGGCAGTCGACGAGCTTGGCCGGGAGCGCCGAGTTCTCCAGGGCGTTCTTGCGGCGCTGGTTGTCGCGCTGGGTGCGGGCGGCGATGCGGGTCTTGGCCGCGCCCACCACCTTCTCCAGGACGGTGCGCAGGGGCTGCTTCTGGCCGCGCGACGGGTTCTCGAACACCGCCCGCAGCTCGCGCATCACGACCTGGGACACGATGCGGGTGGCGGCGGAGGTGCCGAGGATCTCCTTGGTCTGCCCCTCGAACTGCGGTTCCGGGAGCCGGACCGTCACCACGGCGGTCAGGCCCTCCAGGACGTCCTCCTTGATGACGTCCTCGTCGCCGTTCTTGAGCAGCCGGACGGCGCGGAGCTGCTCGTTGATCACCTTGAGCACGGCCCGGTCGAAGCCGCGCACGTGCGTGCCGCCCTTCGGGGTGGCGATCACGTTGACGAACGACTTGGTGATCGTGTCGTAGCCGGTGCCCCAGCGCAGCGCGACGTCGACCTCCAGGTCGCGCTCCACGTCGGTGGGCGTGAGGTGGCCCTGGTCGTCGAGGACGGGGACGGTCTCGGTGAAGTGCCCGCGCCCCTGGAGCCGCAGCACGTCGATGAGCGGGGCGTCCTTGGCGAGGTAGGAGCAGAACTCGCCGATGCCGCCGTCGAAGCGGAAGGTCTCCTCGACGACCTCCTCGCCGCGCTCGTCGCGGACGTCGATGGTGAGGCCCGGGATCAGGAACGCGGTCTGGCGCATGCGGTCCATCACGAGGGCCTGGTCGACCGTGGCGTCCTTGAGGAAGATCTGGAGGTCGGGCCAGAAGCGGACGCGGGTGCCGGTGACCTTCTTGGCGACCTTGCGGGTCTGCCGCAGGCCCGACTTCTTCTTGAAGCGGGCGTTCGGGCGGCCGTCGTCGGCGAACTCGCCGGGCAGGCCGCGCCGGAAGCTGATCGCGTGGGTGTGGCCGTCGCGGTCGACCTCGACGTCGAGGCGGGCGGACAGGGCGTTGACGACGGACGCGCCGACGCCGTGCAGGCCGCCGGACGCCGTGTAGGACACGCCGCCGAACTTGCCGCCCGCGTGGAGCCTGGTCATGACCAGCTCCACGCCCGGCAGGCCCGTCTTGGGCTCCAGGTCGACGGGGATGCCGCGACCGTTGTCGCCCACCTCGAACGACCCGTCGGCGTACATCGTCACGCTGATATGGGTGCAGTGTCCGGCGAGGGCCTCGTCGACGGAGTTGTCGACGATCTCCCACAGGCAGTGTGCGAGGCCTCGGCTGTCGGTCGACCCGATGTACATGCCGGGTCGCTTGCGCACGGCCTCCAGCCCCTCCAGCACCGAGAGGTGCCGGGCGGAGTAGCCGTGCGGGTCATCGGTGGGCGCTTCGGCGGTCGCGGCGGTCAACTGCGTGTGCTCCTCGGGGGTAGGACATTCGGCAGAAGGGTACCCCCGGCCGACGACATTCCACCGAAAGGCTCGCCGCCGCAGGGGGTGCGACGGGCGATCCGCCGGGTTTCCAACGGTCCGCCGAGCGGGTCCGCACCCGGGGGTGGAGAGGCAGAACGTCCACCTCTGGGTTGGTGTTCCCGGCATGCCCGATCTCTAGTCTCCTCGGCATGGCACAGACGATCGAGGTCACGGGCCTCCGCAAGCGATACGGCGACGTCCAGGCCGTGGACGGGGTCACCTTCTCGGTCCCGGAGGGCGAGTTCTTCGGCATCCTCGGGCCCAACGGGGCGGGCAAGACCACGACCCTGGAGATCATCGAAGGGCTGCGCGAGGCGGACGAGGGCGGCGTCTCGGTCCTCGGCATGGCGCCGTGGCCCCGCAACCCCCGGCTGCTGCCCCGCATCGGCGTGCAGTTGCAGGCGACCGCCTTCTTCGAGCGGCTGACCGCCCGCGAGCAGCTCCAGACGTTCGCCTCCCTCTACGGCGTCCCGGCGCGCAAGAGCGACGCGATGCTGGAGAAGGTCGGGCTGGGCGACAAGGCCGACGTCCGCGTCGAGAAGCTGTCGGGCGGCCAGGCGCAGCGGCTGTCGATCGCCTGCGCGCTCGTCCACGACCCCGAGCTCGTGTTCCTGGACGAGCCGACGGCCGCGCTGGACCCGCAGGCCCGCCGCAACCTCTGGGACGTCCTCAGGGACATCAACACCGAGGGCCGGACGATCGTCCTGACCACGCACTACATGGACGAGGCCGAGCTGCTCTGCGACCGCGTCGCGATCATGGACGCGGGGCGGGTGCTGCGGCTCGGGCCGCCGGCGGCGCTCGTGCGCGGCCTGGACGTGCCCGCCCGGATCAGCGTCGCGAGCGGGGTCCTGCCGGTCGGCGACGCCCGGCGGCTGCCGGGGGCCGACGAGGCCGCCGACGACGGGGTGTCCCTGACGATCTCCACGCGCGACCCCTCGGCCGTCGTCGCCGCCATGGCCGCCAAGGACGCCCTGGACGGCGTCCAGATCCGCGGCGCCACCCTGGAGGACGTCTTCCTCGACCTGACCGGACGGGAGTACCGGGCATGAGCACGCTCGACAGCTTCAAGAGCCTCTCGCGGGCCATGCTGCTCGGCTTCCGCCGGGACCGCGGGGCGCTGTTCTTCACCGTGCTCTTCCCCCTGATGTTCCTGGTCATCTTCGCCGGGGTGTTCGGGCACCAGAGCACGGCGAAGGCGAAGGTCCTGGAGGTCGGCCCGGTCGCGGCCGTGGACCAGGCGGTCGCGCGGGACCCGGCCGAGCTGAAGAAGATCATGGAACTGACCCGGACGGCGGACCGGGCCGCGGCGCTGCGCAAGGTCGAGAAGGGCGACGCCGACGCGGTCGTGGAGCAGCGCGGCAGCGAGGTCGTCGTCCACTACTCGGCGGCCGACCAGGTCCGGTCGGGAACGGTCCGGGGCCTGATGGACTCGCTCGTCCAGTCGGCGAACCAGGCCGCCAGCGGCAAGCCTCCGGCCTTCACGCTGCGCTCGCAGCAGGTCGAGGACGACTCGCTCAAGGCGATCCAGTTCTTCACGCCGAGCCTGCTCGGCTGGGCGCTGGCCTCCGCCGGGGTCTTCGGCGCCTCGCAGACGCTGGTGACGTGGCGGACGAAGGGCATCCTGCGGCGCCTCCAGCTCTCCCCCGCGCCCATCCCGACGGTGTTCGCCGCGCGGGTCGCGGTCAGCCTCGGCGTCGCGCTCGGGCAGTTCGCCCTCTTCATCGTGGTCGCGCAGCTTCCGATGTTCGGGCTGAAGCTCGGGCACGCATGGTGGATGGCGATCCCGATGGTGATGGCCGGCGTCCTCGCGTTCCTGTCGATCGGCATGGTGATCGGGGCGTGGGCCAAGAGCCAGGAGACGGCCCAGGCCGTCACGCAGCTCGTCGTCCTGCCGATGGCGTTCCTCGGCGGTTCGTTCTTCCCGCTGGACTCGGCCCCGGCGTGGATGAAGGGCCTCTCGTACGCCTTCCCGCTGCGCTATCTGAACGAGGGGATGCTCAACGTGATGGGCCGGGGCCTCGGACCCGGGTCCGCACTGCCCCAAATCGGCGTGCTGCTGGGCGTCGCCGCGGTCGGCGCCCTGATCGCCACGCGGCTGTTCCGCTGGGAAGCGGCCTGATCAGGACGGTGGGCCACGACGCGATGTGACCTCGGTCACTTATTGGGCCATTCTGCTGTGGGCGTACGAAGAAACAGGTTGGGAACGTCCACGTCGGGTTAGATGTTCTCCTAAGTACCGACCCCGAGCATGAGGAAGGTGCCGTGACTGGAGCCCTTGCCCCAACCAAGCCGTTGACCGTCGCCGACCGTTGCGACCGCTGCGGCGCCCAGGCCTACGTCCGTGCAGTCCTTGTAGGCGGCGGCGACCTTCTGTTCTGCGCCCACCACGGGCGTAAGTACACAGAGGCCCTGCGCGCCAACGGGGCCGACATTCAGGATGAGACCGACAGGCTGAACGAAACCCCGGCCTCCGCTTCACCCGACGAGCGGTAGCCCTCGAAATAGAACGACCCGGAACGGCGGCCACCGGACACGGTGACCGCCGTTCGCATTCCCTGCGTCCGCGTCGCCGTTTCGCACCGTTTCGCCCGCGACTCCTTACCGTGAGCAGTCGGATACTCTGCGTGCTTATTCGCGTTGCCCCGGTGGCGGGAATCACCGGTCCGCCGCCACGACGCACCGTAGTGTTCTTATTCACTCTGCGTAGTTCGTGCGTCAAGCGCAATATCCTGAGAGAACAGCGCGGACGGCCGCGACGACGAGTTATCGGGGGGATCGTGCACTTCCTGCTGCCACCGTCGGAGAAGAAGGCGCCCGAGGGGGACGGCCCTCCGCTCGACCTGGCATCGCTCAGCTTCCCCGAGCTGAACCCGGTCCGCGAGCGCGTCCTCGCCGCACTGGGCGAGGCGTGCCGGCTGGACAGCGCCGGCGAGGTGCTCGGGCTGCCCGCCGGGCAGGCCGACGAGGCGCTCGCCCGCAACCGGGCCCTGCGCACCGCCCCGACCCTGCCGGTGGCCCGCCTCTACACCGGCGTCCTGTACGACAACCTCGACCTCGCGGACCTGGACGAGCGCGCCGCGAACGAGCAGATCATCGTCTTCTCGGGCCTGTGGGGCGCGCTGAGGCTTACCGACCGCATCCCGCCGTACCGGCTGGCCATGGCGGTCTCGCTGCCGCCCGAGGGGCGGCTGGCGGCGCTCTGGCGGCCGGTGATGCGCAAGGCCCTGCGCCTCGACGGGCTGATCGTCGACATGCGCTCGGGCCCTTACGCCTCCGCGTGGAAGGCTCCTCAGCCCGCCGTCGCCGTGCGGGTGTTGCGCGAGCGGATCCTGGGCGGCGTGCCGAAGCGCACGGTCGTGAGCCACATGGCCAAGGCGACACGGGGCAAGGTCGCGCACGACCTCCTCAAGGCCGACGCCAGGCCCACCACCCCTGAGGAGCTGCTGAAGGCGGTCGCCGACCTCGGGTACACGGTGGAGCTCAACGGGACGAACCTCGACGTCATCCTGCACGCCTGACCCGCAAAGACGCCTGTCCCGCAGAGGCGCCTGACCCGCAGGGGCGCCTGTCCTCCGCGCGGTCGAAGTGTCTCCCGGCCGTGACGTCAGTCGAGGACGACGTTGAGGTGCCGGCACGCCTTGACGTACTGGCTCACCTCGTCTCCGCCCAGGTAGGTCCAGGGAAGGCTGCTGGGGCGCCCCCAGGTGCGCAGGAGGTGCTGCCGTGCCGGACGGCGCGCGTCCGCGAGGTGGAAGGCGGCCCCGAAGAGGTTGTGGGCCTCGACCGTCCGCGGATGGGGGCGCGGGCCCTCGAACCAGCCCCGCGCGGCGACCTGGACGTCCCGGCACTCCTCGTGCGAGAACCACGACGACGAACCGCGGATGATGCCCGACCGCTCCTGCACGAAGTACTCGAAGTACGCCAGCGGGAGCAGGGCGGAGCGCGGGTCCTCCCGCGACGCCGTGCCCATCGCCGTCCGCGCGAAGCCGAACATCTCCTCCGCTAGGCCGCCCCACTGCGGGGACAGGCTGACGACCCGCGCGACGTGCGCGCCGTAGAGGGTGGGGCACCGCCTGCTGGCCTGCACCCACAGGGCGTCCTTCTCGTCCCGGTCCAGGTCGAGGCCCAGCGCGTACCAGAGCATCGCCTCCCACGGGACCGGATCGTCCGGCCACAGCGCCGCCGCGCGCATCAGCGGCTCCCGGGCCGCCTGCATCGTCCTCGTGTACGCGGTGTACCCGGCCGCCTGGACCGCTCGTGCGCGCGCGTCCGGCCGGATCGCCCACGCCTCCTCCACCCGCGTCCGGCCGAGCCACAGCCACAGGTCCGGGTTGTGCGGATCCTCCGCGGCGAGGACCTCGATCCCCTTGCTCTGGCCCAGCGCGGCCTTGGCGAGGGCCTCGACGCGCAGCGACCGGACCTCCGGGTCCACCCGGCTCTGGGCGAGCGCGTGCGCGCCGGGCCGCAGGAATTGCTCGCGGACCGCACTGACCGCCGCGTCGAGCCCCGTATCGTGCCAGGGACGTCCGCCGACCACCTGCGCCGCACGCGGACGGACCGCGGAAGGGCCCGCGAACCTGCTGTGCTCCACCGGACCTCCAGATGGCCGGTCAAGCTCCGTCAGTCCCATGCGCGCGAGCGTAGGAACGGGCAAGACGGTGAACGCTACCCGGAGGTTAAATGTGTGTTACATGCCCTACAGCACGGTGACGTGGAACTTTTCCACGAGTCAGAGGTAAACGCGAGAGAAGGCCCGTCCGGAGCGGACGGGCCCTCTTCGAGAGCGCGGGTCAGTCGAGGTAGTCGCGAAGCACCTGCGACCGCGACGGGTGGCGCAGCTTCGACATCGTCTTGGACTCGATCTGCCGGATGCGCTCCCGGGTCACCCCGTACACCTTGCCGATCTCGTCCAGCGTCTTCGGCTGGCCGTCGGTGAGGCCGAACCGCATCGACACCACGCCCGCCTCGCGCTCGCTCAGCGTGTCGAGCACCGAGTGCAGCTGCTCCTGGAGGAGCGTGAAGCTGACCGCGTCGGCCGGGACGATCGCCTCGGAGTCCTCGATGAGGTCACCGAACTCGCTGTCGCCGTCCTCGCCCAGCGGCGTGTGCAGGGAGATGGGCTCGCGGCCGTACTTCTGGACCTCGACGACCTTCTCCGGCGTCATGTCGAGTTCCTTGGCCAGCTCCTCCGGGGTGGGCTCGCGGCCCAGGTCCTGGAGCATCTGCCGCTGCACGCGGGCCAGCTTGTTGATGACCTCGACCATGTGCACCGGGATGCGGATGGTGCGGGCCTGGTCGGCCATCGCCCGGGTGATCGCCTGCCGGATCCACCAGGTGGCGTAGGTGGAGAACTTGTAGCCCTTGGTGTAGTCGAACTTCTCGACCGCGCGGATCAGGCCGAGGTTGCCCTCCTGGATCAGGTCCAGGAACAGCATGCCGCGGCCGGTGTAGCGCTTGGCCAGCGAGACGACCAGCCGCAGGTTGGCCTCCAGCAGGTGGTTCTTCGCGCGGCGCCCGTCCTCGGCGATCCACTCGAAGTCCTCCTGGTCCTCCTCGGACATGGCGGGACCGTCGGCGGCGAGGCGCTCCTCGGCGAAGAGGCCGGCCTCGATGCGCTTGGCGAGCTCCACCTCCTGCTCGGCGTTGAGCAGCGGGACCTTGCCGATCTGCTTGAGGTAGTCCTTGACCGGGTCGGCGGTGGCGCCGGCGGCCGCGATCTGCTGGGCGGGAGCGTCCTCGTCGTCGTCACCGAGCGTGAACGACTCCTCCTCGCTCGTCGGCGCGGCGCCGTCGGCGCCCGGCTTGCCGGGGGCCGCCTTGGCCACCGGCGCGGCGACGGGCTCGTCCTCCTCGGCCTCGGGCGCCTCGTCGGCCTCGACGACGGCCTCCTCGACCTCCAGGTCGACCTCCAGGTCGGTGAGGTCCTCGTCGAGGTCGACCTCGACGTCGTCCTCCAGCTCGGGGTCGTCGCCGGCCTTCTTCGCCGGGGCCGCCGCCTTGGGCGCCGCCGCGGGCGCCTTCTTCGCGGGAGCGGGCTTCTTCGGCTTGGCGGCCTTCGGGGCCGCGGGCTTGCGCGGAGGCGCCGGACGCGGCGCGGCGGCCTCCTCGGCGGGCTCGTCGTCGCTGACGACGGCGGTCACCGTGTCGGGCTGCTCCTTGGCAGCAGCGGCGGTCTTGGGCCTGCGCGCCGGCGGCGCCGCACGTTTGCGCGGACGCTTGGGCGCTGCGGAGTCGGCAGCGCTCACCATGACGGTCACACCCTCCTTGCTGAGGCTCCGCAAGATGCTGGAGGCCTTCGACACGGGGATGTCGGCCTCCTCGAACGTACGTCGTACGTCGTCGGCTTCGAGGTAACCCTGGGACCGTCCACGCTCGATCAGTTGCGCGATGACGTGCTCGTGCAGATCTGACGCTTTCGAGGTCGAGCTAGCAGGCGACACAAATACCTCTCGAACGAACGTGTGGCTGGGCTGACCCAAGTGCCCTGACGGGCCGGCCTCACACTGGGTGGGACCACACACTGGGCGGGACCTCCCGGTGCGGGACCGCAGCGTACCCGCTCTTACTAGGGTCAAGCATTCTGGCACTGCTGCGCATTCCGCGTTGATGTCCTGCCCGGTAACACTCCACCTTAGAGGGCGCGGGACGGTCCTTCGTACGTACTACACCGTCTTCGGGCCGTCTTCGGCGGGTGTCACGCGGGCTTCGGCGGGACGTGCAGGGCAAGCACGGTCACATCGTCCACCTGCTCGTATCCGGCAAGCATCCGATCGACCAGGAAGTCGACGAGTCTCTCGGGATCTCCTACCACCTCGGGCGGGGCGTCCGCCGCCACGGCGACGAGCTCCTCCAGCCCGGCGTCCACCCCGCGTCTACGGTTCTCCACAAGTCCATCGGAATAGAAGACCACAGTGTTGCCGGTCTCGATGGAAAAACTTGTCTGCTGCCGCTGGCTCGGCCAGCCGAGGGGTGTGCCGGGCTCCCGCGTGCTGACCCGCGCGGGCGTGTCGGGCGAGATCAGCAGGGGCGGCGGGTGGCCCGCGTTGCTGAAGGCGCCGCGGCCGGTCTCCGGGTCGATGACCGCGTACGCGACCGTGGTGAACTGCTCCTCGTCCTCGGTGGCGCTGAACAGCCGGTCGAGGCCGGCGAGGACCGCGGCGGGCCGCGGATCGTTCAGCGCGAGGGCGCGCAGGGCGTTGCGGACGCGTCCCATTCCGGCCGCGGCGAGCACGCCCTTGCCCATGACGTCCCCGACGGCGACGGCGAGCCGGTCGTCGGGGAGGCGGAACACGTCGTACCAGTCGCCGCCGACCTGGACGTGCCGCGTCGCCGGGTTGTAGCGGGCGGCGAGGACCATGCCGGGCAGCTGCGGGAGATCGCTCGGCAGGAGGCTGCGCTGGAGCTCCTCGGCGGTCTTGTGCTCGCGCTCGAACAGCAGCGCCCGCTCCACCGCCAGCGCGCACTGGCCGGCGAGCGCCTCCAGGAAGACCCGCTCCTCCTCGGTGATCTCCCGCGGCCGGGTGAAGGAGAACCGCAGCGCGCCGATCGGTGCGCCGGCGGCCAGCAGCGGCAGGCCCACCCAGGCGCGCTCCCCCGTGTGCTGGGCGAACAGGCCCTTCTCGTCGTGGCCGAGCTGGAGGCGGAGGCTGTCGGGGTGCTCGGCCAGGAACGGCCGGCTCTCGCGGACCGCGACGGACATGACCGTCTGGTCGCTGACCTTGATGTCGTCGCGGGAGGCGGGCCGGGCCTCGCCCTCGCCGCCCGGCTGGGACGGCGCCACGATGCTCAGCCGCAGCTTGTCGTCGTCCAGCAGCGCCACCGCGGAGTAGTCGGCGCCGATCGCCGACCGGCCCACCTCGGTGATCACCTGGACGACCTGCGAGACGGTGAGCGCCTCGGCGAGCATGGACGTGGCCTGCTGGAGGCGCGCGGTCCGCAGCGCGGCGGCGGAGAGCTGCTCGGTCAGCCGCCCGCGCATCTCCTCGGCCTCGCGCTGGCCGGTGACGTCGGTGTTGGCGCCGACCCACTCGATGACCGCGCCGCCCTGCCAGATGGGCACGGCACGGACGTCGAAGTGCCGGTAGGTGCCGCTCTTCGTGCGGACCCGGTAGTTGGTCTCGAAGACCCGGTTGTCCTCGACGCACTCCCGCCAGGTGGCCTCGATGCGGGGCCGGTCCTCCGGGTGGATCACCGACAGCCATCCGCCGACCGCGTAGTCGTCGGGCGTCTGGCCGGTGATCGCGCGCCACTCGGGCGCGTCGTCGATGACGCCGCCGCCCGGCGCGGCGACCCACACCACCTGGGCGCTGGCCTCCACGAGCGACCGGTAGCGCTGCTCCTTGCGGCGGATGACCTCCTCGGCCCGGCGCCGCTCCGTCACGTCCAGGGCCGTCAGGACGACGCCGAGCGCCTGCCCGTCCGGGCCGCGGGCGGGCAGCCACGTGCAGGCCAGGATCCGTTCCTCGACGGCCGTGGCGAGCGCCGCGTCGCCGGGCGGATCGCCGGTCGGGACCACGAGGTCCAGGTCGCTGAGCGGGCGGTCCTCGGCGAGGACCTTCCGCAGCGCCGTCTCGAACGCCGTCGCCAGGTTCCCGGGCAGCACCTCGGACGGCCGCCGCTGCTGGAGATCGCGGACGGGCACCCGGAGCAGCGCGGCGAGCGCGTCGTTGGCGCGGCGGCAGCGCAGGTCGCCGTCGAAGAACGCCAGCCCGCCCGGGGCCTCCTTGAGCAGGGTCGCGTACAGCGCGGCGTCGGACGCATCCATGGGCTGGCCCTCCACCCCTGAGACGCGGGGATGCGGAACGGACGTCTCGGTGCTCATGGACAACACCTCCGCCCCAGAAGGTCCCGTACCGCGCGGCAAGTTTTCATCACTATGAGTGAATGGGAGCAGGCTAGCGCTCCCGCCTCCATCACAACACCGATCGGAGTCAGGTTCTCATCATCCCGATGGTTCGCCGCCTACGGAAGCCCTGATGGACATCCTTGTCCCTTCGGCCCCAGGCGACAACCTCGGATTCGGACGCCGTCCCCGCGGGCACCGGATGGCGATCCGCTCGGACGGCGAGTAGGAGATGTTACGGCGCCCGGGTGCCGCGGGCCGTGATCTCGCATCGCTCGGCGAGTTCCGGACACCGCCAAAACCTCCCGCGCGCCGCCCGCTTCACCAGGCAAAAAGACGGCAAAGCAGGTCCGGGCCGCCGCCCCGTCCGCCGGACTCGTCCCTGCTAGGCCGATTGTCCGGCGGCCTGCTCGACCGCCCTGTTCCACCCTGTTCGGCCGCCTCACCAGGCCGCCCTACCCGGCCACCTCAGTCGACCGGCCTACTCGACCGTCCTACTTGGCGGTCCTACTTCGCCGTCCTACTTGGCGGTCTTGGCGGCGGCCTTCTGCTCGGCCTTGAAGGCCCGCACCTTGGCGAGCGACTCCGGACCCGTGATGTCCGCGACCGACCGGTGGGAGCCCTCCTCGCCGTACGGGCCGGCGGCCTCGCGCCAGCCCTCCGGCCGGACCCCGTACTGCTTGCCGAGCAGCGCCACGAAGATCTGCGCCTTCTGCTTGCCGTACCCGGGCAGCGCGTTGAGGCGCTTGAACAGTTCCTTGCCGCCGTCCACGTCCTTCCAGATCCGCTCCGCGTCCCCGTCGTAGTGCTCCACGACGTACTGGCACAACTGCTGCACCCGCTTCGCCATCGAGCCGGGGTAGCGGTGGACGGCCGGCTTCTCCGACAGCAGCGCTGCGAACCGCTCGGGGTCGTACGCGGCGATCTCGTGGGCGTCCAGGTCCTCGGACCCGAGCCTCTGGGCGATCGTGTACGGCCCGGAGAACGCCCACTCCATCGGGACCTGCTGGTCGAGCAGCATGCCCACCAGCGCGGCGAGCGGGCTGCGTCCGAGCAGTTCGTCGGCCTCCGGCCGCTGTGTCAGTTGCACCTTCGTGGCCATGCGGCCCAGCTTAGGACCCGGCCCCCCGGACGCCCCGGGGCGAGACCGGCCGCTCGGGGACGGAATCCGTCAGAAGTCTTGAATCTGTCAGAAGTCTTACGGACCTCGCCCGATCGTGGCGGGAACGGCGGCGACGGTGCTCGAATAGAGACGTGAACGCGGACGAACCGGCAGAAGGCACTCCCGTTGGCCGGCGGGTGGTGCTCGGGATGCTCGGCCTCGGCGTGGCGGGGGCCGCCGTGGGGGGCGCTCTGCAGCAGAAGGTGAACCGCGCGCTGGCGCCGGTGGGGGAGATCGGCAACGTCCTGCCGGCGGCCGGCGGTTTCCGTTACTACACGGTCACCGGAAGCGTGAAGCGTTACAGCGCCGCCGACTGGCGTATGACCGTGGACGGGCTGGTGAACAAGCCGCGCACCTTCGGTATGGCCGATCTGGCGAGGTTGCGGCAGACCGTCCTCGACAAGGACTTCCAGTGCGTGACGGGCTGGCGGGTGCCGGACGTGCGCTGGGTGGGGGTGGCCTTGCCCGACCTCCTGGACGCGGTCGGCGTCTCCCCCGCGGCGAAAGCGGTCCGGTTCACGTCGTTCGACGGCACCTATACGGAGTCGCTGACCCTGGAGCAGGCGCGGCGTCGTGATGTCCTTGTGGCCACCCAGATGGAGGGTGGAGCGATCAGTCACGACCATGGCGGGCCCGTGCGGCTGTACGTGGCGCCCATGTACGGCTACAAGTCGCTGAAGTGGCTGGGCGGGATAGAGCTCACCGACAGGGTCCGTCCGGGTTACTGGGAGGACCGGGGCTACGACGTGGACGCCTGGGTCGGGCGGTCGAACGGACGTGACGATGCGCCCACCTGAGCCCGTCCACCCGCAGCCGGAGCGGCCAGAGCGGTCAGAGCGGTCGGAGCGGTCGGAGCGGTCGGAGCGGCTGGCGCGGTTCACGCGCGCCGAACGGTCGATCCACCATGTCACCGCCCTGCTGATGCTGACCTGCGTCACGACGGCGGCATTCCTGTACTTCCCCGCCCTGTCCACGCTGGCGGGGCGCCGAGAGCTCATCAAGACGGTGCACGTGTGGTGCGGGTTCGCGTTGCCCGTCCCCATCGTCCTGGGGCTCCTGTCGCGCGCGTTCAGGGCCGACCTGAGGCGGCTGAACAGGTTCGCCCCGCACGACTGGGAATGGCTGAGGCGCCGCGACCGCCGCGCGGTACGGGGTGGACGCGGGATCCTGCCGGTCGGCAAGTTCAACGCGGGGCAGAAGCTGAACGCGGCGTTCACCGCGGGCGCCATCCTGGTGATGCTCGGCACGGGCGAGATCCTCACGTTCCCCGACCCGTGGCCGGACCGGTGGCGCACCGGGGCCACGTTCGTCCATGACTGGCTCTTCCTGGTGGTCCTCGTGGTGACGGCCGGGCACCTGTGGGAGGCGTTGCGGGATCGCGACGCGCTCACCGGGATGCTCACCGGGCGGGTGGACCGTGATTGGGCGCTGAGACACCACGCGGGCTGGGCGGACACCGCGGGAAAGGGCACCGAGGCCACGGAAAACGGGCCGGGTGACGAAGGACATCCAGAATTTGCCAGACGTCGCCCGGATACATCTTGACTCTCCCGACAAAAGCGCTGGAATTAGACATCGAGGCGGGGTGCGGGCGGAAGCTCCCTGAGCCGGTTCGGTCCGCGAGCGCTTCGTCCTCGGCCGGCGGTGCGGCCCCGTCCGCCGGAACCCGTTCGCGGAGGTGTGCGCAGATGCCTGCACTGACCGACCAGCGAAGCGAGGCACGCGACGCGCTCACGCGACGCCTCGCGGACGAGTTCGCGGACGTCCCGTCCGAGGCCGTCCGGCGCTGCGTCACCGACGTCCATGCGCGTATGACCCACCTGGGGCTCGACGCGACACCCGATCGGGTCGAGCGGATGGCACGCGAGCATCTGCTGGGGAAGGTGAAGTCGGAACCGCCCTCCGGACGGTCGCCGGGAGGGCACTCCGACGAGCACACCGCACCGCCGGACGCCTCCCCCACGGCGCGCCGCCGGCGGGACGGCCTCTCCGGCGGCGACATCGACGGCTGACCACGGGAGACCGCGTGCGTCCCATTGCGGTCTTCCCCGGTGTCCTGGACAACGTCCGGCGCTGGATCTGAGAAACTGGGGGCGTGAGTCCCCGAAGCCGTCACCGCTCCTCCGGGGATCCGGCCGGGGACGGCACGCCCCCCTCGGACGAGGTTTCCGCGATCTTCGACGGCATGCTGCGCCATGCCCGCGAACTGCTGGCCGTCCGCAGCCCCCTCGACGCCGAGCTGATCGTCAGCGAGATCCTCGGGTCCTGGTGGGGCCACCACGTCCCGGGCGGCGACGTGGAGCAGGTGATCGGCGAGGCCCTCGTCGACCACGCCGGACGGGCCGGCACCCCGGCCGCCCTGGCGCTCCTCACCGGCATGGCCTACCTCGGCACCCCGCGGCAGGCCGCCAAGGCCGAACGGGCGGCGCTCGAACTCATGGAGCGCGGCGTGGCCCGCCCAGGCTGGGCCGACCGCGTCGGGATGGTCGCCCCCGAGGAGTGCTTCGTCTCCAGGGACGTCTACGGCGACCAGGACTCCGTCGTCTGCACCTACACCTACGGAGGCGCCGAGCGCCACGCACTCGTCGTCCTGGTCGACCGCAACAAGGCCGGGGCCCTCCAGTACCAGGGCGACCCGTTCGGCGCCGCCGCGCGCAGCGGACGGCCCCCGACGAGCGGCATGATCCGGGACGCGTGGGTCTCGTCCCAGGTCGACAAGCTCCTCGACCACTGCCGGCGGGAGGGCCGCGACAACCCGCTGATGCGGTTCGAGCAGCTCGACCCGCGCGACACCAAGGCGCTCCTGCAGAGCGCCCTCGACCTCACCGACGACATCGACGACCCGCCCGTCAACGAGAACTTCGGCTCCTACCACGCGTTCGTGCGCGCGCGCGTCGGCATCCTCCCGCCCGGCGGCCGCCTGCCCCAGCCGCCGGTGTACGGGCGCGACCGGCGCGCCACGATCGCGGCCCGGTTCCTCGCCTCCGACGAGGCGGAGGACCTGTCCGACCGGTCGGCCGCAAGCCGCTGCGTCGACCGCATCATCGACTACGGCTGCACCCACGACTTCGGACGGCCGCTCCGGGTCAGCCCCATCAAGTGCGAGATGTTCCTTCTCGACTGGCTGCCCCGCAAGGTGCTCCTGTCGCCGACCGAGCAGGAGGCCGTGCCGCACGTCCTGGCCGCCTGGGTGCGGTGGGCGGGCAAGCGCACCGGGCTGCCCGAGGAGGGCATCAGGGCGACGCTGGACGCTGTCTGGGACGCCACGGCCAAGTTCGCCGAGGCCTACCGCGACCCGGCCGCGTTCGGGCTCGACCGCGAGCTCGTCGACCGGCTGCTCCCCGACGGCGAGCTGGAGGCGCTGCCGCGCCGGGCGTTCGCCCTGCCGTTCCTGTCCGGCACCCACCGCCAGACCGGACGGCACGGCTCCATCGACCTGTCCACCCTCGACCCCGCCGATCCCGACGACCGCCGCATCATGCTGGAGTTCGAGCACCCCGGCGCGGACGAGGCGCACCTGAGCGCGCACGAGCGGCTCACGGAGCGCCTGTGGAGAGGCGACCCTCCCCAGCTGTGGGAGACCGCGCAGGCGCTGCTCGACGTGGGCTACGAACGCCACGAGATCCTGCACAAACTCATCGACGTCCTCGATCGCCACGGCGACGGCCCCGAGGCGCTGCGCGCGGCGCTGCGTGTGCTGCGTCACGAACCCCCGCCCGAGTGAACTCCCGGTTTGCGCGCGGCGTCCGTGGCGACAATCATCGGGTCTCGGGCACGGATGGTCTCGCGGGGGTCCGGGAGATCGCCCCCCGGTCGTAGGGAGTGATCTTGTTGGAGTGGTCCGAGTTCGCCCGGCGGCTGGGACGTGAGCTGGCGGGCCTCGACCGGGACACCATCCTCATCGTGCGCGAACGCGACGAGAGCCGGCACTACGTCCAGGCCATGCGCGAGCCCGACCGGCTCTACGCCGAGGCCGTGAGCAACAACTTCCTCGACGGGCCGCTGCTTCTCACGCCGGCCGACGAGGAGGTCATGAGCGAGGCGGGCTGGCGCCCGCCCGCCGACCCCGCGCCCCGCAACTGGTGGACGGAGCTGCCCGAGGGCGGCGCGCCCGGCGGGATGGCCGCCGTCACCGCCGGCGACTACGCGCGGCTGGCCGACGTCATGGTGACGGCGCTCCGCGACGTCCAGGGCGTCCGGCGCCCGTCCGACCTCGTCTACGAGTCGTTCCACCGGCACGGCACCGGCCTCATCGAGCTGCTCGACTTCGGCATCGAGACCGCCGACCGGTCCCGCGTCACGCGGCGCCGGTCGTCGGCCGACCCGCTGAGGTCGAACCCAGTGGGGTCGAACCCGGTGGGCCCCGACCCGCTGGGGTCCGGCCCCATGGCGCTCCCGCTCGACGGCGTGCCGGGCGCCTCCGCCGACCTGCTCGAACCGCGCCTCGCCGAGGCGAAGGAGCGCGGCGACCACGCCACCTACTTCGACCTCCTCGCGAGCGCCGACCCCGTCCTCCCGGCGACCGCGAACGCGGTGGAGGACCCCGACCGCGCCGAACTGCCGACCATCACGATCGGATCCGGCACCTACGTCACCGTCTTCACCTCCCCTGGCGCCCTGGCACGCACCGGGGACCAGCATCCCGGCCTCTACCGCCGCACCTCGTTCGCCTCCCTCGCGTCCGGCTGGCCCGACCCGTCCTGGCAGCTCGCCATCAACCCGGGGCTGCCCAGCGAAGTGCTCCTGGACCCGTCCGCCCTGACCCGTCTGAACGGTGCGACGTCCGCCGTAGCGCCCTCTCCGGCGACGCCCACTACGCCGCCTCCTGTAGCGCCACCTGCGCCACCCGCTTCGTCGCCTTCGGCTACGTCGTCCGGGCCGTCTTCTATGCCGCTTGAGCAGCGCGACGTCCCGAACCCGTACGGCACGGTCGATCCCAACGCGCTGTCCGGCCCGAACCCGGTCGCCGGAGGCACGCTCCCTGCGGCCAACGGATCGCTCCCCAGCGTCAACGGGACGCCGTACACCGACGACCGGCACACCGCGATCGACTCCTACTCGCTGGCCGAGTTGCAGGCGGCGATCGACTCCGGAGGAGTGGACAAGAGCCCGGCGTCCGCACCGCCGGCCTCCCCTCCGCCTCCCGCCCCGCCACAGCCCGCCCCGGCACCGGCCACCCCGATGCCGGACGAAGCGCGCGCGGCCGACCCGGCCGTGCCCACCGCCTCGCCTCCGTCGGCGATGTCCGCTCCACTCGGCGCCCCGACCGGCGAGGGTCACCGGCCCACGGACGGCGGACCCGCACCCGCACGGCCCGTAGGCCTTCCCCTGCGGCCACCGCACGGCACCCGCCTCTGGGCCATGACCGACGAGGGCGGCGCGACCCCGATCGCCGTCTACGACGCCCTCAGCGGACAGTGGTCCCAGGCGGCGGCGGACGTGGTCCCGGCTCCCTGGACCGAGTGACGAGGCGTTCGACTACCGTCGAGTACGGCAGTACGGCATTCCCACCCCACTGACGCGAGAGTGGATCCCGATTGGACTGGAACGACTTCGCCCAACGGCTGACCCTGGAGCTCTCGCGGCTGCCCGTCAGGTCCTTCCTCATCGTCCAGGGGCCGAGCGGGCTGCCCTACGTCCAGGCCATGCGCTCCGAAGGCGCACTCGACGCCGAAGCGGTGAGCAGCGCCTTCCTGCCCCGCCCGCTCGCCCCCCGCCAGGAGCGGCGGCTCAGGGCCCTCGGCTGGGAGCCGCCGGACGAGGAGGAGCGGCAGAACTGGTGGGACCGCTTCACCCTCCGCGAGCGCGGCTCCCGGGCGTCCTCGGAGCATCTGGAGGCGTGCGCCCTCCTCTCCGGGCAGATGGTGGGCGCCTTCCGCGACGTCTACGGCATCGAGTCGCCGCTCGAACTCGTCTACCAGGCGAGCAGGTCCGGCCCGGAGGGCGGTCCGCTGGCGCTGCCGGGGCTCGGCATCCCCCTTGCCATCCCTGAGAACGAGAAGAAGCCGGCCGCCGACCGGCCGCGGGCCGCGGCACGCGCGGCCCGTCCGTCCGGTTCGACCCTGGAGCGGGCGCTCGCCGAGGCACGGGAGCGCGGCGACCAGCAGGCCTACCTGGAACTGCTCGCGCGGGCCGTCCTCTACCTGCCCGCGCCGGGCGACCCGAACGCCGCCGACCACCAGTACGCCACGGCCCAGTTCGGCGACGGCACGTTCGTCCTGGCCTTCACCTCTCCCGAAGCGATGGACCTGTCACTGCAAGGGCAGGCCGTCCACCACCGCCAGGCGACGCTCGCCGAGCTGTCACGCCACTGGCCGCACCCGGAATGGCAGTTGGCCATCAACCCCGGCCTGCCGAGCGCCTCCTACCTCGATGCCAACGCCCTGCTTGAGCCCGTGGAGGAGCGGCCGCCCGCACGTCCGTCCCGGCCCGCGCGCGCGCCCAGGCCGCCCGCGCCCGCCAAGGAGGCACGGACCAGGCGCCCCCAGGCGCAGCAGCCACAGGGCCCGCCCCCAGCCCAACCGCCGCCGCCGCAGGCTCCACCCCCAGCCCAGCCGCAGCCGCAGCCGCAGCCGCACGTTAGCCGGGCGCCCCAGAACCACGCACCGCAAGCGCCCGCGAATCCTGTGCAGCCTGAGCCGGTGCGACCGCAGCCACAGGGCGACCCATTCCGCACCCGGCCGGTACAGCCGAGCCCCACGCAGGGTGAACCCGTTGAGGCACGCCCCCCGCGGAGCGCTCCAGCACCGGCGGCCTCAGCGCACACGGTCCCTCCCACGCAACCCGACCCTGTACAGCCCCGGCCCCCGGCCCCACCGGCTCCTCCCCAGGCCACACGTCCAGTGCCAGTGGCCCGGCCGATACCGCCCGACCCGGCGGACGTCCACGTGGCCGGTCGTTCCACGATGGCCCCCGGCGCGCCACCGGCCGGTCCGGGGTCGCACGCGACGCCTCCGGACACTCCGATCCAGCCTCGCGGCGCGTCCGCTCCGGCACCGCCTCCTCAGGAAGTGCCGAGCCGCGCCCAAGGCGGGCGCGATGAGCCGCAGCGGATGGGCGACAGGACACCCGCCGAAGGCCCGGCCCAGGTCGTCGTCATGCAGAAGGTGATCCGGGCCGAGCACGTCCAGCACTACCTGGAAGGCGGCTACGACCTCATCGCCGGGTACGTGCACCGATTGCAGGACGTGCGCGAGCTGAACACGCCCGCGGCGCTGATCAGCGGACTGGGGCTCGTCTACGAGGGCTCTCCGTTCGCCCTCTCCGACAAGGAGATCTTCGTGGTCCGGTGGCCGGCGGTGAAGCCGTCGTTGTTCCGGCGCCCGCTCGGCGGGATCGACGAGTGGAGCATGGGCATCATCCCGGGCGGATGGGTGATCGAGAAGGCGCCGTTCCCGGGCTCGGGGTACGCGCCGGGCGACGGCCCCGCGATCCCCGAGTTCAAGATCGAGAGTCAGCGGCTGCCGCACGGCGCCGAGCTGTACCGGCTGGACGCGGCCGGGGCCGAGTCGCTCGTGGCGGGGTACGACGCCGACCTGCGCCGGTGGCTCGTGCGACTGCCGGGAGGACGGGGATGACCATCAGGCACGGCTTCTACGCCGGCTGGCGCGGCACCGAGTACGAGGCGAGCCCGGACGGCGACCAGGTGCGGCTGTACCTGCCGCGCCACGCGGACGGGTTCCGCCAGGTGGCGCACGACCGGTTCGTGCAGGTGGTGCCCATGGCGCAGGTGGACCGCCTGGTCTACGTCAGCACGTACTGCACGTGGCGCGGGGAGCCGTTCGTGGTCCTCGGCGAGCACGAGGGCTGGGTGCGCGTCGAGTACACCGGCGGCAAGGCGCCCGTGGCCGAACGGCTCGGGCTCGAACTCTTCGACCGGGGCGTGTACCAGGCGTGGGCGCCGCGCGCGGAGATCGAGGACATGCGCGAGGAGACCGTCTGAGGCATGCCCGCGCCCCGCGACGGGGCGGTCCGGGGCGGGCAGGACGCGCGCGAGGAGCGATGGTAAGTCTTGGGGATGGCCGTCATCGACATCAACGCCGACCTGGGTGAGGGGTTCGGCATCTGGGAGCTGGGCGACGACCTGGCCCTGCTCGATGTGATCACCAGTGCGAACGTGGCGTGCGGCTTCCACGCGGGCGACCCGCTCATCATGCGGCGGGTGTGCGCGGCGGCGGTCGAGCGGGGGGTGACGATCGGCGCGCAGGTGTCCTACCGCGATCTGGCGGGCTTCGGCCGCCGGGAGATGGACGTCGCCGCGCCCGAGCTGACCGCCGAGGTCCTCTACCAGCTCGCGGCCCTGGACGGCATCGCGCGCGCGGAGGGCGGACGGGTGGCGTACGTCAAACCGCACGGCGCCCTCTACAACCGCATCGCGCGCGACCCCGCGCAGGCCGGGGCGGTCGCCGACGCCGTACGGGCGTACGACGCGTCGCTGCCGCTGCTGACCCTTCCCGGTTCCGCCGTCCATGACGTCGCCGACGGCCTCACCGTGGTCGCCGAGTGCTTCGCCGACCGCGCCTACACGCCGTCCGGTGGGCTCGTCTCGCGCCGGGAACCCGGAGCCGTGATCCACGATCAGGAGACCGTCGTCGGGCGGGCCGTCCGGATGGCCGTGGACGGAACCGTCGTAGCGGCAGATGGAAGCGAGGTCACCTTGCGGGCGCGTTCGGTGTGCGTGCACGGCGACACCCCTGGCGCCGTGGCGTTGGCTCAGGCGGTCAGGACCGCGCTCACCGAAGCCGGGGTGAAGCTGGAGCCGTTCGCGTGAAGGTCCTCCGTGCGGGCGACACCGCGTTGCTGGTGGAGACCGGGGACGTGGCGACCGCGCACCGCCTCAACGCAGCACTGCGGGCCGCCGCCATCCCCGGTGTCGTGGACGTCGTCCCCGGGGAGCAGACCGTTCTCGTCGTCACCGATCCCGCGACCGGCCCTGCCGTCGACCTCGACCGCTTGGCGGCCCGCCTGCCGGGCCTGGCGCTGCCCGCGGACGCGGAGGACGACACGGCGCCCGTGGAGATCCCCGTCGTCTACGACGGCGAGGACCTCGACGAGGTCGCCGAACTCACGGGCCTGTCCCGGGACGAGGTCGTCCACCGGCACGCCTCCGCGTCGTACACGGTCGCCTACCTGGGCTTCTCTCCCGGCTTCGGCTACCTGACGGGACTCGACCCCGCCCTGCACGTCGCGCGCCGCGAGTCACCGCGCACCGCGGTCCCGGCCGGCTCGGTGGCGATCGCCGGACCGTACGCCGCGGTCTACCCGTCGCGGTCGCCGGGCGGGTGGCGGCTCCTCGGCCGCAGCGACCTCCCCCTGTGGGACGTGACGCGCGATCCCCCGTCGCTGCTCCGGGCCGGAACACGCGTCCGGTTCGTCCCCGAGGAGTCCCCGTGATCGAGGTGGTCCGCCCCGGCCCGCTCGCGACCGTGCAGGACCTCGGCAGGCCCGGCCACGCCCACCTCGGCGTCCCGCGGTCCGGCGCGGCGGACGAGCGCTCCTCCCGGCTGGCGAACCGGCTCGTCGGCAACCGGGAGGACGCGGCGGTCGTGGAGTTCACGCTCGGCGGGGCCGCGCTGCGCTTCCACGCGCGCGCTTGGGTCGCGGTCACGGGCGGACCGGTTCCCGTACGCGTCGACGGCCGAGCCCACGGCACGAACGCACCGTGCTTCGTTCCGGCAGGCGCTCTCGTCGAACTCGGTACTCCATCGTCGGGACTGCGCAGTTACCTCGCCGTACGCGGAGGCCTCACCGTGGACGAGGTGCTCGGCAGTCGATCCACCGATCTGCTCTCCGGGCTGGGCCCGTCCCCTCTGGCGGCCGGTGACCGGCTGCCGGTCGGCCCGTCCGACGGGCTCGACGACATCACCGTGGACGTGGCGCCCGCCTGTACATTCCCGGACGCACCCGTCCTGCGCATCCTGCCCGGGCCGCGTGACGACTGGTTCAGCGACGACGCCCTGGCCACTCTCACGTCCACACCGTACGAGGTGAGCGCGGACAGCAACCGCGTAGGCGTCCGCCTACAGGGCCCGCCGTTGACCCGTGCACGCAAGGGCGAGCTGAGCAGTGAAGGGATGGTGACAGGTTCTCTCCAGGTACCGCCCAGCGGACTGCCCATCATCTTCCTGGCGGACCACCCCACCACCGGTGGTTACCCAGTGGTCGCCGTACTCGCGTCGGCAGACGTGTCCATCGCCGCCCAACTGCGCCCCGGACAGCAGATCCGCTTCCGCCTGTAGGGCCTAGGTCAGCGGAGCAGAGGCGGAGCCCGCCAGGTGGGCGACGTCGTTGTAGCCCCGGATGGCCGACAGGCCGCCGGCACGCACCAGCCGCGAGATGGAGCCGTTGTCGGGTGCGAGGAAGGCGAACGGCCGGGAGCCCGTCGCGGTCGCCAGCGCCTGCGCGATCACCCCGCCGTGGGTGAACACGGCGACGCGCCCGCCCGGATGCGCCGCCGCGAGCCGCCCGAGGCCCTCCTCGATCCGCTCGGCGAACGCCTCGTCGCGCTCGGCGCCGGGGATGACGTCCCAGCGCTGCTCGGCGAACATCCGCTGCGCGACCGGGTCGTTCTCCGCGACCATCTTGCGGAACAGCCCGCCTTCCCAGTCACCGAGATGCACTTCGCGCAGTCCCGCCTCCACGCGCGGCTTCAGGCCGAGCCGGCGAGCGAGCGGCGCCGCCGTCTGGACGGTACGGCGGAGCGTGGTGACGTAGATGGCGTCGAGGCGCTCCGTGGCGAGCCGTTCACCGACGCGTTCGGCCTGCTCCACCCCTTCCGGGGCGAGTTCGGGATCGCCTTGCCCGTCCACGAGCGGGAACGGCGTGTCCGGACGGGCCGGCGCGGACGCCCCGTGCCGGACCAGCAGGATCTCGGTCGCGCCCGCGGGCGCCTCGTACGGCTTCTGCCGGTATTCGACCGGCTCCTCCCGCTCGTCCACGAACGGCACCCTAGAGGACCGCTCCCTCCCCGCTCGCACCCGGGTTGGACCGAAAGCCGCCGTCGATGCTCTGGACGGCACCGTGTGACGTACGAGGCGTTCGAGCTCCCTAGCAGGGCCTACAGATTCAGCAGGGGGCGGAGGCGCGCTATCTCGGCGTCCAGAGGACCACTGGGAACGCTCTCGAACGCGGTGACGGCCACAGCGCCTTCCTTGGCCTCCCAGACGCCTGCGACACGGCCCTCGTACAGGACCACTGGGGAGATCCACCCGCCTGGACGACTGACATCGCCCCGATGCTCGACCGGGATGATGGAGGTCGCTCCCGTTCCCGCACCGAGGATGTACTGGTCGAACGCCCCCAGCAATCTGACGGACGTGGTGGGCTCGGCTCCCGCCAACTCGTCCAGGTGCTCCTCCCTCACGTACATCGGGACACCGTCCACCTCGACCGTGGACAACCCGTCCTCGGCTGCGGCGAACCACGACCTGACGTCCTTCTTGCGGCTCGCCTTCCGCGTGAGCCACGTGTCGAACATGTCAGGGGTGGCGGGTCCGTGCGCTCCCAGGTAGGTGTGGATGACGGTTCGGGCGGCGTCCTCGACCGTGGGCAGACCAGTCCATCCGGGCAGCCACCGCTCGGGTGAGGTGAAGGTGACGCGGGCGCCCTGCCGCGGTCCGAAACAGAGCACCCCCCACCAGGCCAACGGTTTGAGCAGCGTCCCCCAGCCGGAACCCAGGACCTCTGCGAGATGCCGCGAACCCGTCTCTTCGACCACGGCCGCGGTGA
Source organism: Actinomadura fibrosa (assembly GCF_900659615.1). Taxonomy (GTDB): domain Bacteria; phylum Actinomycetota; class Actinomycetes; order Streptosporangiales; family Streptosporangiaceae; genus Spirillospora; species Spirillospora fibrosa. Next base: position 24,341 of record NZ_CAACUY010000033.1, on the reverse strand, counting down.
GCTCCTCCCGGGTGAGCTCAGCACCGCCGCCCAGCGCACCCGCGGCGGCCTCCGCGATCGCCTCCAGGTCGGCGGGCGTGGCACCGAACGTTTTCTGCCAGCTCGCCTTCTCCCAGTTCCGCGTCGTCGCGCAGAGGGCGAGGTAGGCGGCGGCGTCGTCCGCGGGCAGCAGGTGCAAGGTCCCCCGCATGGCCCAGGTCTTGACGAGCGTCCGATCGTCCAGCAGCGCCCGCTGCACCTCCGTGCGGTCGGGCTCCGCCTGCCGGACGGCCACGGCGAACTCGGCGGCGGACGCCACCTGCGCTTGGACGCCGGCCAGCCGACGCGCGAGCCCGACCGCCGTGACGTCGCCGGGCGCCTCGATGTACTGCCGCCGCATCCGCCAGGACCGCACCTGCGCCCATGTCACCGACACCATGCGCCAATTAGAACCCGCGCCACCGACGAAACCGGAATCCGGCGGAAGTCCCGGAAGGCGTCCCTCAGGCGAGGCGGTGGGTCAGCTCGGCGAACGCGTCGCGGACATCGTCGGTGGTGAGCAGCGTCAGGTCGTCGGCGGTGGCGGCCGAGCCGAGCTCCGCCGCGCGGAGCGCCCGGCAGGCGCACGCCTTCTCGTAGAGGGAGCGGGCGAAGCGGCCGTTGCCCAGTTCGTCGATCCGGCCCGTCCCGCAGGCGCGCTGGAACACCAGCGCGAGGTCGTCCAGCGCGCGTTCCTCCCACTGGTCGCCACCCTGCTCCGCGATGAGCTGAGCGATGCGGAGCAACTCGTCGGGCCCGTAGGAGGGGAAGTCCACCCGCACGTCGAACCGCGAGGCCAGCCCCGGGTTGGACGACAGGAACGCCTCCATGTCGGCCTCGTATCCGGCCAGCACGACGACGAGCCGGTCACGGTCGTCCTCCGCGCGCTTCAACAGCGTCTGCACCGCCTCCGCGCCGAACGCGTCCCCGCCCGCGTAGCCCGGGTTGCTCAGCGCGTACGCCTCGTCCACGAACAGGACCCCGCCGAGCGCGGAGTCGATCACCTTGTTCGTCTTCAGCGCGGTCGCGCCGAGGTGCTCGCCGACCAGGTCCGCGCGCTGCGCCTCGACGACCTCCGGGCGGGCGAGCAGGCCGAACGCGGCGAAGATGCGGCCGAGCACGCGCGCGACCGTGGTCTTGCCGGTCCCGGGAGGTCCGGTGAAGACGAAGTGGCGCGTCGGCGGGCGGGTGACGAGGCCCTGCTCCTGCCGCATCCGCGCCACCTGGAGCTGCGCGGCGATCTCGCGGACCTGCCGCTTCACCGGCTCCAGCCCGATCATCGCGTCGAGCGAGCCGAGCGCCTCGTCCAGCGTGGGCGTCTCGGCGTAGCCGCGGTACCGCTCGGTCACCTCGGCGTAGGCGGTCTCGACGTCCTCCGCCCGCAACGTCACCAGGTCGTCCGCCGTGGGTTGCGCCGGTTGCGCGGACGAGGAGACGGCCTCGACCACACGAACGTCCCGCGCGCGCGCCGCGGCCTCCGTCAGCGACCGGACGAACCGTCCGTTGCCGAGTTCGTCGATGATGCCGCGCCGCTCGACCTCCTCGAACCGGACGGCGAGCCGTTGGCGGGCCTCCGGGTCGAGCCGATCCTCGCGGAGCCCGGTGTGGTAGTCGGCGATCTGCAGGAGTTCCTCTGGCCGGTAGGACGGGAAGTGGACGCGAGTACCGAAACGGGAGGCCAGCCCGGGGTTCGAGCTAAGGAACTCCTCCATCTGCGCTTCGTAGCCGGCGAGGATGATGACGAGGTTGTCGCGGTCGTCCTCCGCCCGCTTCAGGAGCGTCTGCACCGCCTCGTCGCCGAAGCGGTCCGGCTGCCCCTCGGCGGAGTTGACGAGCCCGTACGCCTCGTCGATGAACAGCATGCCGCCGAGCGCGGAGTCGATGAGCCGGTTGGTCTTGATGGCGGTGGCGCCGAGGAACTCCCCCACGAGGTCAGCACGCTGGGCCTCCACCACGGTCGGCTCCGGCAGCAGCCCGAACGCGTAGAAGATTTTGGCGAGGACCCTGGCGACGGTCGTCTTGCCGGTACCGGACGGACCCACGAACACGAAGTGCCGCATGGGCTTCTCGGTCGGGACCCCGGCGGCGGCGCGGAGGTGCGCGGCCTCGATCGAGGCGGCGATGGAGCGGACCTGGCGCTTCACCGGCTCCAGCCCGATCATGCCCTCCAGCTCCGCGAGGGCCTCGGCGACCGAGATCTGCGGCACCTCGTCCCGGCGGCCCTCGGGCGACGCGGCGGGTCCGGGCACGACCGCGGTGTCGGCGGCGGCCTGCGCGGCGGCTCGCTGGTCGTAGACGGCTTGGACGCCCGACGGGACTCCCGGGTCGGCCGCGGTCCCGTCGGCGCCTGAGCCGCCGCCTGAGCCGTCCGCAGGGCCGGTTCGCGGGCCGCCGCCCGGACCCACGCCCCCGCGCCGGTCGGGGCGGTCCGGTCTGTCGCGCTTGTCCGATCCGGGCGGGCCCTTGCGCGCGACCGCCGCGCCGTCCCCCTTGGGACTGGCCTGCTCCTGGACCCAACCCGTCTCGTAGGCCTCGGCGGGCACGGCGCGGCGGGCCTGGTCCCAGCGGTAGGCGAGGACGGCCAAGGCCGCGACCCACCCGGGCGCCACACTCGCCTCCGGAAGGGGATCGGCGGCGGCCGCCGTGACCACCCCGGCGGAACCCAACGCGAGCACGGCGGTGCGCCATGGGGCGTACCCGCGCAGGCGGAACGCGACGAAGGCCACGGGCAGGGCGAGCAAAGCGAGAAGCAGGGTCGGGCTCAGGTAGGACGGTTGCGCGTCGTCCGGGTAGAGCCGTCCCAAGGGCACCGACAGGGCGAGCCAGGAGACCATCACCGCGATGACGGCCATCCCCGTGGGCGACCTGAGCGTCAGGTGGACGACGATGACGAGTATGACCGCGAAGGCTGCCGTGGCGAGGACCGGTCCGTCCAGGACGACCGTGGCGGACAGCACCACGGCCAGCACGAAGAGGCCGCCCAGGAAACGCAGACCGGGCGGGATCTGGAAGTAGCGCCAGCGCAGGCGCTCGAAGAGATCCCGTGCCGCGGTGCCCTTCGGTGGGCGGGAGCGGAACCTGCCGAACAAAGCCATCGAAATCGAGTAAAGCGCAGGACCCGTCAGAACGGGACCTCCCGAGCTCGGTTGCTTGGGCGCCGGCCGGGCGGACGTCCACCGACGGCGTACCGGCGGAACCGCTGGACCAGGACATTCGTACTGGATTAGCCCGTACTTGCAACTCTCGGAGAAGAGAGCCGGGCACGCGTACCGTGTTCCCGTGAAGGCCATACCCAGACGGATCCCCGACCTGGACCTGGAGAAAATCGACAGGCGCGGTCCCAACGCCCGGCCCTTCATGTTCTGGCTGGTCGTCCTCGCCTGGCCCTTGACGGACGCGCTCAAAGGCCGGACCCACCCCATGTGGCCGGCCCTTCTGGCACTCCTGGCGTTCGCGGTCCTGCACCTCTCCGTCATCCGCACGGCGTTCGACGGCCGAGTCCCCCTACGGGTGCCGGTGGGGCTGCTGGTGCTGCAAGCGGGCGTCGCCACCGCGGCGGCACTGGCCTTCCAGGGCCGGTGGTATTCGATGTTCCCGCTGCTCGGCCTCGCGACGGGCGTCGTCGTGGGGCACACGCCGCAGCGGAGGCGAGGACCCGAGATCACGATGCTGCTCGCCATCGGCGGGGTGTCCGTCCTGTGCGCGCTCGTCATCCAGGTGGGCGGCGAGAGCGGCGCCAGCGTCCTCGCCTACTGGTACGGGACCGTCACGGCCGGACTCGTCACGGCGGTCGTCCTCCGCCTGGTCACCGTCATCGGCCTTCTGCGCGACGCCCGGGAGGAGCTCGCCGAGGCCGCCGTCGCACGCGAGCGGCTGCGCTTCTCCCGCGACCTGCACGACCTGATGGGGCACACCCTGTCGCTCATGGTCGTCAAAGCGCAGGCCGTCCGGCGGATCGTCGAGCGCGACCCGACGCTTGCTGCCGAACAGGCCGCCGACATCGAGACCGTCGGACGACAGGCCCTGGGCGAGGTGCGGCAGGCGGTCACCGGTTACCGCGGCCGCGGTCTCGCGGGCGAGCTCGACTCCGCCCGTACTGCGCTGTCGGACTCGGGCGTCGACGTCGACGTGCGCCGCTCCGGCGCTCCCCTCCCCCCTGAGGAGGACGCCCTGCTCGGGTGGGCCGTACGCGAAGGCGTCACCAACGTGATCCGGCACAGCGGTGCGCGGCATTGCGCGATCACCATCCGGAATGAGGGTGACCGTGCCGTGCTGGAGGTCAAGGACGACGGCCCCGGCCCACGCAACACCACCGGCGACGAAGCGGGCTCCGCCGGATCAACCGACACCGGCCTGGATCTGGGTCCGGGTGGACACGGTCTACGCGGCCTCAGGGAGCGGATGGAAGCTGCCGAAGGCACCGTAGCGGCGGGCCCGTCACCGGACGGGGGTTTCCTGCTCAAGGTCACCGTCCCCGTCAGTGCTCCGCGGTGATACGGCAGGTGGACAATGAGGCGGGGAGGAAGCACGTGATCAGAGTTCTGCTCGCCGAGGACCAGGGCATGATGCGCGGCGCGCTCGCGCTCCTGCTCGGACTCGAAGACGACGTGGAGGTCGTCGCCCAGGTCGGCGACGGCGCCGGAGTCCTGGCGGAGGCGCTGCGGACCCGCCCGGACGTGGCCGTCCTCGACATCGAGATGCCCGGCCGCAGCGGGCTCGACGTCGCCGCCGACCTGCGCCGCGAGCTGCCCGCCTGCAAGGTCCTGATCGTCACCACGTTCGGGCGCCCCGGCTACCTGCGGCGCGCGATGGAGGCGGGCGCGAGCGGGTTCCTGGTCAAGGACGGGCCGATCGAGGACCTGGTGGCGGCCCTGCGCCGCGTCCTCGCCGGTGAGCGGGTCGTGGACCCCGTCCTCGCGGCCGCCGCGCTGTCGGTGGGACCGAACCCGCTGACCGACCGCGAGCGGGACGTGCTGACGGCGGCCTCGGACGGGGCGACGGTGGCCGACATCGCCGGACGCCTGCACCTGTCGGAGAGCACCGTCCGCAACCACCTGTCCGCGGCGATCGGCAAGACGGGCGCGCGCAACCGCATCGAAGCCGTCGGCACCGCGCGCCACAACGGCTGGCTCTGACCCTTCGTCCCCTAGGGTGTTCCCGTGACCGACCCGACCGGCGCGCTACCTGGCCTGGACGCCGACACCCCGGCGTCGGAGGCGACGCCACGCATCGCCGGTTACGCCATCGAAGAGGAACTCAAGGCAGCCCTCGCCGAGGACGGCCGTCCGCTCAGCATCGCCGGAGTGGACGAGGTCGGGCGCGGTGCCTGGGCGGGCCCCGTCGTCGTCTGCGCCGCGGTCACCGACCTGAGCCCGCCTCCCGTCCTGCCAGGCCGCGGCAAGCGGACCGTGGGGCTGACCGACTCCAAGCTCCTCACAGAGGCGCACCGCGCGTCGTTCGCCGAGATCCTCCCCGGCTGGCTCAGCGGACACGCCATCGGCGCGTCCTCCCCGAGCGAGATCGACGAGGTCGGCATGACGGAGGCGCTGCGCCGTGCCGCGGTCCGCGCACTGGAGGCCCTGCCCGTACCACCCGACGTGGTCATCCTGGACGGCAAGCACGACTTCCTGCGCCGCCCCTGGAAAGTGCGATGCGAGATCAAGGCGGACCAGCGCTCGGTGACGGTCGCGGCGGCCTCCGTCCTGGCCAAGGTCCACCGCGACCGGCTGATGGCCGACCTGGACACCGAGTTCCCCGGCTACGGGTTCGCCGACAGCGCGGGCTACCCGTCGCCCGTCCACCAGCAGGCGCTGAAGGAGTCCGGCCCCACTCCGCACCACAGGATGTCCTGGTCCTACCTGGACGACCTGCCGCGCTGGCGCCACCTCAAGCGGCACCGTGACCCGCTCGCCGGAGAAGGCCAGCTCAGCCTCATCTAGAACCCCGCGCGGACGACGATGAGTCATCCCGAAGTACCGGGGTACGGCGGCGTCCAGTGGAGGTGAACGCCATGGACGCTGTTGTGAGGAAGCTGCTGGACGAGCACGGCGAGACCTTCGCCGAAGAGGCCGGCGCACCGCTCAAGGACCAGCCGGCCGCGCTCTTCAAGCTCCTGGTCCTGGCCAACCTCCTGAGCGCCCGGATCTCGTCGGGGATCGCACTCGCCGCCGCCCGGGAACTGTTCGCGGCAGGCGGCGGCACCCCGCGCGGCATGTGCGGGCTGACGTGGCAGGAGCGGGTCGACGCGCTCGGCAGGGGCCATTACGTCCGCTACGACGAGAGCACGGCGACCCGCCTCGGCGAAACCGCGCAGAGAGTCCTGGACGAGTACGGCGGCGACCTCCGCAAGCTCGCAGACGCAGCGGACCACGACCCGAAGCGCGCGCGTGAACTCCTACAGCAGTTCCCCGGCATCGGCCCCACAGGAGCGGACATCTTCTGCCGCGAGGCTCAAGCCGTGTGGCCCTGGCTCCGCCCCTACATCGACTCCCAGGTGCAAAAGGGGGCCGAGCGGCTCGGACTGCCCACCGATCCAGAGAAGCTCGCCTCCCAAGTACCGGGGAAGGACCTGGCGAAGCTGACCGCAGCACTCGTCAGAACGGCGCGCGACAAGAAACTCGCCGACGCGGTGAAGGGCGAGTGACAGTCAGAGACCTCAGCCGCGTTCCGCCGACCCACTGACTACACGAGCCGGGGCCGACGGACACGACACACCCAGGGTCAGTCCTTACCGCGCGAAGCGACCCACTCCAGATTCCAGCCGTACGCCTGGTCGACCGACATCTTGCCCCAGCGCGGACGGCCGGGCGGAGGCAGCACGAACCGGCCCTCACGGCGCACCACCAGATCCCCGCCGACGTTCTCGATGAGCGCGAGGACCGCGTCGCGGGACGCGTCCACGCAGTCGTCCATCCGCATCTCGATCGGCTGGGAACCGACCGGGTACAGCGTGGCGATCGCGTCCAGGCCGCGGAAGTCGTCGGCGCCGTCGTAGATCTCGGCGAAGACCAGGATGCGCTTGAAGTCGGCGGTGTGGTCGAGGTTGATGGTGAGGTTCTCACCCGTCTCGACGGCGCCCGTCCGGTCGTCCTTGTCGAGCTTGATGAACGGCGCCCGGTCGAGCGTGCCCATGTCACCGAGCGCGTGGATGATCCCCTTGCGGCCGTCCTGCAGCTCCCAGAGGCAGCACAGGTCGAGGTCCAGGTCGACACCGCGGCGGCGCTTGCCGAGCCGTCCCTTGGCGACGCCCTCACGAGCCGTCCAGTTCAGGTTGACGCGCATGTTCCCGGACGTCGCACCGTGCTTGGTGAGCGACACCGACGGCGCGTTCTTCGTGAGGGAAATCTTGCCGCCCTGCTGCTGCGGGGCCTGCTGCTGGGGCGGCGGCTGCTGACCGTAACCAGGAGCCGGCGGGGGCGCGTACTGCCCGGGCGGAGGCGGACTGTACTGGCCACCAGGCGGAGGCGGCGGAGCGTACTCCCCAGGCCCAGGCGGGGGCGGCGGCGGGGCGTACTGCCCAGGCGGAGGAGGCGGCGGGTACTGGCCGGGCGGCGGAGGCATGTACTGGCCCCCGGGCGGCGGCGGGGCGTACTGCTCCTGGCCGGGCGGAGCGTACGGGCCCGGCGGAGGAGGCGGTGCCTGCGGCTGCGGAGGCGCGGGAGGGGGTGCCTGCGGCTGCGGAGGCGCGGGAGGGGGTGCCTGCGGCTGCGGAGGGGCGGGCGGAGGCGGAGCGGCCGCCTGCTGGGGCTCGTCGACCGAGATGCCGAAATCCGTGGCGAGCCCCGCGAGCCCCGAGTCATAGCCCTGGCCGATGGCACGGAACTTCCACGCGCCCTGGCGCCGGTAGAGCTCGCCCAGCACGAACGCGGTCTCACTGGTGGCGCCCTGACTGTCGAACCGGGCGATCTCCGTTCCCGCCGCGGCGTCCAGCACGCGCACGTACAGCCCCTTGAACTGCCCGAACGTGCCCCCGTCCGCGGACGCGGCGATGACGACCTTCTCGATGTCGGGTTCGACACGGCTCAGGTCGACCGACAGGACGTCCAGCACGGTCGGCCCCTGCTGCTTGCCCTCGTGCCGCACGGCCCCGGACGCGTGGGCCGGCTGGTTGTAGAAGACGAAGTCGTCGTCGGAGCGCACCCGTCCCGTGCTGGCCAGCAGGAGCGCGGACGCGTCCGCGTCGGGCACGCCGGGCCCGCCCTGCCAGCCGAGCTCGACCCGGACCGAGGGAACCGGCACCGCGGTGTTGGCGCCCTTCTGCATGGACATGAACGCTCCTCATCGTCGGCCGACGTCACCAAACTACGGGCAGCCGCGCGGCCCCGCGACCTGCCACGAGGGAGGACGGACGACACCCTCACGGAGTTCCGGGCCCTCGGTAAGGCGCGGCGCACAACGTCAAGAATCGGTGGTCATCTCCACGGGCGGGGTGCCGGGAAGCGGTGTGGGATCGGGAGCGCGGAGCCCGTCCAGAACGATGCCGAGGTTGCGGTCCCACTGCTGCGGGCTGGCGCGGACACCGAGGGTGTGGTCACCCGTGGACACCGACACCATCAGGAAGGCGACGTCCTGCCAGGTGATGTCCGCCCGCATCACACCGGCCGTCTGAGCGCGCTCCACCAGCAGGCGGATACGGTCGCGCAGCTCGGCTCGGGCATGGTCGAGCGGGCCACCGAGCCGTTCGTTGATGTCGCACAGTTCGTTGCGGAGCCGGATGTAGGCCCCGGCGAAATGCCGGAAGCCCTCCCAGGGATCCGGGTCGGCCAGCCCCTCGTCGCCCTTCGTGACGATCTCTCCCAGCACCTCGGCGAGCACCGCCTCCAGCAGGACCTCCAGCGTGCTGACGCGCCGGTAGAACGTCCCGACCCCGACCCCCGCCCGGCGGGCGATCTCGTGCGCCGTGATCTCGCCGCCGACCTCGCCGGCGGCCTCGCGCGCCGCCCGGACCAGCCGCTCCACGTTGCGCCTCGCGTCGGCGCGCGGGCGCCGGCCCGAGCCGTCGTCCAGGAGCCGATCGACGGCGCTCGGTGTGCTGCTCATGACCTCGATCCTAGCAATAAGCGGACACTTACACTCCGTTTTAAGTGGACAGGCCGCGTCCGCTTGCGCTAGCGTCTGCAAACGGACGAGGTCGGTCCGCTTACGCGGGAACGACGACCGACGAACTCACGAAGGGACCCGTCATGTCCAGCGAGAAGATCCGGGTGGGCATCATCGGCGCGAACCCCGACGAGGGGTGGGCCGCACGGGCGCACATCCCCGCCCTCCGCGCGCTGCCCGGCTACGAGATCACCGCCGTCGGCACCACCAGGAAGGACACCGCCGAGGAGGCGGCCCGCCGCTTCCACGTCCCGCACGCCTTCACCGACGCGCGGGAGCTCGCGGCCCACCCGGACGTCGACCTGGTCGCCGTCACCGTCAAGGTCCCCGCCCACGACGAACTCGTACGCGCGGCACTGGACGCCGGCAAGCACGTCTACTGCGAATGGCCGCTCGCCCGCACCACCGCCGAGGCCGAGGGGCTGGCCGACCTGGCCGACGACGTCGGCGCACGGCACGCGGTCGGGTTGCAGGCGCGCTTCTCGCCCGCCGTCCAGTACGCGCGCGACCTGGTCGCCGACGGCTACGTGGGCCGGGTGACCTCCGTCAACGTCTACGCGGCACGCGGCAAGGGAGCGGGCTCCACCATCGCCGCCCGGTCCGCCTACACCCTCGACCAGGCCAACGCCGCCGGCGCACTGGAGGTCGGCACCGGCCACACCCTCGACGCCATGGCGCACATCGTCGGGGACGTGGCCGAACTCTCCGCGGAACTCGCCGTCCAGCACCCCGAGCTCACCGTCAAGGGCACCGGCGAGACGGTCAAAGCCACCAGCCCCGACCAAGTCCTGGTGAACGCCACCCTCGCCAGCGGCGCACTGGCCGCCGTCCACATCCACGACGCCAAGGTCACCGCGGCCCGCACCCGCATCGAGATCGCCGGAACGGAAGGCGACCTGGCGCTCGTCTCCGGCGGCCCCGCCGCTGCCTACGGCGTCCAGATCGGCTCGCTGATCCTCCTCGGCGCGCAGGGGCTCGGCTCGTCCCGCGAGCAGCTCCCGATACCGGAGCGCTACCTATGGGCTCCCGACACCGCACAAGAGACCGAGGTCCTCAACGTCGCCCAGTTCTACGGCAGCCTCGCCGACGACATCCGAACGGGCAGCCGCACCACACCCGACTTCCACGACGGCCTTCACGTGCACCGCCTACTGGACGCGATCAGGGCCTCCGCCGCGACCGGACGGCGCCAGACCGTCGCCCGATCGACCGGCGCAAGGGAGCGAACCGTTGCCCGGTCATGACCGCGCCCACCGCGGTCACGGAACCCGGGCCGTCCACTCCTCGGTGCTGAACTTCTCGGTCACGTACTTCTCGGCCAGCCTCAGCTCGTCCTCGCTGAGCCGGTCGTCCACGAGCCCGTACCGGCCCCGGAAGTGCGCGATCATGCGGTCGATGATCGCCTCGCGGGGCAGCCCGGTCTGCCGCCGCAGCGGATCGACCCGCTTGTTCGCGCTGGCGATGCCCTTGTCCGACAGCTTCTCCCTGCCGATCCGCAGCACCTGCAGCATCTTGTCGGCGTCGATGTCGTAGGACATCGTCACATGGTGCAGGACGGCCCCCGCCGCGAGCCGCTTCTGCGCCGCCCCCGCGATCTTGCCCTGGTCCGAGGTGATGTCGTTCAGCGGCTGGTACCAGGCCTTGACGCCCAGCTCCGCCAGCGCTCCCAGCACCCAGTCGTCGAGGAACGCGTAGCTCTCGGCGAACGACATCCCCGCCACCAGCGTCTCCGGCGCGTACAGCGAATAGGTGATCGTGTTGCCCGGCTCGACGAACATCGCACCACCGCCGCTGATGCGGCGCACCACGTCCACGCCGTACCGCGCGGCCTCGTCCGCGTCGACCTCGTTGCGCAGCGACTGGAAGCTGCCGATGACCACCGCGGGCGACGCCCACTCCCATACCCGCAGCGTGGGCGGCCGCTGCCCGGCGCCGACCTCCTCCGCCAGCACCTGGTCGAGCGCCATGTGCAGAGCGGGCCCCTGCGGTGCCTCATGGATCAGCCGCCACTCGTGGTGCCGCCAATCCGACGCCTTCGCCACCGCCCGCCGGACCGCGATCCCCACGGCCTCGGCCGTGATCCCGAGCATCACCGTGCCCGCCGGCAGCCCGGCCTGGACGCGCGCCCCGATCTCCCTGGCCTCAAGCCCCGCAGGCAGCCCGTCGAGGACGGCGTTGATCGTCTCCAGCGCCTCGTCCGGTTCGAGGAAGAAGTCACCACTGATCCTGGGAGCGCGCAGCAACCCGTCCACGACGTCGACATCGGCGACGACGAGCTTGCCTCCCGGCACCTTGTACTCACCGTGCATCACGCCAAGTCCAACCCCGCCGACCATCGCCCGATTCCGCCGCACCACCGACCACCGAAAAGGACAGCCGCCAGCGCTCCACCAAACACTCGTACTACCCGAGACCACCAAACCGAGGCAGTCCCGCATGAACGACCCCCCAGGCGGAAACACCATCAGCCGTCAAGGAGGGCAACAAGGTTCCCCCCGAGAATCCGGTCGCGGAGTTCGCCGGGCGTGGTGACGCGCTCGACGGTCCGGCGGGCCAGGACAGGATCGCCATAGGGCGCGTCCGAGCCGAACAGGGACCGCTCCGGGATCTCGCTGATCGCCAGCCGCACCGCGAAGACGATCGGCGCCGTCGACAGCTCCAGGTACATGTTCGGCCTGTCCCTGACCAGCTCGATGGCCGTCATCCAGTGCAACCCGCCGAGCTGGCTGATGATCAGCGGCACGTCCGCATGGCGGGCGGCGAGATCGGCCAGCGTCCGCAGATCGTCCTCTGTCGTGGGCGCGAAACCGTGCACGACGACGGGCAGCCGGTGGTCGCTCGCCGCCCGCAGAACCGGCTCAAGACGCTGCGCCTCACCGGGAGGCGGCGTCAGCTCACCGATGCCCTTCAGCCCACGCCCAACAACCTCCCGTTCAACGGCTTCGTCCACCACCCCATCCAAAGGGACGGCACCGAACCCGATGAACCGCTCCGGCCACCGCGCCAAGGCGTCGTCCAACTCGGCATAAGCAAGGCGGTAGTCGGCGGCGCCATTCCTCCGCCCGCCGAGGCTTCGCTGAAGGACGGCCATCTCCTCCCGCAGCTCCGCGAGATCCCGTGCCCGCTCGGGATGCGCTCGCGTACCGAAGATCACCGACCGCTCGACGCCGGCCGCGTCCATCTTGGCGAGGTGTTCCTCGACCGGGTCGTGCACATGCGCGTGAGCATCGATGATCATGCCTTCTCCTCGGAATCGGTGCCGTCCGGCCACGGTTACGGGTTGGCACCGTTGCAAGGTCAAGCGAGGAGCACGAGATGCTGATCGGCGAGGTGTCCAGGCGGACCGGCGTGAACGAGCGCCTGCTGCGCTACTACGAACGCCAGGGCCTGATCACCTCGCGGCGCCTCCCCAACGGCTACCGCGACTACGACGAGAGCGTCCTAGAAAAGATCACCCAGATCCGCGCGCTCCTCGCGGCGGGCCTCCCGACCAGGCTCATCCACCAGGTCATCCCCTGCGCCAACGGCCCGTCCAGCCTCGCCCCATGCCCAGGCGTCCTCGATGCCCTGCGAGACCGCCTCACCACCCTGGACCAGCGCGCCGCCGACCTCGCCGAAGCCCGCACCCTGCTCCGCCGCACGATCACCCGAACCGAACAGCAGAGCCCACCGCCAGATCTCCGGCCATGAAACGACAGAACACTCCACCAGCCGACAACAAGACCGACCACTGCCATGGACTATGCGCCGCAGGGACAGCCTCTCCCCCGTGCTAGCGTTTCGAAATCCGAAGCCTCCGCGGAAGGACGATCATGCCGACACCGGGACGGCGCGTACGCGGCTCGTCCACCGGCCGGCCGATCATGGCGGCCCTCGATCTCTTCGGGCGCCGCTGGACCCTGCGGATCATCTGGGAACTGCACGAAGGCCCGCTCGGCTTCCGCACACTTCAGCAGCGCTGCGACGACATGTCCTCAAGCGTGCTGCGGCAGCGCTTGGTGGAACTGACCGAAGCCGGCATTGTCGAGCAGACAGCCGAGGGCCCCTACACCCTGACCCCACTCGGACAGGACGCTCGCGAGGCACTCCGTCCACTCTCCGCCTGGTCCGACCGCTGGGCCGCGAGCCTGCCCCCGTCCTGAGACCTCCAGACCTTGCACTTCGACTATCGAAGCGCCATCCTGCTTCTAAAACCGAAGCACCCCCGGAGGTCTTCATGGCCCGCATCACCCCGCTCGAACCGCCGTACGCACCGGAGATCGACGAGGCCCTGCGCAAGTGGATGCCACCGGACGTGGCACACGAACCACTGATCCTCTTCCGCACACTGCACCGCAACCCGGAACTGGCGTCCCGCATGCGCGTCCTCGGCGCCGGGCTGCTCGCGCACGGAAGCCTGCCCCCACGAGACCGCGAGATCGTCATCGACCGCGTGTGCGCTCGCGCGGGCTGCCAGTACGAATGGGGCGTCCACGTCGCGACCTTCGCCGAAGCCGTCGGTCTGACGCCCGAACAGATCGACGCCACCGTGTCCGGCGACCCCGCGCCCTGGTCACCGAAGGACCGCCTGCTCGTCAACGCCGTGGACGAACTGCACGACTCGGCCGAGATCTCCCAGCCGACATGGGAAGCCCTCGCCCGCCACTACGACGAGCCGCAGCTACTGGAGCTGCTCGTCCTCGCGGGCTGGTACCGCCTGATCAGCCAACTGATCAACTCCATCGCCCCAGACAACGAACCTTGGGCCCCACCGTTCCCCACCTAACAAGACGAACTCACCGGCACCCCCACCGAGCAGCCACTCCCGACCAGCCCCCGCCACGCAGCGAAGTACCACGGCAGCGCGGCGTTCAGGCGGGGGCGGCCCAAGACAGCACATCGGCAGAACAAGTGCGCCAACGCGACCAACCACCGCAGCCGGACAACACGCCGCCGCAAACAGCCCGGCAAGGCGACGCGGCACGTCCGACGCGAGAGGTTACAGGTTCGCGGACAACACGGCGGGGCAACGGGCCACGGACAGCACGGCGGAGCGCATGGCGCAAACAGCACGGCGGAGCGACGCGCCGCGGGCGGTGTGCCCGGGCGACGCACCGCGGACAGCACGGCACCGCCGCATAGCGCGGACAGCACGGCGGGGGACGCGGCGCCCAGACAGCACGGCGGGGGCAATGCGACGCAGAGAGCATGGCGGGCAACGCGGTGCAGAAGCACGGCACACAGCACGGCGCGGACAGCACGGCGGGTCAAGGCGGCGCGGACAGCAGGGCGCCGCGGCAGAGCGCGGGCAGCACGGCCAAACGACGCGCCGCAAACAGCACGGGCGATGCGGCACGGACAGCACAGCACCGCGGCGCAGCGCGGACAGCGCGGCCGTACACCGCGCCGCACGAAGCACGCCCGCCGTGACGCGGCGCAGGCAGCACGGCGGGGCGGCGCAGGCAGCACGGCGGGGCGGCGCAGGCAGCACGGCGGGGCGACGCGGCGCAGATAGCACGGCGAGTGACCCAGCACGGCTCAGCACGTCCAACGCGTGAGGTCCCAGGGTTTGCGGACGGCGGGGCGGGCCGTATGCCGACGGCAGGGCGCCAGGACGAGGCAGCGTCAGAACGGGGCGTAGCGACCATGCGGGCGACACATGCGGGCGACGCGGGCGGGCAGCGCGGGCGGGCAGCACGGGCGGGCAGTGGTTCGGTGCAGCAGCTTGCGGCGGCGGGTGGCGCAGCACGGCGCAGCACGTCCAACGCGTCCCACGCGTGCGGTCCCAGGGTTTGCGGACGGCGGGGCGGGCCGTATGCCGATGGCAGGGCGCCAGGACGAGGCAGCATCGGAACGGGGCGTAGCGACCATGCGGGCGACACGGGCGGGCGACACGGGCGGGCGACACGGGCGGGCGACACGGGCGGGCAGCGCGGGCGGGCAGCGCGGGCGGGCAGCGCGGGCGGGCAGTGGTTCGGTGCAGCAGCTTGCGGCGGCGGGTGGGGGCAGTGGAGCGGGTAGGCGGTGAGCGGTGAAGAGAGCGGTAGGGCGGCGGGTGGAGCGGGCGGAACGGGATGGCTGGGGACGTCGGTGCCGCATTTTGGCGTAGCGGGCCTGCATGGGCGATAACGCACCTGGTTCGACGGGGGGGCGGAGTAAGGCGCGTTCGACGGGCCGGGCGGCGGTATGGCGGACGTCGGGCTGTGTCTTGATGGGCGGGATGATTGGCAGGGCAGCGTCCGAGCGGGGTGAGGCGGAGCGGGCGCGGATGGCAGGGGGCGGCTGGCGGGGACGGCTGGCGGGGGCGGCTGGCGGGGCCAAGTCGCGGAGGCCAAGTCGCGGAGGCCGGGGGGACGCAGGCGGGGGGCGCAGGCCGGGGCAGGCCGGGGCAGGCCGGGGCAGGCTGGATCAGGCTGGAGGCGGATATCAGGTCACGGAGGGCGGGGGCGCACGTCCGGGGGCGCACGTCCGGGGGCGGATACCGGGAGTGGGTACCGGGAATGGGTACTCGGGGGTGCGGGGTGGAGGGGGCGGGCGGGTGGTCGGGGGTGGGGGGTTAGGTTCTTCTTGGGAGGGGTTTGGTTGAGTGATCTTGAGGTGCGGCCTGAGCCGGTCTTGTGTGGTGGGCGGGACGGGGTTTCGGGTGGGCCTGTGCGGGAGTTGCTGGCGGCGCGGCGGGTGCCGCTCGGGGAGGGCACGTTCGTTCGGCGGCTGTTGCCGAGCATGGGGCGGCGCATGGTGGGGGCGTGGTGTTTCGTCGACCACTATGGGCCGGACGACATCACCGACGAGCCCGGCATGCAGGTTGCGCCGCATCCGCATATCGGCTTGCAGACGGTGAGCTGGTTGCACGGTGGCGAGGTGCTGCACCGGGACAGTCTGGGCAGCTTGCAGACCGTCCGGCCGCGGGAGCTCGGGCTGATGACCGCGGGGCGGGCGATCGCGCATTCGGAGGAGTCTCCGCGCCGGCATTCGCCGGTCCTGCACGGTGCGCAGTTGTGGGTGGCGCTGCCCGATGCGCACCGGCACACCGAGCCTCGGTTCGAGCATCATGCGGACCTTCCGACGGTGAGCGGGCCGGGGTTCAGCGGGACGGTCATCCTGGGTGAGCTGGACGGGGCCGTCTCGCCCGGTACGACGTTCACGCCGATCATGGGCGCCGACCTGTCGCTGGCGGACGGGGCCGAGGTGCGCCTGCCGGTCGAGCCGGACTTCGAGTACGCGGTGCTGACGATGTCCGGGGTCACGGAGGTCGACGGGGTCCGTCTGGAGCCGGGGTCGATGCTGTATCTCGGCTGCGGTCGCGGCGAGTTGCCGATGCGGGCCGAGGGTGACAGCGGGCTGGTCCTGCTGGGCGGCGAGCCCTTCGAGGAGAAGCTCGTCATGTGGTGGAACTTCGTCGCGCGGACGGGTGAGGAGATCGCGGACGCGCGGCGGGACTGGATGGCCGGGGAGCGTTTCGGGACGGTCCGCGGGTATGACGGGGCGCCCATCCCCGCGCCGGCCTTGCCGGGCGTCCCGCTCAAGGCCCGAGGCCGCACGCGGTAACGGGCGGTCGTCTCAGCGGTCGGCGGGGAGGAAGGCGTCCAGGGCCTCGGCCACCTGGACGGGGTTTTCCAGGGTCTGCATGTGGGGGACGCCTGGGAGTTCCTGGTAGGTCGAGCCGGGGATGCGTTCGGCAATGCCGGACATGATCTCCGGGGTGGTCGAGGCGTCGCGCTCGCCGGCCAGGACGAGGGTGGGGGCGGCGAGGGAAGCGAGCCGGTCCTGGACGTCCAGGCCCTTGAAGGCGCGCCAGGCGGCGGCCCAGTCGGCCGGGTGGAAGCGGCGGATGCGCTCGCGGGCGTACCGGACGCCCCAGGGGTTCGTGGCGAGCGCTTCGGGGGTGAACCAGCGGGTGAGGGTCGGGACGATCTGTGCCTCCATGCCGTCGGCCTCGGCTGAGCGCGCCCGGTCCTCGAAGGCCGGGAAGGGGTAGTCGGTGGTCGCGAGGAGGGCGAGGGAGGCGACGCGTTCGGGGGCGCGGACGGCGACGGTCTGCGCCACGCCTCCGCCCATCGACAGGCCGACGACGTGGGCGGTGTCCGCGTCGAAGGCGTCGAGGACGCCGAGCAGGTCGCGGGCGGTGTCGTCCATGGTGAACGGGCGGGGTGCTCCGGCGGCGGACCCGTGGCCGCGCATGTCGTAGGCGAGGACGCGGCGGCCGTGGGAGAGGCGCTCCATGACGGGCTCCCACATCCTCCAGTCGACGCCGAGGGAGTGCGAGAGGATCACCGTGGGGCCGCTGTCGCCCTTCTGCGCGACGACGGTCTCGTGGTCGGCGAGGGCGACCTTGTGCAGGGTGGGCTGGGGCGGGATTCCCGCTTCTTCGAGGATCTCGTTGACGACGACGAGGGCGTCGAGCGCGCGTGGGAAGCCCGCGTAGACGGCGACGTGCTCGCAGAGGGCCAGGAGTTCGGACGGTGCGACGCCCTGGCGGAGGGCGCCGCGGACGTGGCTGGCCAGGCGGCGTTCGGCTCCCCCGGCGGCCGCGACGATGGCGATCGTCGCGAGTTCCCGGGTCCGGCGGCTGAGTTCCGGGCGGGACAGCGCTCCGCCGAACGCGCCTTCGACCACCGTCTCGTACATCTGCGGGGACGTTCTGAGGACTTCGCCGAGGCCGTTCTCGGGAAGGAAGCCCATCAGGCCCTCGTATTCGTGCCGTCCACGCTCGCTGCGGTTCATCTCGTGCTCCTTTCTGGGAACACGACCATCTTCGAGGGCGGACGGGTCAGACGTCCAAGACATGATGTGGCTCGACGTGAGATGCTGCGCTTATCACTGGCCTACCGAGGCGAGTTCGGGGTGGTGGGCCACGAACTCGATGAACGCGGTCAGCGCCGGGGCGGGACGGCGGCCCGCGGGCCAGGCCAGCGAGGGGGCCCAGGTCGGTTCGGGGTCGAGGCGGACGACGCCGATCGGCTGTCCGGGTTCCTCCGCCACGGAGCGCGGGACGACGGCCGCGGCGAGGCCGACGCTCGCCATGGCCCTGGCGGTGCTGTACTCGCGTGTCTCGAACCGGATGTTGGCCGTTGCCCCGGCGTCCGCCAGTGCCGACAGGACGATCTCGCGGATGACCGATCCGCGGGGGTACGAGATGAGGTCGATGCCGTCGAGGGACGCGACCGGGACGCGGTACCGGTCCGCCATGGGCGCGGACGGCGCGGTGATGAGGACGAGGGGTTCCTCGCCCAGCGGGAGCGAGTCGAGCCGCTGCCCCTCCTCCTGCGGGGGCAGCCGCACGACGGTGGCGGCGTCGAGCCGCCCGCCGCGGAGTCCCGCGACCATCTCTTCGGTGTTCATCTCGCGGAGCTCGACCACGACGGCGGGGAACTCGGCGGAGAAGGCCGCCAGCAGGCGGGCCAGCCTGGCGGTCAGGCCGCGGGCGCCGCCGAGGCGGATGCGGCCGCGGGTCCCCTCCGTCCAGGCGCGCATCTCCTCCTCGACCGCCGCGATGTCGGCCAGGATCCGTTCGGCGTGTTCCAGGAGCGCGGCGCCGGCCGGGGTGAGCCGCACGCGGTGGTTGTTCCGCTCGAACAGCGTCAGGCCGAGCTGGTGCTCCAGCTTGCGGATCTGCTGGGACAGCGCGGGCTGTGCGATCCGCAGGGTCTCCGCCGCCCGGGTGAAGTGCAGTTCGCGCGCGACGGCCCGGAAGTACTCGAGCTGGCGTGATCCCATCATCACGCCAGCATCTCACCCAGTGGCCGCGTCAGGCGGTCGCCGTCTTGAGCAGTGTCCGGCGCGTGTGGTCGTCAGCGGGGAAGTACGTCTCGATGATGAGTTCTTCGAGCGTGATGTCGAATGCCGCTCCGAACGTCGTCACCGTGTTGAAAAGGCGCAGTTCTTCGCCCCGGTGTGTGATGTGGATGCGGAGGACGACGTCGGACGGATCGGGTGCCGGGAAGTCGCCGCCGCCGAACTCCGCCAGTTCGGCGTACAGGTCGCTCAGGCTCGGATCGCCCGTGGCGGCGACCTGGCGGGCCAGGCGGGGCAGCAGGAATCCGCGCACTTCTTCGAGGTTGCGGATCCGTGGCGCGAGCCCTTTCGGATGCAGTCCCAGCCGCATCATGTTGATCTCGGGCTCCAGCACCTCGGGATCGGCGCCGTCGAAGAAGACGCGGGCGGCCGGATTCGCCAGGACGAGGTTCCAGCGCCGATCGAGGACCAGGGCGGGAAACGGCTCGTGCGCTTCGAGGAGCCGGTCCAGCGCCTCGCGCGCCTTGGCCAGATCCGGATCGTCCAGCGCGCGTTGCGCGTAGACGGGCGCGTGACCGGCGGCGACCAGGAGGCGGTTCCGCTCGCGCAGCGGAACGCCCAGGTGCTCGGCGAGGCGGAGCACCATCGGACGACTCGGTATCGTCCGTCCCGTCTCGACGAAGCTGACGTGGCGCGGTGACACGTCCGCCTGTATCGCCAGGTCGAGCTGGCTGAGTCCGCGTTGCCGGCGCCACTGCCGCAGCAATTCCCCGATCGGCCGCTCCGCTTGCACGTTCCCTTCCTATCTGTTCTTCAGAGTGCCGTCGATGACATGGCATGTAATCGACGGCGCTCGCGGGACGGTGTGGGATTCGGGGCATGAACCAGCAGGCAGAACGGCACAGGAAGCTCATCGAGGACGGCTACGCCCGGTTCGCCGCAGGCGACATCGAGGTGCTGCGGACGCTCGTCCGCGAGGACTTCATCGAGCACAGCCCCGGCAACCCGTCCGGGCGGGACGCGTTCATCGAGTTCATGACGGCGTCGCCGATCGCCGCGTCGAAGCTTGAGGTGAAACGCGTCATCGCCGACGGCACGTACGTCGCGGTCCATTGGCACATGATTCCGCCGGGTGACGAGCGCGGTGTCGCGGTGGTCGACATCTGGCGGATGGAAGGCGACCAGATCGCCGAGCACTGGGACGTCCTTCAGCCGGTCCCGGAGGCGGACCAGATCCCGCTCGGAATGTTCTGACGAGAAGCCCGGCGCTCAGGCCGAGACGACAGGTTCATGGCGGACGGGGAAGTTCACCGAACTGGCGATGAAGCACAGTTCGTGAGCCCGCTCGTGCAGTTTCAGTGCCTGGTCGGTCCTTTCGGGATCGGCCAGGACGACTGCGGGCCGTAGAACGACCTCGTCGAAGTGGCCGCCTCCGCCTGGGGTTTCGACCATGGTGCCGTGCGGAGTGTCCGTGTAGGCGGTGACCACTATGCCTTCGGTCGCGCACAGATGCAGATACCACAGCATGTGGCATTGAGACAGGGACGCGACCAGCAGTTCTTCGGGGTTCCACTTCGCCGGATCGCCGCGGAACGCCGGATCGGAACTGCCCGCGATGGGCTGCTTGCCCGGTCCATCGATTCGGTGGGCCCGCTCGTAGGCGCGGTAGGAGCTCGTCCCGGTGCCGCTGTTCCCGGTCCAGGTCACGGACACTTCGTAGTGGTGGGTTCTCATTCCAGCACCTTTCTCGTGGCGCGGGCATGCTCGCCGGCGATCCGCCCGGCGAGCGGCCCGTCGCCCTCGGCGATCGCCTGGAGCAGCCGGCGGTGCTCGTCCGCGACGGCGTCCGGGCGTTCCGGGGGGACGAGCGAGTCGCGCGTGGACACGATGATCTGGTCCCACAGCCGGTCCAGGGACTCCAGCGCGATCGGATTGCCCGCCATCTTGGCGATCCCGCGGTGGAAGCGCCGGTTCAGCCGGATGGCGCGGTCGAGGTTGCCCGCGGCCGTCACGTCCTCCAGCAGCCGCGCGTCCCGCTCCAGGTCGGCCAGCGCGGCGGGTGCGACTCGGCCCGCTCGATGGCGGCTGGCGGCAAGTTCGGCTGTGAGAGCCTCCAGGGCGGACCTCACCGCGTAGGCGTGTTCGAGATAATCCGATGTCAGCGCGTGCACCACCACGCCGCGTCCCGCGCCCTGGACGAGCCCGTCGCCCTCAAGCCGCCGCAGCGCCTCCCGGACCGGCGTCCGGCTCACCGCGAGCGACTCGCTGACGGTCATCTCGGTGAGCCGTTCGCCGGGCGAGTACTCTCCCGCGACGATCAGCTCCCGGAGCCGCCGGTAGACGATGTCGGCCTGCATGCACCCTCCTTTGCATGCAAAGCATGCATTGCATGCAGAGACGAGGCCACCGTCCGGCGAAAGTGCGTCCGAAGGTGTTAACGGCCAGGTAACAGACGGACCGTGACACTCCGATCATGCATCTCGACCCGCACATTCCTCCGGGCACGGCCCGGCCGCGCCGATGAGGCGGCTCCGCGGGCGCGGCATCACCCTGGCCGTCGCGGTCGCGGCTATGGTCGTGCCGACGCTCGGCCCCTCGGCCTCCCGGGACGCCCCGACCCGTCCCGCGGCCATGAGACCGTCCGCCGCGCCCCTCCCGAAAGCACGAGAACGGGAAAGGAAACAGGCCGCGACCTTCACCAGTGCCCAGCGCGCGCAGCTCACGCACTCCCTCGACCGGTACCTGAAGGGCCGCCAGGGGGCGCTGTCGGTGTCGGTACGCGAGCTGTCCACCGGCCTGGGCTACGCCTACGACGCCGACCTGCGGACGGCCACGGCGAGCATCGTCAAGGTGGACATCGTCATGGCGCTGCTCCTACAGGCGCAGAAGGACGGCCGTGCCCTGACGTCCACCGAGAAGGCGCTGGCCGAACGCGCCATCAAGGTGAGCGACAACGGCGCGGCGACCGCGCTCTGGCACGCGATCGGACGCTCGGACGGTCTCGCCGCCGCGAACAGGCGGTTCGGGCTCCGCACCACGACGCCCGGCCCCGGGGACGCCTGGGGCTCCACGACCACGAGTGCCGCCGACCAGATCCGCCTCCTGAACGCCCTGACCTCGTCCCGCAGCCCGCTCTCGGCCGCGAACCGCCGCTACGTCCGGCACCTGATGGAGGACGTGACGCCCGAGCAGACCTGGGGCGTCAGCGCCGCCCAGGACACCGCCGCGCAAAGTGCCGCCGGTGCGGCCGCGGCCGGTGCGGTGGTCGGGCTGAAGAACGGCTGGCTGCCGCGCCAGGTCCACGGCGGCGCCTGGACGATCAACAGCATCGGCCTGGTGCGCCGGAGCGGCCGCCTGTTCGCGGTCGCCGCCGTCTCGGAACGCCATCCGTCGATGCGGGACGGGATCGCGGCCGTGGAGCACGCCTGCCGGGCCGCCGTCACGGCCCTGGCCCGCGCGCTCCCACCGGCGTCCGGCGCCGCCTCTGACCGATGACGTGCCCGGGATGACCTAGTGCTCGCCGGTCTCGAGCAGCCGCAGGCCGTACCAGCCCCAGTAGACGCGGTGGCGTTGGATGAGCCCGTCGGCGATCTCCATCACCTCGGCGAAGTCCGTCTGCTCCCCGTCCGGCGTGACCCGCGACTACTTCAGCGTCCGGCCGTCGGTGAATTAGTCGCTGCGGAACCGTCCTTCGGACGATCCTGACTCGTTGCCGTCAGGAGTCCAGTGCCAGAGGCGGGCGCTCTTGCGGCGGGCCACGCCTGAGGAGGCCAGGCGGGTCATCGCGGTCATGAGCCGGTAGGTGACCGGGCTGGTGGACAGGCTGAGCCTGGGATCCGTCCTGGCCATGCGCTGCACCTGCCGGGCGCGGGGACGGCGGGCCGCGTCGTAGCGGTCGAGGGCCTGCGCCACGTCACCGGCGCCGGCGGTTTCGGCCGCGAGCACGACGGCGTCCTCCAGCGCCTGGCAGGCGCCCTGCGCGAGGAAGGGGGTCATCGCGTGGGCGGCGTCGCCGAGCAGCGCGACACGTCCCTTGACGTAGGAGGGCAGCGGGTCGAGATCGTAGATGTCGTGACGCAGCACCGCTTCGGGCCGCGTGGCGGCCAGCAGCGCCGGGATGGGCTCGTGCCAGCCTCGCGTCCTGGCCGACACCTCCCCCAGGTCGTCGTCGAAGCGCAGCCCCTGCTCTTCTTGGCGGACGGTGAGGAACCAGAAGACCCGCTCGCCGTTCAGAGGGTGGGCGCCGAACCGCGCGCCGCGTCCCCAGGTCTGGAATCCGTGCACCGACCGCACCGCGCCCGGCTCCGTCACCCCGCGCCAGCACAGGATGCGCTGGTAGACGGGCTCGGGTGCGTCGGGCCAGGCGCCGCGGCGTACCGCGCTGTGGATGCCGTCGGCCCCGACCAGCAGATCGGCCCGCACCTCGCCGCCGTCACGGCAGGTGACCGTGACGCCGTCGCCGTCCTGGCGGACGCCGGTCACCTCGGCGCCGGTACGGATCCGTTCGGCGGGAACGTGCCGGGCCAGCACGCGCTGGAGCTCGGCGCGGTGGTTGGCGAGCAGCGGCGGGTCGGCGTCCGGCCGGAAGCGCATCAGGTAGGCGCCGTCCGGCCGTCGCATCGTGGCGCCCGCCTCGGTGGGCACCGAGCACGCCCGGAACTCCGCGCCGACGCCCAGGGCGTCGGCCGCGCGCAGCGCGTTCGGCGCGAACGACCAGCCGGCGCCCGCCTCTCTCAGCTCCGGGGCCCGCTCCAGCACGGTCACGTCCCAGCCGCCGCGCAGCAGGCCGATGGCCGCCGCCAGGCCGCCGATTCCGGCCCCGGCCACGATCGCGGAACGACCCTGGTCAGCTTTCATCGACGTCGCCCTCATGCCGTGGCCCGGGCATGCTCGCGAAGGCCTTGTCCATCCAGTCGAAGACGTCGTGCGCCACGCGCAGCCGCCGGGTGCGCGCCGGGTCGGGCCCGGCCAGCTCCATGCCCGCCGCGGTGATCTCGCGGAACGCGGCGAGGCCCTCGATCCTGCGGCGGACGATCCGCTCCCAGGCGCCGTCGTCCACCCGGTAGTAATGCGTCTTCCGCCCCGGACGGACACTGCGGCGCACGAATCCGGCGTCGGTGAGCAGGCGCATGCTGGTGGCCAGTGAGGAGCTGCTGGCGCCGATCGCCTCGGCGATCCGGCCCGCCGGCTGCTCCGGCGGGTCGCAGATCATCAGCCAGGCCAGCACGCGCCCGGCGATGGGCGGGACGGCGTACTCGTCCATGCAGAACGTCGCCGCCCGTTCCACCCACTCCAGGATCCGCTCCTGGTCGTCCGTCGTTCCGTCCACCCGTCCACGACCATCCATATTGTTCAGTATGTACTGAATATACGGATGGTTGGTTGACGCCCGGAAAGTCATGCGGTGGGCCTGAGGCCCTCGCGCCAGGTGGGGTGGGCCGGGCGCCAGCCCAGCTCGCGCTTGGCCTTGGCGTTGGACGCGCCGCGCAGTTCGGTCATCAGCACCACAC
>NZ_CAACUY010000032.1 GCF_900659615.1 Actinomadura fibrosa | reverse complement strand
CGGGCCGGCGCCGTGACCGCCGTGACCCCGCCGGCGCGCCCCGGGCACGTGGCGCCGCGGTCGAACCGGGCCGCGGCCACCGGACGGACGTCCGCTCTGCCGGGTTTTGACGCCGACGGCGTCCCGGATAACCTCTCGGACGGGACCGTGACCGGGCAACGGCGCGCGGCACGGCGGCGCCCGGCGCGGCGCCGCTCCAGGCTGGCCTACACGTCGGTCGCCGCGGGGCTGCTGCTCATCGGCGCCCTCGTCGTCGGTTCGCTCTGGGGGCTGGCGTTCGCCGGATCCGGCGGTGACCAGCGCGACCCGCCCCGGACACCGTCCACCAGCCCCGTGGGCGGCGACGTCGACGACGACCCCGCCGTCCCGTCCAGCAGACCGTCCGCACGCAAGGCCGGCAAGAGCCCGGCACCGGCTGCCACGCGGCGGCACCGGACGCACAGGAGCCGTCCGTCAACGCCGAAGCCCGGCAGCACGTCCCCTTCACTGAAGCCAAAGAGGAAATCGTCCCGGGCGACTCCCAGCGCCCCAGACCCGACACCGACACCGACGGCGAGCACCACGACTCCGTCAACTCCGAGCCCGGATCCCCCGCCCACGGAGGGCGGGGAGCTAGGTTCGGAGGACAAGGTGTAGACGTACGAGGGAAAGTGCACATATGAGTCAACCTCGGCTGCTCGGCGGCCGCTACGAGCTCGACACGGTGATCGGGCGGGGCGGCATGGCCGAGGTCTACCGTGCCCGGGACCTGCGCCTCGATCGCGTGGTCGCGATCAAGACGCTGCGCTCCGACCTGGCCCGCGACCCGACGTTCCAGGCCCGGTTCCGGCGCGAGGCCCAGTCGGCCGCCTCGCTGAACCACCCCTCGGTCATCGCCGTGTACGACACCGGCGAGGACATCATCGGCGACACTCCCATCCCGTACATCGTCATGGAGTACGTGGACGGCAGCACGCTGCGCGACCTGCTCAGGGAGAACCGCGCGCTGCTGCCGGACAAGGCGCTGGAGATCACCGACGGGATCCTGCGGGCGCTCGACTACAGCCACCGCGGCGGCATCGTGCACCGCGACATCAAGCCGGCCAACGTGATGCTGACCCGCAACCACGAGGTCAAGGTCATGGACTTCGGCATCGCCCGGGCCATGGCCGACTCCGCCGCCACGATGACGCAGACCGCCCAGGTGATCGGCACGGCCCAGTACCTGTCGCCGGAGCAGGCGCGCGGCGAGCGGGTCGACGCCCGCAGCGACATCTACTCGACCGGGTGCGTGCTGTACGAGCTGCTCACCGGCCGTCCGCCGTTCACCGGCGACTCCCCGGTCGCGATCGCCTACCAGCACGTCCGGGAGGAGCCCGTCCCGCCGTCCCAGGTGGACCCGGAGATCCCCCAGTGGGCCGACGCGATCGTGCTGAAGGCCATGGCCAAGGACCCGGCGCACCGCTACCAGAACGCGACGGAGTTCCGGCAGGAGATCCAGCGCGTCCTGCAGGGGCAGCCGGTCGCCTCGACGGCCGCGTCCACCATGCTCATGGGCGGGCAGCCGCAGGGCACCCAGGTGATGGGCGCCTACCAGGGCGGGCCGGCGCGCACGCAGGTGCACCGTCCGGCCGACGACGGCTACGGCCTGCCGCCCGTCCATTACGACGACGACATGCCCGAGCGCGGCGGGGCCGGCAAGAAGGCCGCGCTCTGGATCGCGCTCGGCGTGGTGGTCATCGGCGCGGCGGCGCTCATCGGCTTCATGATGTCGGGCAACGACGGCGGGAGCGACCAGGTCGCCGTCCCCGACTCGGTGCTCGACACCCCGCAGGACCAGGCGCGCCTCCAGCTGACGAACCTCGGGTTCAAGGTCGGCGAGACCAAGACCGACTACGACGACGAGATCAAGAGCGGCAACGTCATCACCACGGACCCGAAGCCCGGCACCAAGCTGGACAAGGGCGCCTCCGTGGCGATGGTCGTGTCCAAGGGCAAGAAGCCGCCCACGCTGATCACGGTGCCCGACGTCACCGGCAAGTCGTACGCGACGGCGAAGAGCCTCCTGGAGGGCAAGGGCTTCGAGGTCGAGAAGCGGGTCGAGCACAGCGACACCGTCCCGCGCCTCCAGGTCATCAGCACCGACCCGTCCGGCGGGGAGAAGCGGGCGCGGAACACGACCGTCACCGTGGTCGTGTCGGACGGGCCGAGCAACCTCAAGGTGCCGAACCTGTTCAACAACAGCCAGCGGGCCGCCTGCTCCAAGCTGGCCGGACTCGGCCTCAAGTGCAAGACGCAGCTCGGCGCGCCGCCGCCGGACAAGCAGGTCGCGCCCGGCTTCGTGTACGACCAGCAGCCGGGGGCGGACGCGACGGTCGCACCGGGCGACACGGTGATCATCTTCGTGGCGCAGAAGCAGACGCAGACGCCGACGCCGCCGAGCCAGTCGCCGACGACCGGGTTCCCCGGATTCCCGAACGGGCAGTGAGCCGGCGGCGACCGTAGCGGCTCGCGGCGCAAGGCCCCGGCCTCCGAGAGGAGACCGGGGCCTTCGTCGTTGTCCGGGGTCGCCCGCGGCCGCCCAGGGGGCCGGGCATGAGTGAGGGCCTCCGCCACTCGGGGGCAATGGCGGAAGCCCTCACTAGAGTCTTCGATCCGCGCTGCCGGGACGTTACGGATTTCAACGGAAATTTTCCGAACGGACCCGATTCAGCCGGGCGGCGCGGTGGACGGCCCGCCCGACGGCGCGCCGGTCCGGCCCCCGTCCACGACCCCGTGGTCGAACTGGACCTTCGGCTCCAGCCAGGGGAACACGAGGTACCAGAGCACGACGGCGGCCACGAGGACGAGCACGGCCGCGAGGGCGATCTTGGTCGGCCGGCTTCCCGGCAGCAGGCGCCAGATGAGGGCGTACACGGAGGGCCTCCTACTTTCCGGACGCGGCGGGACGGCGGTGGACCTCGGCGGTCAGCTTCCCGAAGATGATCATTCGCTGGGCGGCGGAGTACTTCGGATGGCAGGTGGTGAGCGTGATCAGCTTGTCGGTCGGCCGCCGCTTCGGATGGAACGGGACGGGCGCCGTCACCTCCACGGCCGACGGCTTCACGATCCTCCGGTCGGTGACCGTGTAGACGAACTGCTCGTCGCGGGTGTCGATGAGGATCTTGTCACCGGACTCCAGCTCGCCCAGCCGGTTGAACGGCGCCGAGTACGTCGTCCGATGCCCGGAGACGACGAAGTTCCCGACCTGGCCCGGCAGCGCGCTGCCCGGATAGTGGCCGGGGCCCTTGCGTAGGTCGGACCGCCCGACGCCCTCGATGACCACGAAGTGGTACTTGGCGCCGAACCGCGGGATGCGGATCATCGCGAGGCCCTCGCCGAGGTTCACCTTCTCGGTGGTCACCCTGCCCTGCCACGTCTTCTCCAGCTCGCGGCCCAGCCGGTCCTGCTGCGACCGGGTGTACTGGCCCGTCCCCCAGAGCTCGTAGGTGACGAACAGCATCAGGATGAGCCCGGCGGTTATGCACAGCTCGCCGAAAGTCCGGATGACCGTTCGCACCGAGCGTCCCTCCCTCGTGGTGAAGCTGCCGTGTGGTGAAGCCGCCGTGTGGTGACCGGCTGCCCTGTGGTGGACGGCCCTGCCGCCGGGCCGTCAGCCGCCTGCGCGTCAACCGCCTGGGGTCGGCCGCCCCGTCCCGTCCGGCGGTGCCGCGCCGTCCCGCGGCACCGTCGCGTGGATCATCGGCACGTTCCCCGTGTAGGCGGGCAGCGTGGCGCGTTCCAACGTCCGGACCCCGTACCCGAGCCCGTACGCGCGGACGTACTTCCGGTACGTCGCGATCTCGGGGGAGGCGTCGAGCGCCGCCCTGAGCCGCTCCGGGTCCCCGGCGGCGGTGATCCGGAACGGAGGCGAGTACACCACGCCCTGGAGGATCAGGGTATTGCCCACGCACCGCACCGCGCTGGTCGAGATCACGCGCTGGTCCATGATCTGCATCGCCCGCGCCCCGCCGGCCCACAGCGCGTTCACGACCGCCTGGACGTCGCCCTGGTGGACGACGAGATCGTCGGGCCGGACGCCGTGCGGCAGGTCGCCGGACCCGGGCAGCGGGGCGTCGTCCAGCGACACGCGGACGGCGCGCCCGGTCACGGCGGTGAAACCGGCCGGGCCGGCGAGCCCCGCGGCCTCGCGCCGGGCCTGCTCGACGCGCTGATCGTGCCGCCCGGCGTCGCGGGACAGCTCGTCCACCTCGCGGCGCAGCTCCCGGTACTCGGCGCGTTCGCGGTGGCCGCGGCGCTGCTCGGCGGTGATCAGCTCGGTGATCCGGGTGCGGCCCTCGTCGCGCAGGCTCGTGCCGCGGGCCGTGCTCGCGCTCGCCGCGAACAAGGTGCCCGCGAGAAGCGTGATAGCTGGGATGATGCTTCCCCACGCCGGACGCCGTACGCTGCTCACCAGCGACTACGCTAACCGACAAAACACCCATGCGCGGACCGGCGCTCCGGCCGCCGGACGCCCGAGGAGAACGATCCCACCGTGGCCAAGTCCAAAGTGCGCAAGAAGGCCGTCTACACGCCCCCGCAGAAGTCGAAGGCGCCCGAGGTCAGCCCGCGCTGGCTGGTGCCGACGATGGTCGGGCTGTGGCTGATCGGCCTGATCTGGATCGCGGTCTTCTACGTGACGGCCAGCACCGGCACCGACGTGCCGTACATGAGCGACCTGCACAACTGGAACCTGGGGATCGGCTTCGCCGCCATCATCCTCGGCGTGGTGCTCTCCACCCGCTGGCGCTGACGCGCCCCGGTTCCCCGGAGTTATCCACAGACTGGGGATCTCCCGCGCCACTTTTCCCCAGGTTTTCCACAGGTGCGAGCCGGGATCGGCCGTGCGGCCCGGTACAGGCCGTGACCCGTACCGGGCCCGCGTCCTGGCCCCGCCAAGGCCGCACAGACCGGCTCAGGGCCGCCCGAGCGGCTTCGCGCTGCCCGCCTTCTGAGCGCGGCGCTAGATGGACGGGCTCAGCTCCGCCGTCTTCACCAGGACCAGCGTCGCGAGCAGTGCCAGCATGGCCACCGAGGCGCCGATGTGGACGAGCCTGCGGTGCGCGGCCGGCGCGTACGCGAACCCCACGGCGAGCGCCGCGCCGACCACGAGGCCGCCGACATGCCCCTCCCAGGAGATGTCCGGCACCGAGAACGTGATCACCAGGTTGATGACCAGCAGGAACACGATCGGGCCGACCTGCCCGCCCAGCCTGCGGCCGATCACGAAGTACGCCCCGAACAGGCCGAAGATGGCCCCGGACGCGCCGACCGCCGAGTTCCCCGGGTCGACCAGGTACAGCAGCACCGACCCGCCCAGCCCGGACAGCAGGTACAGCGCGAGGAAGCGCCACCGCCCGAGCACCTGCTCCAGCGCGGGGCCGAGCGCCCACAGCGCCCACATGTTGAACAGGATGTGGGTGATCCCGAAGCTTCCCCCGCGCTGGTGCAGGAACATCGAGGTGAACAGGCGGTACCACTCGCCCTCGGCGACGCCGATCACGTCCCCGCTGCGCAGCGCCGCCTGGCCGACCATCATGTAGTCGGTGATGACCTGCCAGGACGACAGCTCCGCGAGGTAGGCCAGCACGCACAGGCCGATCAGCGAGTACGTCACCGCCGGCACCGCCGACGCCGGCCCGCGCGCCCCCAGGGGCGTCACGGGCCGGGCGCGCCGGACTCCCCGGTTCCCCTCGGCCACGCACTCCACGCACTGGTGCCCGACGGCCGCGTCCCGCATGCAGTCGGCGCAGATGTAGCGGTCGCACCGCGTGCAGCGGACGTAGGTCTCCCGTCCCGGATGCCGGTAGCAGGTCGGCACCGAGGTCTCGGGCGCTGGACTCGGGTCTGTGCTCATCTGGGGGCTCCGTCGGGGCCGGGGCGGGTTCTTGCCCGTGGGAAGGTTCTCCTCCCAGTTAAACGGCTAACGCCGCTCGATCGTCACCGACTGGATCACGACGTCCTCGCGCGGGCGGTCCATCGCGCCCGTCTCGACCGCGCTGATCCGGTCCACCACGTCGGTGCCCTCGATGACCTTGCCGAAGATGGTGTGCCGGCCGGTCAGGTGCTGCGTCGCGCCGACGTTCGTGGTGATGAAGAACTGCGAGCCGTTGGTGCCGGGCCCGGCGTTGGCCATGGCCAGCAGGTAGGGCTTGTTGAACCGCAGGTCCGGGTGGAACTCGTCCTTGAACTGGTAGCCGGGGCCGCCGGTGCCGGTGCCGAGCGGGTCACCGCCCTGGATCATGAAGTTCGGGATGACCCGGTGGAAGATGGTGCCGTTGTACAGCGGCGCGTCGGTCTTCTGGCCCGTGTTGGGGTCGTGCCAGGTCCGGTTGCCCTCCGCCAGGTCGACGAAGTTCGCCACGGTCTCGGGCGCCTGCTCCGGATAGAGCTGGATCACGATCTTGCCGAGCGACGTGTTCAGCGTCGCGAAGATCTCGTTGGCCATGCTGGCCCCCTCCTCAGGAGAACGGGTGTTCGGCTGGTCCCGGACGAGCACCTGACCCTCACGCTCGGTGACCGCGCGACCCCGGAACAGGGTTTACCCCGCGGACTTGGGGAAGGGTGCAGAACAGGACCTCGCAAACAGGGAGGTTAGCGTGTCCCTAATGATCAGTATCCGCCGGAAGCCGCGCGAAGAAGTCCTGACGCGGCTCGGCCGCGCCCAGGAGGCGGCCCGCCACGGCGCCGAAGCGTGCCGGCGGCAGGCCTCCACGGCGACGGAGCGGATCCGGCCGGTCGCGCAACGGCGCGTCCGGGACGCCCGCGGCTGGGGTGCGCCCCGGCTCCGGCGGGCGGCGCGGTACGTGGAGAGCGGGCTCGCCCCGAAGGTGAGCACGTTCCTGAGCGACGTCGCCCATCGGGTCGAACCGTCGAAGCCCGCACGGGCGCGGCGCGCTCCGATGATGGCGATGGTCGGATCGGTGGCGGCGCTCGGCCTCGCCGGCGTCGTGCTGACGCGGCGCGGCGCCGCGCGCGACCTGGCCGGCGGGCCGGAGCGGGACGAGGCGGCCACGTCCGCCGACTCGATGACCGTGTCCGGCTCCGGCGAGCAGGCGCGCTCCCCACGCTGACGCACCGAACGGAGGGCCCGGCCGAGGCCGGGCCCTCCGCCGTGCCTGCCGTACCGGGTGGTGCTACCACCCGGTACGGTGAACGCCATGTCGCCGCGACCCCACCCCCTCCGGCACCTGCTGGCCGTCCGGGCCAAGGAACGGGCACGCCAGGGCGTGCACACGGCCGTGCACCGGGCCTGGGAGTGGATCCAGCGCCACGGCGAGATCACGCCGCACACGCCGGGCCGCCGGAAGTTCGCCCACCTGGGCGAGGGCGCCTGCATCGGCTTCCCCGTGGGCGCGATCTACGGCGAGCCGTGGATCTCGATCGGCGACCACACGCTCGTCGGGACGCACGTCACCATCTCCGCCGGGTTCGTCCCCGGCCTCGACCTCGGCCCGGACGTGATCGTCAAGATCGGCGCGAGCTGCTCGCTCGGCCGCGGCACGCACATCGTCGGCCACCAGTCCATCGAGATCGGCGACGACGTCTTCACCGGTCCGAACGTCTACATCACCGACCAGAACCACACCTACGGCGACCTCGACACGCCGATCGGGCGGCAGTGGCCGGAGAACAACCCGGTCGTGATCGGGGACGGCTGCTGGATCGGCACCGGCGCGATCATCCTGCCCGGCACCCGGCTCGGCCGGAACGTCGCGGTCGCGGGCGGCGCCGTCGTCCGCGGGGAGTTCCCCGACCATTCGGTCATCGGCGGCGTGCCCGCGAAGATCCTGCGCAGCCACGACGAGGAGAACGGCTGGCAGCCGCCGCTGCGCAGCAGCCCGCTCATGTCCCTGGACGAGCTGGCCGCCCTGTCCGTGGACGGCCTGGAAGGGCTCCAGATCCTCCAGGACAAGCTCCGCGAGGACAAACTCCGCGAGGGCGAGGACAAACTCCGCGAGGAAGCCGGCTAACGCGTCCCGAACGCGCGGGAGCCCCCGTCCCGGATCACCGGGACGGGGGCTCCTCACATCGCGCGTCAGTTGTAGCGGGCCGCCCTGCGGTCGCCGCCCTCGCGGCGCTGGCCGCCGCCTCCGTACGAGCCGCCGCGGCGGTTGCCGTGCTGGCCGCCGCCCGTCCGGGGGCCGCCGCCGCGCCGGTCGCCGCCCGCATACGACCCGCGGTGCTCGCCGTAGCCGCCCTCGCGCCGGTCGCGGTACCCGCCGTCACCGCGGCCCTCGGAGTAGCCGCGGCCCTCCGAGTAGCCGCCTTCGCGGCGCTGGCCGCCGTCCTGGCCGCGGTCGAACGAGCGCGGACCGCGCCCGCCGCCGTTGAACCCGCGGCCGCCGCCGCGGCGCCCGCCCTGCCGTCCCCGGCCGCCTTCGCCGCGGCGCGGGCGCTCGGGGATGATCGGCCCCTCGATCGGGATGCCGGACGGGGTCCGGGCGCCGGTCAGCTTGATCAGCTCGGCGTCCCCGGTGGCCACCTTGACGCGGGGCGCGTTGATGCCGGCCCGGCGCGTCATGGCGGACGTGGAGCGCACCTGGTGCGGCAGCACGAGCGTGACGACGGTGCCGCGCTCGCCGGCGCGCGCCGTCCGCCCGGCGCGGTGCATGTAGTCCTTGTGGTCGGCCGGCGGGTCGACGTGCATGACGAGGCTGACGTCGTCGACGTGGATGCCGCGCGCGGCGACGTCCGTGGCGACCAGCACGCTGATCGAGCCCTCGCGGAACTCGGCGAGCGTGCGGGTGCGCAGCCCCTGGCTCTTGCCGCCGTGCAGGCCCGCCGCGCGCACGCCGACGTCGACGAGCTGCTGGGCCAGCCGGTCGACGCCGTGCTTGGTGCGGGCGAACAGGATCGTCCGGCCCTCGCGGTTGGCGATCTCCGCGGTGATGGCGCTCTTCTCCCTCGGCGCCACCAGGAGGAGGTGGTGCTCCATCGTGTCGACGGACTCGTCCACCGGGCCGATGGCGTGCGTCACCGGGTCGTCCAGGTACCGCTTCACCAGGACGTCGACGTCCTTGTCCAGGGTCGCGGAGAACAGCAGCCGCTGCCCGCCGGGCTTCGCCTGGTCGAGGATGTCGGTGACGTCGGGCAGGAAGCCCATGTCGGCCATGTGGTCGGCCTCGTCCAG
This sequence comes from Actinomadura fibrosa, assembly GCF_900659615.1. GTDB lineage: Bacteria > Actinomycetota > Actinomycetes > Streptosporangiales > Streptosporangiaceae > Spirillospora > Spirillospora fibrosa. The sequence goes on along the minus strand of NZ_CAACUY010000032.1, from coordinate 53,597 downwards.
CACCGCGATCTCGATGTCGGACAGGTCGCAGGCGCCCTGCCGCATGAGGTCCTTGAGGCGGCCGGGCGTGGCGACCAGGATCTCGACGCCGCGGCGCAGCGCGTCGATCTGCTTGAACATCGAGGTCTGCCCGATGACGGTCTTGAAGTGCAGCCCGAGGCCGCGGCCGAGCGGCTCCAGGTTGGTCTGGACCTGCTGGGCGAGCTCGCGGGTCGGCACGAGGATCAGCGCCAGCGGGCGCTTCGGCGCGGCCTTGCGGCCGGCGAGGCGGGCGAGCAGCGGCAGGCCGAAGGCCAGGGTCTTGCCGGAGCCGGTCTTGCCGCGGCCGAGGACGTCGCGGCCCTCCATGATGTCGGGGATCGCGGCGGCCTGGATCGGGAACGGCGCCTCGATGCCCTGGCGGGCCAGGGCGGACACCAGCGCCGGCGGGAGGCCGAGCTCGGCGAAGGTGGGAACCCGCTCCTCGCCCACGGTGGCGGGCATGTCGGCGGTCGGGTTCTGAGCAGCAGCAGCTGTGGTCACGCAGTACCTTCCGAGAGGGGGGCACGTCTCGGGAGGCACCACGATGAGGATCGGTGGGCTGCAAGGACGAGCCTGGCGCCATTGGGGCGCCGAAGAGTGATTTGTTCAGTCTAACGTCGTCGGGGTACCTCCTTATGCCCCGTCCCGGGCGGATCACTCGGCATCCGCCTCCCCGGCCGTCTCCCCGCCCCCTCCTATGACCGTCGAAACGGCGGGTCAGCAGGCACAGGACACGCCGCCGACCGGTGCCGTCAGGGGGTCGGGGGAGCGCCGCGCGACGGCGCCGTCGCCCGTCTCGACCGGGAGGCCCTCCCGCGCCCAGTACTCGAAGCCGCCGATCATCTCCTTGACCCGGCGGCCGAGCCGCGCGAACTCCAGCGCCGCCCTCGTCGCGCCGTTGCAGCCCGGCCCCCAGCAGTAGACGACCACCGTCGCGCCGGGCGGGACCAGGTCCGCGGCGCGCTCGGCGATCTCGGCGGTGGGCAGATGGACGGCGCCCGCCACATGGCCCTGTGCCCAGCTCTCGGCGCTCCTGGAGTCGACGACCACGACACCGCCCGCACCGGACGCCAGGTGCTCGGCGACATCGGACACGTCCGTCTCGAACGCGAGCCGGGACGCGAAATGCCGGACCGCCTCGTCCGGGGCGGCGGCCGGGACGGATGTGACGGGGGACACGGAAGTCATGGTCTGCTCCTTCTGGCCATGCGGACACCACGATGTTCCGGCCTGGCCAGACCGGAGCGACAGTGGCAGGAACGCCGTCCACCATTAAGATCGCGCCATGCAGGTCGCTCCCCCGGGCCGCCGCCACACCGTCTCCGTGGTGGCCTTCGACGGCATGGCGCCGTTCGAGCTCGGCTCCGTCGTCGAGGTGTTCGGGCTGCCGCGCCCCGACCTCGACGTCCCCTGGTACGACCTGCGCGTCTGCTCCCTCGAACGCGGCCCGATGCGCGCCGTCGGCGGCTTCACCCTGACCGCCGAGCACGACCTCCGCGCGTTCGCGTCCGCCGACACCGTGATGGTCGTCGCCGTCCCGGACGTGCGCGGCGAGCCGCCGGCCGAGGTCGTCGCCGCGCTCCGCGAGGCCCACGCCCGCGGCGCCCGGATCGCGTCCATCTGCTCGGGGGCGTTCGCGCTCGCCGCCGCCGGCCTGCTGGACGGGCGCGCGGCCACCACGCACTGGCAGCACGCGGACCTGCTGCGGCGGCGCTACCCCCGCGTCCGCGTGACCCCGGACGTCCTGTACGTGGACGGCGACGACGTGCTCACCGGCGCCGGAAGCGCCGCGGGGCTCGACATGTGCCTGCACCTCGTCCGCAAGGACCACGGCGCCCGGATCGCCAACGCCGTGGCCCGGCGCCTCGTCGTCCCGCCGCACCGCGAGGGCGGCCAGGCCCAGTTCGTCGAGGCCGCCGTGGGCACCGGCACCGGCGGGGACGACGCGATCGCGCGCAGCATGGCCTGGGCGCTCGCCCACCTCACCGAGCCGATCAGCGTGGCGCGCCTGGCGCGGGAGGCGTGCCTCGCGCCCCGCACGTTCATCCGCCACTTCAAGCGGCAGACCGGCACGAGCCCGCTCCGCTGGGTCGTCGCCCAGCGGATCATGGCGTCGCTGCCGCTGCTGGAGGACGGCACGATGCCGGTCGAGGAGATCGGCGCGGCCGTCGGCTTCGAGAACCCGGGCACCTTCCGGCACCACTTCGGCCGCGCGATGCGGACCTCACCGTCCGCCTACCGGCGGACGTTCCGCTCCACCGCCTCCTGACGCCCGGCGGAACGGCGAGAGGATCACCGGAGAGGAGCCGGTTCGGGCGGTGGCGCCCGGGGTAGCCAACGGGCGGGAGGTGCGGGTATGGCGCTACCGACGGCCCGGCCGGTTCGACCGCCGCGGCACTGGCTCCGCGTGCTGTGGACCGGGCTGGTCCTCTGGACCGCGACGGTGCTGGTCACCGTCATCACCGCCAACGCGAACCTGCTGCCGACGATCGTGCTGCTCGGCAGCTTCCTCGTCCCCGTGACGTTCGTCGTGTGGGCGTACGAGCACGGCAGGGCGGGCGAGGTCACCGTCCCGCTGCTGTTCAACGCGTTCGTGGTCGGCGGCGTCCTCGGCGTCCTCGGCGCCTCGCTGCTGGAGCGCTACTTCCTGGCCCCGTCGATGTGGATGTACTTCGGCGTCGGCCTCATCGAGGAGCTGGTCAAGCTCCTCGCGCTCGCGTTCGTCGCCCGGCGGCTCCAGGTGCGGACGCTGCGCGACGGACTCGTCCTCGGCGCCGCCGTCGGCTTCGGGTTCGCCGCGCTGGAGTCCGCGGGCTACGCCTTCAACGCGATGTTCACCGTCCACGGCATCAGCGTCCGCTCGCTGCTGGAGACGGAGATCCTGCGCGGCCTGCTCACGCCGCTCGGCCACGGCCTGTGGACGGCGATCACCGGCGGCGCGCTCTTCGCCGCGTCCCGGGCGCGGTGGCGCGTCACGGGCGGGGTCGTCCTCACCTACCTCAGCGTGTCCGTGCTCCACGGGCTCTGGGACTCCATGCACACGATCGCCATCGCCGCCACCCTCTACCTGACCGGGACGGCCTGGCAGTACCGCCTCCTCGAACTCGGCTACCTCCCCCGCGCCACCGACGCCCAGGACCACCTGATCACCCTGCTGAACTGGGCCGGTCTCCTCGTCATCTCCACGATCGCGCTGCTGTGGATGCGCTCCATGGCCGAACGCTCGCGTTACGGCCCCCGACAGCCCTACACCGGCCCGTAACCGTGGACTTCGAGCCCTACCGCGGCGAACTGGTGGCGTACTGCTACCGGATGCTGGGCTCGTTCCACGAGGCCGAGGACCTCGTCCAGGAAACGATGCTGCGCGCCTGGAAGGCCCGCGACCGGTACGACGCCACGCGCGCGTCCGTCCGGACCTGGCTGTACCGGATCGCCACCAACGCGTGCCTGACCGCGCTGGACGGGCGCGCGCGGCGTCCGCTGCCCTCCGGACTGGGCGCGCCGAGCACCGACCCCGAGGCGCCCCTCGTCCCCGCACTCGACGTCCCCTGGCTGCAACCGTTCCCCGACGCGCGCTTCGACGTCGCCACCGACGTGCGGCTCGCGCTGGTCGCGGCGATGCAGGTCCTCCCTCCGCGGCAGCGCGCGGTGCTCGTCCTGCGCGAAGTCCTCCAGTTCAGCGCCACCGAGGTCGCGGCCCACCTGGAGACCACAGTCCCGGCCGTGAACAGCGCCCTCCAACGCGCCCGCGCCGCCCTCGCTCAGGTGGACGACGCAAGCCAGGTCGCCGAACCGGACGATCCCGAGGTGCGCGCGGTGGTCGGCCGGTACGTCCAGGCGTTCGAGGCCGCCGACGTCCCCGCGCTGGTACGGCTGCTCACCGACGACGCCGTCCTGGAGATGCCGCCGGTCCCGCTCTGGTACCGGGGCAGCGGCGACTACGGCCTGTTCCTGCGCCGCGTGTTCGCGCTGCGCGGAACCGGCTGGACCATGACGCCGCTCACCGCCAACCGGCAGCCCGCCCTCGCCGCCTACGCACCGGACCCCGGCGGCGGCCACCGGCTGCACACGATCCAGGTCCTGACGATCACCGGCGGCCGGGTGGCGCACAACGTCGTGTTCGCCGACCCCGACGTCTTCACGGCCTTCGACCTGCCCGAACGGATTCCCTCGAGATAATCCCGCGAGAAGCGATGAGCCGCGCCGATGCCGCCGGTATGTACCGGCGAACATCGACCGGAAGGAACCATCGTGAGCGTCATCGTCATCCAGTTCGTCACCCTCGACGGCATCGTGTCCGACCCGGACGGCTCAGCGGGCTCACCGAACGGCGGCTGGGCGTTCCGGCACGGCCCCGAAGCGGTCACCGGGGACAAGTTCCAGCTCGGCGGCACCCTGGACAACGGAGTCATGCTGCTGGGACGCCGGACATGGGACCTGTTCTCCCGCCTGTGGCCAGGCCGCGACGACCCGTTCTCCGCACGGATGAACGCGGTCCCCAAACTGGTCGTCTCCCGCACGCTCACCGACACCTCGGCGTGGTCGAACTCCCGGCTCACCGACGGCGGCCCCGCCGAAACGGTCAAGCGGGAGCACCGCGATGTGATCATCGCCGGCAGCCTCAGCGTGGTACGCGCGCTGATGGCCGAGGACCTCGTCGACGAGTACCGGCTCCTGACCTTCCCCACCGTCACCGGAACCGGCGAGCGCCTCTTCCCCGCCAGCGCTCCGCCCACGCACCTGGAGTGCCTCTCAGCCGAACTGGTCGGCGCCGCCGTCCTGACCAGATACGCCAGGTAACGCCTCGCCGGCCCGGTTCCGCGCTGGACGGCCCCGAGGACCGGCCAGCGCGGACGGACCGCTCAAGCGGTGACCGGATACAGCTTCGCGACACCTCCCGCCAGATCGGCCTGGGCCCGCTGCGCGTCCTGGTCGGCGAGGATCTCCAGGGACCCCCGCTCAAGAGCGTCGAGCGCCAGCGCCGCGATCACGGCCGGGTCGCTCTTGGGGGCATCGACGAACGCGACCATGTCGGTGTCCAGGTAGCCGACGTGCAACCCGGTGACCTGCGTGCCCTGCGCCGCGAGTTCGAGCCTCAAGGCGTTGGTCAGCGACCACTGCGCCGCCTTCGCGGCGGCGTACCCGCTATAGCCGGGAAAGGTCAGCCACGACAGCACCGACAGGACGTTGAGGATCGCGCCGCCCCCGCCGGCTGCGAGCCGCGGTGCGAACGCCCGGCTCACCGCCAGCGTGCCGAAGTAGTGGGTCTCCATCTCCAGCCGGATGTCGTCCAGCGACCCGTCCGACACCGACGCCCCGGTGTAGGAACCCGCATTGTTGATCAGCAGCGACACCTCCGGGACGGCGTTCGCCGCCGCGAGCACCGACTCCGCGTCCGTCACGTCGATCCTCACCGGGATCACGCCCGGCACGTCCAGCGAGGCCACATTGCGGACACCGCCGTAGACGGTCGCCCCTCGCGCCACGAGCTGCTCGGCGAATCGACGCCCCAGCCCCCGGTTGGCGCCCGTGACGAACGCCGTACCGCCCTCTATCTTCATCGCTTCCCCTTCGGAATGAGCAGGTCACGACCGTCTCAGCCGGAACCCCGCCCGGACGACACAGCATTCGTACGGTCAGGCGGCCGGACAGTCGTGATACGCCTCCACCTGCCACCGCCCGGCGGACCGCCGCAGCACCCACGTGACCATCGACCAGGTCTCCGGCTGCTCCTCATCGGCGCGCGCCGTCCCGCTCCGGGTGATCGCGATGACCGTGTCGTCGTCCAGATGGCGGGTGCTCTGCACCTCGTGGACCCGCCGCGTCCCCTTCAGCGGCCCGGCGAAGGCGTCCGCCATGGCCGCCCGGATGTTCTCCCTGCCACGCAGGTGAAACCCGGGCAGGGTCGCCGTCGCGTCCTCGCTGTAAGCGGCGGCGAACTCGTCCACGTCACCGGCCCGCCACGCCTCCGAGACCCCGTCGAACACCGCGCGCACGTCTTGCTGCATCCCGTCCTCCTCGAATAAGTGGAACCCACCTATTCGTCGCGGGACGGACCGCGTTTCGGACACTCACCCCCGCAAAGTCTGCAACCGCCGCGCCAACTCGGCGCGCTCGACCTCGTTGCCGGTGATCTCCAGGGCCCGCCGGTACGCGCCCTCCGCGCCGTCCACATCACCGGCGCGCCTGAGCAACTCGGCATGCGCCGCGTGAAGCGGCTGGTAACGCTCCAGAACCGGCTCATCGAGCAACGGCGCGAGCAGCGCCAACCCCGCGCCCGGCCCGTCCGCGAACCCGACGGCGACCGCCCGGTTCACCTCCACGACCGGCGCCGGGCTGATCTCCCCCAGCGTCCCGTACAACCGCGCGATCAGCGTCCAGTCGGGCTCCGGCGCCGCCATGTGCAGCGCCGCGATCGCCGCCTGGAGCCGATACTCGCCGGGCCCCTTCGCACGCGCGAGCGCCGCCAGCCCCTCACGGATCTCGTCGCGGTCCCAAAGCGAACGGTCCTGCTCGTGCAGGGCGACGTAGTGCCCATCCGCGTCCACCCTCGCCGGACGCCGCGCATCATGCAAGAGCATCAGCGCCAACAGCCCCCACACCTCCGTCTCACCCGGCAGGAGCTCGGCGAGCAACCGGCCCAGCCGGACGGCCTCACCGCACAGCTCCCCCCGGACAAGCCGATCCCCCTCCGCCGCCGAGTACCCCTCATTGAAGATCAGGTAAACGACGCGCAGCACGCCCCGGAGCCGCTCCGGCAGCTCGTCCCGCCCCGGCACCCGGTACCCGACGCCCGCCTCGGCGATCCTCCTCTTCGCCCGGACGATCCGCTTGCCCATCGTCGGCTCCGCGACCAGGAACGCCCGCGCGATCTCCGCCGTCGTCAGCCCGCCCACCATGCGCAGCGTCAACGCCACCCGCGCCGGCATCGCCAGCGCCGGATGGCAGCACGTGAAGATCAACCGCAGCCGGTCGTCGTCCACGGCCCCGGCGTCCGGCCGCCCGTCCTCCAGCCGCATCAACCGCGCGAGCCGCTCCGCCCGCTCGGCGATGGACCGATCCCTCCGCAGCCGATCGATCGCCCGCCGCCGCGCCGCCACCGTGATCCAGGCCCCGGCCCGATCCGGCACCCCGTCCCGCCGCCACGCCTCGACCGCCGCCGCGAACGCGTCCTGGAGCGCGTCTTCCGCCAACTGCACATCGCCCACCTGCCGGATCAGCGTGGCCAGGACCGCCAGCCGCTCGTCCCGGAAGACACGCGCGACCACCGCGTCCGGCGACTCGGTCAACCGCGTCCACCCCACCCCGCCACGACCGGACGCACCTCGACCGCCCCGTACCGCGCCAACGGCAACCGGGCCGCATGCCGCAACGCCTCGTCCAGATCCGCGCAGTCGAGCACGTAGTAACCCGCCAGGAACTCCTTCGTCGTAGCGAACGGCCCGTCCGTCGCCTCGGCCGCCCCACCACGCACCCGCACAGTGGTAGCCGCCTCCGGAGACTCCAACGCCGCGTTATCCACAAGCACCCCCGCCTCCTGGAGACTCTTCGTCACCTCAACCCAGAGCGGCATCTCCTCCCACCTGTCGCGTTCCCCGTCCTCGGCGTAGAGCAGCAACACGTACTCGGCCACAACGCACCTCCAGTCGGCACTCCTACCAACACGTCGCAGCACCCCCCACCATTTGGACCACAGTCAGGCCGCGCCGTCGTCATGCCACTGCACTCCCGGCCAACAGCCGGTCGTAGCCAAGAAGTGAGCGAGTATCGGCATGACCTCACGAGTCTCGACCGTGTCGCGGTCGGCGTACTCGTCCAACTGCCCATTGGCGAGCAGGTAGTACCCGACCTGCTCCGATGACGCAGCCGGGTCAACGGCATGCCAGCCAGCGTCACCGGATTCCGCGAGACGAAGGACCATCGCCCGTCCGGAATCACCGAGCACGATCCCAAGGACCGGCCCATCGGCATGCTCCACCCACAACTCGCCCTGACCACGGCTGATCGCCTGCTCCATAACGCTGACAATCTCGGCGTCACTCGGGTCATGGACAACGACGTTGCCGTTATGCAGAGTCCACACGTCGACTCCTCCGCTGCGTGGCCCGGAATGCTGTCAGCGGCTGAGGACTGGCGCCTGCCGATCGATCTCACGGCAGAGAACGGTGATCATGTCATCGAAGACGCCGGCGCCGTGCTTCTGGATGAGAACGCCGTAGAGACCCTTGCGGCTGGCCTCTCTGACCATCCAACTGAGTGTGCGGTGATCAACCTGCTGACCAGCGGTGAACTTGTCGTAAGCATCACGCGCGACCCTCATCAACTTCGGAAAGGCGGCAGACTCCGCCAGAATCATGCGAGTCGCGATGGTGAGATTCATGCGAGGAGCCTAGGCCAGCCGCTGCGTCCTGCCTCCCATCCGGCTCTACAGTGCGGGCATGAGCGATGGAAAACCGGCTCCCGACCAGCGCTACCAGGAGTTACAGCGTCTTGGCGAGCAAGAACGTCTGACGGCAAAAGAGCTGCATGACCTCCGGGAGGCGATCGCACGTCTCGTCAAGGAGCTCCTGCCGCACCACGCCCCCAAGAACCGCATCAACGACGTCGTCAAAGCGAGCGGCTACAGCCGACCCCTGATCGAAGCGCTACGCGGCGGCAAGGACATCTGGACACACCCCTAACCCCGACCTCAAGCCGCCAACCCCCACCAACCACGCCCGGAGGTTGCTATGCGAATGGCACCGATACGGTGCAGGCAGGGGATGAACGAGTTCGACGATGAGTCCGGGATGCAGGGTCGCCCCCGGTCAGCGGACCTCTTCAAACTCGCGGAAGACTCCGACTTCCCTGGAGAGCGGGACGCCTTCCGCCCCTATCCGGCTTTCGAGCGGGTGCGGCCGATTCATCGAGGCTGCACGCGATGCACCGCCGGGCCGCCGGCCGGAAGGAGGGTGGGGTCACGGGATTCTGCCTGCTCCGAGACGTATCCGGGAGCGGTTCCATACCCACCCTCCCTGAGCCGCGGACCCTGACGGGTACTCAGACCGGTCTCCAACACACGCAGACTACTCTCCGGAGGGCGCTCTGGATCCTGGCTGTGCACGTATGGTGCCGACCATGGACCTGGAGGCGATCCGGCGAGCATGAGTGGTCGTGCCGTGGGAGGATCTGGCGCATGCTGCTCAAACGAAAGGGCTATGCCGCGTAGGCGCCCTGCTCGGCTTCGCGCCGAACGGCTTCCCTATGGCTGGATGAGGCGTACCGGTCCGGAGCGAGACGTCTTGGTTGTCCCCGGCCTTTCGCCGCATGGCCGGGTGGTCGTCGCCCGCTTGGAGCATTCACGGTTCTGGCCGGGGGCCGCTGCTGAGGCGCTGACCGCCTGGGAGTGGTTCCTGCGTGATCCGTATCATCGCCTGTTCGATCCGCAGACAGGCTGCGGGATCATGCGGTGCTGCCCGGATCCTGTGGAGCTCCGCCAGATCTTCGAGGCCGTTGCGCACGCGCTCCCTTGGCGTGATGCGCGGGAGTTCAGACGGCGCCTTGCCCTGCTCGATGCTCAATGGTGAGCGCCACGGCGCGTATCCCGTGACCGCCGTCAGCCGAGCTGCTGGGCCCGGCCGGCGGCTTTCGCGCGCCCGCCTTCGGCCCGCCGGGGTGGGGCCGGCGCCCACGCCGCACGCCGGCCCCGGCGTCGCCGGGCAGGCGGTGCGGTGCCACGAAGCGCCGCCGCCCATTGAAATGGACAGTGGTGATCTGGTGGTGGGGCCGACGGAATCGCGGGCTGGCGCTCGTACCGTGTCGCTTCCGGCGGCGACTCTTTCGGCGATTACTTCCGGCGCGCGTCACGGGGGGCGGACGCGGTCACTCGTAGTACCAGACCTCCTCGGTCCACGGCTCCTCAGTCATGAGAGGGAGGCACCTACGGGCTACCTGTCTCGTTTCCTCCCAGAGCGGCAGAGTCATGATCGCGTCATCGGTCCAGGCGCGGCGGTCGGCGCTGAGGCGGTCCAAGAGGGCGTCGAGTTCATCAAGCTGTGACCGCAGCTCGGGTGAGATCCAACCGACCTGCTCGCACATCCAGGATGCCGGGTAGCCCGGATCCCACTCGAAGCATTCGCCTACGTCGGGGTCTTTGATCTGCTCGGCGCCTTCCAGTCCGAGTTTGATCACGCTTCTGCGCAACATGGACCAGATCCCTGGTGCCCGCGCTCGAACCATCCGCTGGGTGTCGTCGGGGGGCTCGCTCATGTGGCGATTCTCGCGCGGGGTGACCTCCGCGCCGCTGGCTTTGCTCCCCACCATCCTCCCCCCCCCGCCCCGATAAAAGCCGCACTTGGCGGCGGGGACGAGGAGGACGGCGAGGAGGACGGCGGTCTCGGTGGCGTGCTCGTCCCGGTGGCCTGATTGCACGAACGCCCCCGTCCATGATCTGGGCGGGGGCGTTTTGGCTGGTGGAGCCTAGGGGATTCGAACCCCTGACACCCGGCTTGCAAAGCCGGTGCTCTACCAACTGAGCTAAGGCCCCTGGGTCTACCTGCGGTGACGCTGGTTCGGTGCGACCGGCACCGATCGTACACCGTTGGTCGGGTGCTGGCCTTCGGGCCGAGTGCTCCGGGGCAGGCGAGGGCTAGTTGTGGTCGGCGGTGGCCGGGGTGTTGTGCGGGGTCGGGGTGGGGAGCAGGAGGTCGGGGAGGCCGGCGACGCTGGGCAGGACGTGGGTGGCGCCCGCCGCGTGGAGGGCGGTGCTGTCGTGCGCGCCGGTGAGGACGCCCGCGACGATGGACGCGCCGGAGCGGCGGCCCGTCAGCATGTCGTTCGCGGTGTCGCCGCAGACCGCGATGTGCCGGACGTCGTCGGCGCCGAGGCGGAGCGCCGCCATGAGGACGAGGTCGGGCCAGGGGCGGCCGCGGCCGTCCTCGGGGCAGAGGGTGAGGTCGACGCGGTCCCACCAGCCGAGCGTGTCGAGGATCCGGGCCTGCGTGCGGCGGCCGAAGCCGGTGAGCAGGCAGACGCGGATCCCGGCGCCGCGGAGGCGTTCGAGCGCGCCGTCGGCGCCGGGGACGGGACGCAGGCCGCGGCGGTCGACGAGCTGGTCGTAGGACCGCTCGAAGGCCAGGTGCGCGACCTGGGCGCGGGGCTCGTCGAAGAGCGAGCGGAAGATGCCGAGCTTCGAGCCGCCGCGGGACTCGTGGAAGCGCGCCATGGCACGCCTGTGGGCCGCCGTGCCGGGGACGACGCCGAGGACGGCGATCGCCTCCGCGAAGGCGGTCTCGACGGTGTCACCGTCGGCGACAGTGGTCCCGGCGAGATCGAGGCAGGCGATGGTGATCGGCTCTGCTTCGCTCACGCCGGGCCCTCCCTCGACGTCGGACGTGCGCTAGCGCCGCCGTCTCAGTTGTCGGACGAGGTGGCCTCGGTCCACAGGTCGAGCTCGGCGCGGTCCTGCTGGAGACGGCGCCAGACGGCGAAGCCGCCGAGAGCGACAACGGCGAGAACGAGAAGCTTCTTCACGGTGGGGACCCCTTCACCTCGGTTATGAAGCCAAACCCGGGACGTGATCGGATCAGTGTCGACTCCCCCAGGTTCTCCGCAGCCTAGCAATCGTTCGCGGGCGATCAGCACCTGCGGGTGTTATCGGACCGGATGTCCAACGATGGGGTGCCGCGGCTCTGCCGTTCCGGGCATCTCGCCGGATCGGGCCGGGCGCCGGATAATCCGGGGAACGACCCTCGGGAGTGCCGATGCCAGAGGACGACTTCGGGCTCTGGGAGCGCGAGCTCGATCCCGGACCGCAGGACGACGGCACGTCCAGCGGGCTGGGGATGGTGGTGGTCGCCGGCCTGACGGCGTCCGGCTGCACCGCGATGATCGCCCTCGGGGAGGTGCCGCTGGGCGCGGCGGGGCTGGTGGTGTCCTCGATCATCCTGCTGCTGTGGCGCGTGGGCATGTGATCGGCCATCATCGGCGCCATGGATCTGCGCGGAGCGAACGTGCTGGTGACCGGTGCGACGGGCGGGATCGGGCAGGCGCTGGCGACGGCGCTCGCCGGACGGGGCGCGTCGGTGGTGCTGACGGGGCGGCGCGCGGCGGTGCTGGAGCCGCTGGCGGAACGCCTCGGCGGCCGGGCCATCGCGGCGGATCTGGCGGACCGGGCCGCGGTCGAGGGCCTGCTGGACGAGGCGGGCGACGTGGACGTGCTGGTCGCGAACGCGGCGCTGCCCGCGTCCGGGCTGCTGTCGGAGTACTCGGTCGAGGAGATCGACCGGGCGCTGGACGTGAACCTGCGGGCGCCGATCGTGATGGCGAAGATCGCGGGGGAGCGGATGGCCGATCGTGGCCGCGGGCATCTGGCCTTCATCTCGTCGCTGTCGGGGAAGACGGCGTCCGGCCAGGCGTCCCTGTACAACGCGACGAAGTTCGGCATGCGGGGGTTCGCGCTGGCATTGCGGGAGGACATGCGGCCGCACGGGGTCGGCGTGTCGACGGTGTTCCCGGGCTTCATCCGGGACGCGGGGATGTTCGCCGACGCGGGCGTCACGCTGCCGCGGGGCGTGGGGACGCGCTCGCCGCGGGACGTCGCGAGGGCCACGGTCCGGGCGATCGAGAGGAACGTCGCCGAGGTGGACGTGGCGCCGCTCGGCCTGCGTCTCGGGGCGGTCCTCGGCGGTGCCGTGCCCGCGCTGGCGGCGGCCGTGCAGCGGCGGGCGGGCGGGCCGCGGATCTCGGCGGGGCTGGCGGCCGGGCAGCGCGACAAGCGTTGACATGCCGGATGTGCCGGAGATAATCCCGGCACAGCCCCGCGTGATCAGCGGGACGCGCGGGCGCGCCGTCCCCCCCGGGCCGCCCCCGCCCACCGTGCGCGCCGCCGAGGAGGTCCGCGCATGTGGAAGGGCAAGGCGAGCGCGATCGGGACGGCGGCCGCGACCGTCCTGGCCCTGGCCGCGGTGCCGGCGCGGGCGTCGGCTCCGGCGGACGCGACGGTGGTGCCGATCCAGGTCACCGGTGACCCGGCGCGGCGTTTCAACCTCGTGATCATGGGTGACGGGTACACGGCGTCCGACATGCCGGAGTTCCGCGCCCATCTGGCCGAGCACCTGAACGACCTGTGGACGATCGAACCGTTCAAGTCCTACCGCAGCTACGTCAACGTGTACGCGGTCGAGATCCCGTCGGGCGAGTCGGGTGTGAGCTGCGATCCGGCGCTGTCGTCACCGCGCCGGACGACGCCGTTGAGCATGGCGTTCTGGGGCGGTTGCAAGGCGGAAGGCCCGCAGCGGCTCCTCGTCATGGACTCCGCCGCCGCCAAGACCTACGCCGACCTGGTGGCGGGGACGACCGCGGCCAACCGACAGATCCTCGCTCTGGCCAACAGCGACACCTATGGCGGTGCGGGCGGCACGTACGCGACGGCTTCGGGTGGCAATGCCCTCTCGGCCCTCATCGCGCCCCATGAACTCGGGCACTCGCTTGGTGGACTGGACGACGAGTACGACTATTACCAGCGGGGAGTCCCTGGCGGTCCCTATACGGGACCGGAGCCCGAGTCCATCCATCACACGCTTCTGACAGAGCGGGAGATGCTCGCGCAGAAGAAGAAGTGGTGGCGCTGGTTGGGCGAGCCCAGCGAGGCGGGAGGCACCATCGGACGGTACGAAGGCGGCCTCTACAGCACCACGGGTGTGTGGAGGCCGAGTCGGCATTCCATGATGAAATCGCTCGGCTACTACTACGACCAGGTCGGGCGCGAGCGTATGACGGAGCGCGTCTCCGGCAAGGTCCAGCTCGTCCAGGCCAATACGCCTACGGACCGACCGGTAGGTGACGACCGTGTCCTGTGGCTGGAGGTCATGCATCCCACCAGTCACATGTTGTCCATCACGTGGACCGTCGATGGGAGGCGTGTGTCGAAGAGGGCCAACCTGGATCTCGCCCGGCTTCGGCTCAAGCGCGGCACGCATACGGTCACTGCGACGGTGACGGATCCGACGGACTTCGTCCGCGATCCGGCGATCCGGTCGTCCGCTGCGCTCACCCAGTCGCGGACGTGGACGGTGGATACGCGCGTCGACACTCCGCCGACGAACGTGCCTGTGGATTTCGTCTCCGCCACCTCGACCGATCAGGCAGTGGGCGGAGACAGCATCGTGTACGTGGAGAGCACCCATCCGGTGAAGGCTGTACCTACTGTCCGGTGGGAACTCGACGGACGTCCGGTGCGCGGAGGTGAGCGTGACATCGATCTGGGACGTCTCCACCTGGCCGACGGCACGCATCATCTCGTCGCACGGATCGGCTCCAAGACCCGTACCTGGACGGTGGACGCGCACCGTCCGACGGTCACGTACGAGCTGTCCAAGGCCGCGCAGGAGGCAGCCCGTCCGGGACGGACGCCCGAGTACACCTTTGACGGGCCGTTCACCATGCGCCTGACCGGGGCGGACGACCGTCCGGGCGTCGTCGTCACGGAGTTCCGCGTGGACGGCGACGGCTGGTTCAACTATTTCGGCTGGCCGACGGACTCCGACGCTCCCTGGCTGTTCACCGATCAGGGGACGGTCATCGACAGCCTCACCTACGGCAAGCTCGGCAAGGGGCGGCACACCATCGAATACCGGGCGATCGACTCGGCGGGGAACGTCGGCAAGGCCCGAGCGTTCATCGCTACTCTGCGGTAGCCCCACGAGCCGGAACCTCGGTCACCTTGGGGGCTGGCACGTCCCCTTCCAGCAGGACGTCCTTGGTGGGACTCCTGCGTGCGGTGGCGAGAACGGAGCCACAGAGGATCAGCGCGAACGATGCCAGCATGGTCTTGCTCAGCGACTCGTCCAGGAAGACCACCCCGGCGAGGACGGCCACGGCCGGGTTGACGTAGGTGAAGACCATCGCCCGCGACGTGTCGACCTCCCGCAGGAGCTCGTAGAAGACGAGGAACGCCAGCGCCGTGCACACCACGCCGAGCCCGGCCAGGGCGGCGAGGACGCGTCCGCTGGGCAGGTCGTCCGGCCATGTCGCGATCGCCGGCGGCGTGTAGACGACCGCCGCGAAGCCGAGCGAGGCCGCGGCGAGGTGCAGGCTCGGGACACCGCCGAGGCGCCGGGCGGCGATCAGCGGCGCGGACGCGTAGCCGAGCACGACCAGCATGACCTCGCCGAACGCCCGCGCGCTGCCGCCGCCGAGGTTCGGCGCGGCCAGCACGCCGACGCCGCCGAGCCCGACCAGCAGGCCCGCCCAGCGGACGGGGCCGAGCCGCTCGGCGTCGCCGGTGAGCCGCGCGACCAGCACGCCGACGATCGGGACCGCGGCGATCAGCAGTCCGGTCATCGAGCTGGTCAGCCGCCGCTCGGCGTCCGACAGCAGCGCCCACGGGCCGAGGATCTCCAGCGCCGCGAACGCCGCCAGCGGGCGCCAGTGGCGGCGCACGACGTCCAGGCCGCCGGCGCGGAGGACGAACGGCAGCAGCAGGAGGGCGCCGAGGGCGGTCCGCGCGAACACCAGCACGGGCACCGAGACGCCCTCGACCGCCACCTTGATCATCAGGTAGGGGATCCCCCACACCACGCTCATCAGCGTGAACAGCACCCACCCGCGGCGACTCACGGCGTCCTCCGATCCAGGTCCTCCGCCGCTTCGCCCGGCGGGCCGACCGCGCCCGGACGCGCGCCCTGCGGGCGCGGGTACGGCGCGGCCCTCAGAGTGCGGGACGGCGCCGGACGGTGTCTTGAACGCTGTTGCGGTACGCCCCGGGCGTCACGCCGAGGACGCGCCGGAACCAGCGCGTCAGATGCGCCTGGTCCGCGAACCCGACGAGTGCCGCCGCCTCCACCGGACGGTGCCCGGCGTCCAGGAGCGTCCGCGCGCGCGCCACGCGGTGCTGCGCGAGCCACGCATACGGGGGCATGCCCACGGCGTCACGGAAAGCGCGCAACAGCTGATACCGCGAAAGGTCCAGATCGGCGGCCAATTCGGCGAGCGTCGGCGGGGCGACCAGCTCGTCGGCCAGGCGGGTCGTCACGGTGCGGGCGATCCGTGCGGAGTCGGGTCCGCGCCCCGTCGTGGACAGGCCTACCCGCCGGTCTGGTACCGCGTGCCGCCGGACGAGCGCGCCGAGCACCTCCAGCAGCCGCGCCTCGCCCTCCAGCGGATCGTCCCCGGCCCGGAGGGCGCGGTGCGCGATCCGGAGGGCATCGCTCAGCCGCGGATCACCGATGACCGGATCGCGGAAGTGCGGCCGCACCGGCGCCGCGTCCGGCCGCCGGGCGATCGCCGCGCCGAAGAACTCGGCGCTCGGATACAGGCATACGTAGGCATACCCCTCCGGACCGGCCGGCCCGCCCGTGTGCGCCTCCCCGGGCTCGATCACCACGAGGCCCCCGGCCGCCGAGAAGATCTTCTCGCCGCGGTAGCGCATGGTCTCCAGCCCGTCGACGCACACGCCGATCGCGAACTCGTCGTGGACGTGCGGCGCGTAGTGCCGCCGGCCGAACCGGGCGCTCAGCAGGTCGAGCGGCGTCCCGTGGAGCCCGTCGACCCGCGTCCAGACGGCCCGGTCGGCGCCCGTCCCGGGACGGCGGTCAGGCGGAGAAGAGGTGCCGGAGCCGCCAGCGGTCCTGGTCACGTCCGAGCTCCGCGACGGCCACGCCCTCCGCGCCCGTGACGCGCACCCGGTAGACCCGGCCCTCCGACGACGTCCCGTAGGTCTTCAGCACCTCGTCGACGGCGTAGCGCGACCCCCGCCACTCGTATGCGGTGAGCCGTCCCGCCGGGTCGTGCTCGGCCCGGATCGGCTCGTTCAGAAGGTGGCCCATGAGTCCGGGAGCGTAGCACGCGTTCGAACTGATGTTCGCAGGTGGGGGCGGGTACGGCGGGCTCTGGAAGGCCCCCGCGGCAGCACCCGATCATGCCGGACCGGGCTCATCGTACGCGCGCGAGATCGCTCCCGCCGGGCGTGGCGCGGGCCCTCGCGGACGCGTCACGCGAGCCGCCGAGCGCAGCGGACCGATCGCGACGGGCCGCACCCCGGGCGTGGCGGACGCATCCCCGAGCGTCGTTCGGAAGCCAGTGGACATGACTCCATGTCGACATTAAGTCGCAACCATGCCGAGCCTGTCCACACCACCCGGAATCGATGCCGATCTCATCCGGGCGCCTGGGCGTCCATGAGTTGTCCACAGGCTGGGGGCAGCCTTGCGCACAACGCTTCGAGCCCTGTACGCAGGGGCTCCGGTCTTCCGGTCCACAGGCGAATCCCCAGGCAGCACGGGCTTTGGCGATACCGCACAGTATCCGCTCACGGTTCTCCACAGGTCCCGAGCATCCGGGCGGCCGTCCACAGTTTCCACAGCTTGTGGATAACCATGGTGCACAACCTGGGTATGACCGAAGCCGCCGACGCCCACCATTCTTCCCCAGGTGGCCCCCAACCGTCGCGATCACTTATCCACGGCGTGGATAACGTTATGACCAGCGAAAAGGATGGGTCGAGCACTCGTCTGCACACAGTCCGTACACAGCCTGTGGGCGCCGGTCCTCCACAGGGGGCCGGTGCCGGTGGACAACGCTGCCCACTGGTAATCCCCAACCCGGTCCCCAAGCAGACCGGCCCACCTCTATCCCCAGGCTCGCCTTTCCACAGGCCGCAGCGGCCGAGCGCACCGCCGCGTCAACGGTGATCGGCAAGGGGTTGTGGCGGGGGCGTCGGGTTCAGCAGGACCGTTCGACGAGGGCGCGGGCGGCCAGGCGGGCGGCGGGGACCGCCTCCGCGATCGACTCCAGGGCGGCGGCGGACATCGCGCCGTCGAGGACCAGGGTCAGCTCCCGGGCGAGCATCGCCGGATCGACGGCACCGGCGGCGGCCGCGAGCTCGGCCACCCATTCCCGCACGGCGCGCTTGTGCTCGACGGTCGCCTCATGGACGGGCGTATCCGGCAGCGACTCGCTCGCGACGTTGATGAACACGCATCCGCGGTAGCGTCCGCCCTCACCGCCGGCCGCCCCGATCGCGTCGAAGAGCCCGACGAGCTGCTCGCGCGGATCGTCCCCCGCGGCGGCGGCCGCTTCCCGCAGCATCCGCCGCCACTTCTCGTCCGCCTGCCGAAGGAAGGTCAGGACCAGGTCGTCCTTCGACTTGAAGTTCGCGTAGAGCGTCGCCTTGGCCACGCCCGAGTCGGCGATGATGCGGTCGATGCCGACACCGCGGATGCCGTAGGCGTAGAAGAGATCCGTCGCCGTCCTGAGGATCCGGTCGCGGGCCGGCTCGCGCGTTCTCGTGGGCATCGGGCGGCTCCTCTCCGGCTCCCATCGTACAGACAGGTCCGTCTGGCAGAACCGCCCGATGCCCGTGTTTCAGGTCCCGCGCTTCGGTCTGAGGACGGCACCCTGGTGGTCGCCCTCGACCGCGTCCACGTAGGCTCGCGCGACGTCCACGGCCGGGACGCCGTCGGCACCGTCCAGGCCCATGGCCTCCAGCGTCTCGGCGACCCAGCCGGGACCGACCGCGTTGACCCGCAGCCCGCGCGGCATCTCGATCACCGCGGCCGTCACGAACGCCTCCAGGCCCGCGTTGACCAACGCACCGAAGGACGCGCCCGCCATCGGACGGTCGAAGACGCCGCTGGTCAGGGTCACCGATCCGCCGTCCCGCAGGTGGCGCAGCGCCCGCCGCAGCAGGTGGACCTGCCCGAACAGCTTGCCCTGGATCGCGGCGGTGAAGTCGCCGTCGCCGTCCAGCGGCGTGAGCGCTCCGCTCGCAGCGCAGCACACGACGGCGTCGACATCGCGGACCCGCTCGAACAGCGCGTCGATCGACGCGGGATCGTCCATGTCGACCCGTACCGGACCGTTCCGGGACGCCCGGACGACCTCGTGCTCCTTCTCCAGCAGAGCCACGACGGCCGACCCGATGGTGCCGGTCGCGCCGATAACGATGATCTTCATTGCGAGGCTCCTTCGAGGTCAGGCCGCGACCGGGACCGGCGCGTCCAGCAGCAGTTCGCGGTAGCGCCGCACCTCGCGCTCCAGCTCCTCGTCCGCCAGGGACGAGGCGCCGTGCACGATGAACGGCTCCTCATAGCGCATCCCGGTGAGATGCGCGGTCGCGTCGAAGGGCCGCAGCAGGTCCCGCACGGCGAACCGGTTGAGCCCCTCGGGCCGGTAGAGCTCCTCGCGTCCACCGACCGCCGTGGCGAGCTGGAGCCGCTTGCCCCGCAACGCCGCACCGCCCGGCCCGTAGGCCCACCCGCGCTCGAACACCTCGTCCAACCACTTCTTGAGCAGCGGCGGGACCGAGTACCAGTAGAAGGGGAACTGCAAGACCACCCGGTCATGCGCGTCCAGCAGCCGCTGCTCGCCGGGTACGTCGATGCGCAGGTCCGGGTGAGCCGCGTAGAGGTCGTGGACGGTGACGTCCGGCAGATCCCGGACCCCATCGGCGAGGGCCGCGTTGACCCGGGACGTCGCGAGGTCGGGGTGGGCGAGAACGACCAGCGTACGAGTCATGATTCGAAACTCCCGTCACAAGACAGACAGGTCTGTCTACTTCGTCCGCAACAGTAGGCAGACAGACCTGTCTAGTCAAGTCCTGTGACACGCAGGACCGGCCGGGTGGTGC
This sequence comes from Actinomadura fibrosa, assembly GCF_900659615.1. Lineage (GTDB taxonomy): Bacteria > Actinomycetota > Actinomycetes > Streptosporangiales > Streptosporangiaceae > Spirillospora > Spirillospora fibrosa. Next base: position 33,970 of record NZ_CAACUY010000032.1, on the reverse strand, counting down.
CGGTCACCGCAGGATCGCGGGGTCGATCGCGGCGGCGATGGCGTGGTAGCCGGCGTCGTTGGGGTGCAGGCCGTCCATGAAGACGTAGCCGGGCCTCGGCATCGCGCGGTCGGCCGGGTCGGACATGACGCGGTCGGCGTCGATGACGGCGTCGTACTCGCGGCTGGTGCGGATCCACAGGTTGAGGGCCTGGCGGGCCTTCTCCGCCTCGGGGCTCCAGATCGGGAAGAGCGCGCCCTTCATCGGCCCGATCGTCATGCCGATCGCCTTGACGCCGCGGGCGTGGGCGGCGCGGATGAGGGCGCGGTGGCCCTCGATGAGCTGCTGGGCGGTGACCTTCGGATTCGGCCGCACGCAGGGGTCGTCGATCTGGGGCGCGCCGAGGTCGTTCGCGCCCAGGTGGACGATCACGGAGCGGATGCCGGGACGGCTGAGGACGTCGCGCTGGAAACGGGACAGTCCTCTCTCACCGCCGCAAAGGGAGTCGTTCAGCAACTTGTTCGTGCCGATTCCCGCGTTGAGCACGCCCAGTGGACGGGACGAGGTGGCGAGTCGTTCCTGAAGGTCGTCGGGAAAGCGGGCGTCGGCGTCCTTGGTGGAGCCCACGCCATCGACGAGCGAGTCGCCGAAGACGGCTACGGAGCCTGGGGACGAAGCGCGTCCTGCCACTTCGACGCCTGCCAGGTAGTACCAGGAGCCGGTGGACTCCTTGAAAGCGTCCTTGCCGACGTCGGCCAGGTGATCGCCGGGGGCGCGGTAGGAGTCGGTCAGAGCGATGCGGTGGAAGGTGGCGGGCCCCGTGGCCGCCGTGAACCGCATCGTGATCGCCAACCGCTCCAGCGGGGAGGTGGTGAGCGCGACGGGATCGCTGAGCAGCTCGCCGCCGGGCGGCACGACGGCTTCGGCCGAATGGCCGAAGGAGACCTTCGCGATGGTCTTCGGCCAGGCGAGGGCACCGCCGGCAGATCTACCGATGCTCACTCCCGCCACGCGCAGCGGCGCCTTGCCGTACGCGTTCGTCAGCCGGATCCGAACGCGGGTACCTCCCACGCCGACCCGCACCACTTGCCGAACGGACTGGTTGGCGAAACCCTGCTGCGACCAGTTGGGACCGGAGTCCTCATCGCCCGCGACCGGGGCCTGAACGCCGGCTCCCCAGGCGACCGTCCAGGAACCGGTGGGCGACTTCGCGCCGTCGAGCCGTGCGCCGACCGGACGGGGCGACGGCGACACGTGAGTCATCCCGGCGATCAGCGCGGCGGCGGCGAGCGCGCCCATGGTGATCCTCAGTGGAAGGGGCGGCATAGGGAGGTTCATGCACCGATCCCACCGCCCCGAGGACCTCCGGAGCATCACGGTGAGCTCTACTCTTCGGGTAGGGCTGTCCCTACCTGGATCAGTCGCCCTGGGCACGAAGGGACCACCGTGGACTTCAACGAGCACACCGCCACGAAGGCCGTCCAGGACAGCTTCGCCGGGACGCACGATCCGCGCCTGCGAGAGCTGCTCAGCATGCTCACCCGTCACCTCCACGATTTCGTGCGCGAGGCGAGGCCGTCCGTGCAGGAGTGGGAACAGGCGATCGGGTTCCTCACCGCGGTCGGGAAGACCTGCACCGATACCCGCCAGGAGTTCGTGCTGCTATCGGACGTCCTCGGCGTATCGATGCTCGTCGAGACGCTCAACGAGAAGGAAGGCGGGACGGAGAGCACCGTGTTGGGGCCATTCCATGTGGTGGAGTCGCCCCCGCGCGCGCTTGGCGACAGCATCGACCTCGTTGGCGAAGGACAGCCCTGCCTGGTCACCGGACGAGTACTCACGCCGGCCGGTACGCCCATCGCCGACGCCGAGGTGGACGTGTGGCAGTGCAACGAGCACGGGTTCTATGACGTCCAGCAACCCGGCATCCAGCCCGCAGGTAACGGACGTGGGCTCTTCCTCACCGATGCCGAAGGCCGGTTCGCCTTCCGGACAGTGACGCCCAGCCACTACCCGATCCCCTCCGACGGACCGGTCGGCCGTCTCCTGGAAGCCACAGGCCGCCATCCCTACCGGCCGGCGCACATCCACTTCATCGTCGGCGCAGACGGCTTCATACCGCTGACCACCCACATCTTCGTGGCGGGCAGCCCGTACCTCGACTCGGACGCGGTCTTCGCCGTCAAGCAGAGCCTCATCGTCGACTTCCCTGAATCGGACGACGCGGAGACGGCCGCGCGCTACGGCGTATCGGCGCCTTTCAGGCACGCGGAGTTCGACCTCACGCTGGCCGATGCGACCGGCTGACCGCCGTTCCCAAGCCTGTGGATAAGTTCCGTCCCGGAACGGCGACAGAAGTGGATCACGGGTTGCCCACAGGCGGGTTCGACGCCATTCTGCTGGTGCGATGCGCATCCACACTGGTCAGGACGGTGCGTCCGGCCACTGTGGAAAGCCGTCCACAACCTGTGGACAAAGATGCTCACAGGGCCGTGGACGAAGCATCCCCAGGCCCGCCTGTGGCCTCACCTAGCCGGGACCGTCTGCCTGTGATCGTCCGCGCTGGCGACCATGCCCGTCACGCTTGCGTCTGCTCGTAGAACGCTCGGACCCGCGCCGTCCGCCCCTGCTCGTCCAGCTCGACCACGTCCAGTACGCGGTTGCCGTTCTCGCGCTCCTGAGGTGAAACAGGTGCGATCGTGGGCCTTCGGTGCATTTGGCGCCGGGGAGGTGAACCGTTGCCGTTCACGACTGCCGTCAAAAGACCCCCACCGGTACACCGGTGGGGGTCTTCGAGGTGGTGGGCCTAGGTGGACTTGAACCACCGGCCTCATCCTTATCAGGGATGCGCTCTAACCGACTGAGCTATAGGCCCGCACTTGCCGCCGCCCCTGGCGGCGCAACGAGAGATTACCTCATCTGGCGCGGCAACCGGAAATCGATTGCGGGGCGGCGGCGGGACGGTGCTACTCGGCTTCCTTCAGGGTGACCTCGACGCCGCCCACGAGGTCGGCGGCGAGGTTGTAGATGACGGAGCCGACCGTGGAGAGGGCGGTGATGAGCAGGACGTTCAGCGCGCCCACGAGGACCGTGTAGCCGAAGACGCGGACGAAGGAGAACCAGTTGCCGGCGTCGACCCCGCCGGTGGTCTCGCCCTGCTGCTTGGTGAGGCTGTTGATCGTGTCGCTGATGGCGTCGAACACGCCGAGGCCGGACAGGATCACGTACAGGACGACCACCGCGACCAGCAGGATGACGAAGCAGACCAGCGACATCACGAAGCTGAACTTCATCACCGACCACGGTTCGAGCCGGGCCAGCTGGAGTTGGGCCTTGCGCGCCGGCTTGCCGTTGGCGGCGGGCTTGGACGAGGAGGCCGAGTTCATCGGGGCCGCCGCGGGAGCGGGACGGTCCTTCAGGACGGTGCCGGCGAAGCCGGAACCGGCGGGCTTGGCCGAACCCGAGGTGGAGCCCGACGAGCCCGACGGGCCCGACGCGTTCCCGGACGGCTCGCGGCGTCCGAACGGCTTGGGCGCCTTGTCGGTACGGTCGCGGGAGACGGAGCCGGACGGCTCGGCGGGCTTCGTCCAGGACGAGGAGCTCGGTGCTGCCGCCTCCGGGGTGCTCACCGGGATGCCCGTGGACGGGCTCGACGAGCTGGGAGAGGCGCTGGACGGACTGGACGCGGCCGCCGACGGGGTCGAGGTCGTGCCCGTGGACGGCTTCTTCGACGGGCTCGGCGCGCTCGGCGCGGCCGCGGCCGAGCCGCCGGCGTCGGCCGCGGCCCCGGAGGGCGCGGCCGGCGGCTCGGTGGTGTCCTTGAGCGGAGCGATCTCGGGGGTGTCGACGGCGGTGTCGTCGGTGACCTTGCCGAGATCGGTCCGCGTCGCGTCAGCGGACGAGGACGCGGGTTCGATGTCCACGGTCGTCTCGTCCCGGCCGGGCTTGGCGGACGCGGCCGCGACGGTCTTCGCGGGCTTGGCCCCCGGTTTCTGGCCGGAACGGCCCGCGCCGGACCCGCCCTTGCTCTTGCCCGGCTCGGTGCTCACGTGTCCTCCTGGCCTTGCGGCTGCGTGACGAGGTCGGATACGTCACTCACCGTCGCCCCCCTCGCCGTCGGCGTCTACGTCAGAGTCCACCATGGACTCTACGTTCCTCGCGATGGCGACCACGCTGTCGCCGTCGGCGAGGTTCATCAGCCGGACGCCCATGGTCTGCCTGCCCGACTGCTTGATCTCCGCGGCGGTCGTGCGGATGACACCCCCGTTGGACGTCATCGCGAACACCTCGTCGTCCGGGCCGACCATCAGTGCCCCTACCAACCTGCCGCGAGTTTGCACGATCTTAGCGGTCAGTACGCCCTTACCCCCACGTCCCTGCCGCGGGTACTGGCCGGCGGGCGTCCGCTTGGCGTAGCCGCCCTCGGTGGCGACGAGGACGTCCTGCTGGTCGTCCTGCACGACGAGCATGTTGAGGACCTCCTGGTCCTCCTCGAACCGCATGCCGATCACGCCGGACGTGGCGCGGCCCATCGGGCGCAGCGACTCGTCGTCGGCGCGGAAGCGGATCGCCTGCGCGCCGGTGGAGACCATCAGCAGGTCGTCGTCGGACGAGACGAGGCGCGCCGAGATCACCTCGTCATCGTCCACGAGGTTGATGGCGATGATGCCACCCGTGCGGGGTGAGTCGAAGTCGCGCAGCGCAGTCTTCTTGACGCGGCCCTTCTTGGTGGCGAGGACGAGGTAGGGCGCGACCTCGTAGTCGCGGAGGTCCATGACCTGGGCGATGTGCTCGTCCGGCTGGAAGGCCAGCAGGTTCGCGACGTGCTGGCCGCGCGAGTCGCGGCCGGCGTCGGGCAGCTCGTAGGCCTTGGCGCGGTAGACGCGGCCCTTGTTGGTGAAGAACAGGATCCAGTGGTGCGTCGTGGTGACGAAGAACTGGTCGACGATGTCGTCCTGCTTGAGCTGGGCGCCGCGGATGCCCTTGCCGCCGCGCCGCTGCGCCCGGTACAGGTCGGTCTTGGTGCGCTTGGCGTAGCCGCCGCGGGTGATGGTGACGACGACGTCCTCTTCGGCGATGAGGTCCTCGTAGGAGACGTCGCCGTCGAACGGGATGATCTCGGTGCGCCGCTCGTCGCCGTACTTCTCGACGATGGGCGCGAGCTCGTCGCCGACGATCCGGCGCTGCCGCTCGGGGGAGGCCAGGATGTCGTTGTAGTCGGCGATCTCGGCCATGAGCTTGTCGTACTCGTCCATGATCTGCTGGCGCTCGAGGGCGGCGAGCTTGCGCAGCTGCATGTCGAGGATGGCCTGGGCCTGGATCTCGTCGATCTCCAGCAGGCTCATCAGGCCCTGCTGCGCCTCCTGGGCGGACGGCGAGCGGCGGATCAGCGCGATGACCTCGTCGATGCGGTCCAGCGCCTTGAGGAGGGCGCGGAGGATGTGGGCGCGCTCCTCGGCCTTGCGGAGCAGGAACCGGGTGCGGCGGACGATGACGTCGATCTGGTGCGCGACCCAGTGCCGGACGAACTGGTCGATGCGGAGGGTGCGGGGCACGCCGTCGACCAGCGCGAGCATGTTCGCGCCGAACGTCTCCTGGAGCTGGGTGTGCTTGTAGAGGTTGTTCAGGACGACCTTGGCGACCGCGTCCCGCTTGAGGACGATGACGAGGCGCTGGCCGGTGCGTCCGGAGGTCTCGTCGCGGACGTCGGCGACCCCGTCGAGCTTGCCGTCCTTGACCAGCTCGGCGATCTTGAGGGCGAGGTTGTCGGGGTTGACCTGGTACGGGAGCTCGGTGACGACCAGGCAGGTGCGGTTCTGGATCTCCTCGACCTCGACGACGGCCCGCATGGTGATGGAGCCGCGGCCGGTGCGGTAGGCGTCCTCGATGCCCTTGCGGCCGACGATGAGGCCGGCGGTCGGGAAGTCGGGGCCCTTGATCCGCTCGATGAGGGCTTCGAGGAGCTCCTCGTCGGTGGCGCCGTAGTTGGCGAGGTACCACTGGACGCCTTCGGCGACCTCGCGCAGGTTGTGGGGCGGGATGTTGGTGGCCATGCCGACGGCGATGCCGGCGGAGCCGTTCACCAGCAGGTTGGGGTAGCGCGACGGGAGGACGTCGGGCTCCTGCGAGCGGCCGTCGTAGTTCGGGGAGAAGTCGACGGTCTCCTTGTCGATGTCGCGCAGCAGCTCCATCGCCAGGGGCGCCAGGCGGCACTCGGTGTACCGCATGGCGGCGGCGGGGTCGTTGCCCCGCGAGCCGAAGTTGCCGTTCCCGTCTACCAGCGGGTAGCGCATCGACCACGGCTGTGCGAGCCGGACGAGGGCGTCGTAGATGGCGGAGTCGCCGTGGGGGTGGTAGTTCCCCATGACGTCGCCGACGACGCGCGCGCACTTGAAGTAGCCGCGGTCGGGCCGGTAGCCGCCGTCGTACATCGCGTAGAGGACGCGGCGGTGCACCGGCTTGAGTCCGTCACGGACCTCGGGCAGGGCGCGCGCGACGATGACCGACATCGCGTAGTCGAGATAGCTCTTCTGCATCTCGACCTGGATGTCGACCGGTTCGATCCGCTCGCCCGGGCCTCCGCCCTCTGTGGTCACGTCCGTCACTCTTCAGACCTTTTCTGCTCGGTGGGGAAGGAAGTACGGCTCCGCTGGAGCCGGGCCGGCGGGACCGGCCGCAGCCGGCCCGGGCCCGCCCGTACCTCAGATGTCGAGGAAGCGCACGTCCTTGGCGTTGCGCTGGATGAACTCCCGGCGGGGTTCGACCTCCTCGCCCATGAGCACGCTGAACAGCTCGTCGGCCTGGGCGGCGTCGTCGAGCTGGACCTGGAGGAGGACGCGGTTGTCGGGGTCCATGGTGGTGTCCCAGAGCTCGTTGGCGTTCATCTCGCCGAGGCCCTTGAAGCGCTGCACCTGGTCGCGGGGGCGCGGGTCCTTCTTGCCGGCGGCGATCCCGGCCTCGATGACCGCGTCGCGCTCGGCGTCGGAGTAGGCGTAGTCGGACTGCGTGCCGCGGGCGTCCCACTTGATCTTGTAGAGCGGGGGCTGGGACAGGTAGACGTGCCCGGCCTCGATGAGCGGCTTCATGAACCGGAACAGCAGGGTCAGCAGCAGCGTGTTGATGTGGTGGCCGTCGACGTCCGCGTCCGACATCAGGATGATCTTGTGGTAGCGGAGCTTGGCGATGTCGAACTCGTCGTGCACGCCGGTGCCGAGGGCGGTGATGATCGCCTGCACCTCGTTGTTCTTCAGGATCTTGTCGATCCGGGCCTTCTCCACGTTGAGGATCTTGCCGCGGATCGGGAGGATCGCCTGGAAGTGCGGGTTGCGGCCGCCCTTGGCCGAGCCGCCCGCCGAGTCGCCCTCGACGATGTAGAGCTCGGACTTCGACGGGTCGGTGGACTGGCAGTCCGACAGCTTGCCGGGCAGCGACGTCGACTCCAGCAGGCTCTTGCGGCGGGTCAGGTCGCGCGCCTGCCGCGCCGCCACCCGCGCCCGCGCCGCCTGCGACGCCTTGTTGATGATCTCCTTGGCCTCGCCGGGGTTCTCCTCGAACCAGTCGCGCAGGTGCTCGTTGCACGCCTTCTGCACGAACGACTTGGCCTCGGTGTTGCCGAGCTTGGTCTTGGTCTGGCCCTCGAACTGCGGGTCGGCCAGCTTGATCGAGATGATCGCGGTGAGGCCCTCGCGGACGTCCTCGCCGGTGAGGTTGTCGTCCTTCTCGCGCAGCAGCCCCTTGTCGCGGGCGTACCGGTTGACGATCGTGGTCAGCGCCGCGCGGAACCCCTCCTCGTGGGTGCCGCCCTCCGCCGTGTTGATCGTGTTGGCGAAGGTGTGGACGGACTCGGCGTACGACGAGTTCCACTGCATGGCGATCTCGACCGACATGCCCTCGGTGTCGTCGCCGAAGTAGATCACCGACTCGTGGGCGGCGTCCTTGCGCGCGTTGATGTAGCGGACGAAGTCCTCGATGCCGCCCTCGTAGTGGTACTTGACCACGTGCGGCGCGCCGTCGCCCTCGCCGTTGCTGTGCTCGGGACGCTCGTCCTGGAGCGTGATGGACAGCCCACGGTTCAGGAACGCCATCTCCTGCATGCGGCGGGAGAGGGTCTCGAAGTTCCACTCGGTGGTCTCGAAGATGTCCGGGTCGGGCCAGAAGGTGATGCGGGTGCCGGTCTCGCCGGTCTCCTCACCCTTCCGCAGCTCCGTCTGGGGGCCCTGCCAGGTGTACGACTGGCGCCACACGTGGCCGTCGACCCGCACCTCGGCCTCCAGCCGGGTGGACAGCGCGTTCACCACCGCGGAGCCGACGCCGTGGAGGCCGCCCGACACGGCGTAGGACTTGCCGTCGAACTTGCCGCCCGCGTGCAGCGTCGTCAGGACCAGCTCGATGGCCGGCCGCTTCTCCACCGGGTGCTCGCCCACCGGGATGCCGCGGCCGTTGTCGAGCACGCTGACGCCGCCGTCGGCCAGCAGCGTGACGACGATCTCGTCGGCGTAGCCGGCCAGGGCCTCGTCGACCGAGTTGTCCACGATCTCGTAGACCAGGTGGTGGAGGCCGCGCTCACCGGTCGATCCGATGTACATGCCGGGGCGCTTGCGAACCGCCTCAAGCCCTTCAAGGACAGTGATCGAACTAGCGTCGTACGCCAAAGGAGATCCTCCTGCCGGGGACGTCGGCCGCCCCGCGCCCGAGGGAGCGCGGTGTGCCCCGTAACACACATAAGGGCGCCCATGTGCTCTGTACGTGTTCGGTAGAGCCCTGGGCGACCCATGGCGGCGCAGCATCCTGAACCCAGATTCATTCTACCGGCTCACGCGGCGAAAAGTGGCACTCACGAGCGCTGTGTAGACGTGTGGCGGCCGCACGGCCCTGGAGATGCATCCCCCCATAGACCCCGGGGGGTTCTCAGGCCTACGGCGCGCTCGCCGCTGAACTCGTCACCTCGCTTCCCGAACAGATGTTCCCACCCGCCACCGACATTCGGTCACGCGGAGCGACGGCGGCGCGAGAGCACCGTGACAAAACGCCCATCTTTGTTACTTGTGCGTAGAAAACGCGACCGCTCGTCCCCGGCGGCGGTCAGCGGGCGCGCCAGGCGCCCGTCCGGCGCGGCCCGGAGGAGGGCCCGACCACCTTCACCCGGCGGACCGTCCCATGGCCGAGTTCCTCGTTCAGCCGCCGGACGAGCGTGGACGACAGCAGGCGGAGCTGCGTCGCCCAGGTCGTCGAGTCGGCCGCCACGGTGAGCTCGCCGTCCTCGAAGCGCTCGGGACGGGTGTGCTCGGCCAGCTCGGGGCCGACGATGCCGGGCCAGTTGCCGAAGACGCCGCCGACGGCCGCCCGCTGCTCCCACCCACGGGACGCCAGTAGATCGCGGATCGCGGCGCCGAACGCCTTCGGGTCACCGCCGCGCCCGGGCTCGCGGACGCGCACCAGCTTGGGCCCGCCCTTCCGCTTGCCCTGCCCGGGCAGCGTGCCGCGCTTGAGGGCGTCCGCCTTCGCCTGGGCCAGGGCCTCGCGCGCCAACTCGATCCCCGACTTCGCCGGGACCGCCGGGGCCGCGGAGGTCTCTTCCCCGGAGGCCGGAGTAGCGGCACCGGACGGAGAGTCCACTGCGTCGGGGGAGTTATGCACATCCTGTGGATCGTCGACCATGAGCCTTCTCCTCCCCAGCCCGCGGATCACGCACCGCCGAGAACATGGAACCGCGCCCGCGACCGCTCGGGGGCGCCCCGGGAGCACGCCCCGGGATCAGTCGCGTACGACCTGACCGTCCGAGACGGTATACGAACCCCCTGTCAGTTCGGACGGGACGTCGGCGGGCACCGCCGCCGTGATGAGGACCTGCTCGGCCGGGGCCACCATCTCCGCCAAGCGCGCGCGGCGGCCAACGTCCAGCTCAGCGAACACGTCGTCCAGGATGAGCACGGGGTCGTCGCCGTCCGCGCGGAGCAGATCGAACGCGGCGAGCCGGAGTCCGAGCGCGAACGACCACGACTCGCCATGGCTCGCATAGCCGCGCGCGGGCAACTCCCCCAGCCGCAGGACGAGGTCGTCCCGATGTGGACCGACGAGACTGACGCCCCGCTCCAGCTCCTGTTTACGGGACTCGGCCACCGCCGCCAGCAGTTGCTCCGCGAGTTGTGCACGGTCTGTGGACAACTCAACGTCGCCCAAGGAGCTCTTGTAGACCAGATCCACAGCGCCACTGGCCGGGGCAAGGGCCGCGTACGCGCGCGCCACCAGAGGATGGAGCGCCGCCACGAGGTCGAGCCGCGCGGCGAGCAACTCCGATCCCGTGCGGGCGAGATGTGAGTCCCACACGTCCAGCGTGGCGAGAACCTCCGGGCCAGGGGAGCGCCGGTGAGCGGCCGCCGACTTCAGCAGGGCGTTGCGCTGCTTCAGGACGCGGTCGTAGTCGGAGCGCACCGCGGCGAACCGCGGCGCCCGGGTGGTCAGCAGCTCGTCCATGAACCGCCGGCGCTCCCCCGGATCGCCCTTCACGAGGGCGAGGTCCTCAGGGGCGAACAGGACGGTCCGCAGCATCCCCAGGATCTCGCGCGGCCTGGGGACGGGGGAGCGGTTCAACCTCGCCCTGTTCGCCTTCCCCGGGTTGATCTCCAGCTCGATCAGGGCCTTGCGGTCGTCCTTGACCACGCCCGCGCGGACGATCGCCCGGGGGGCGCCATGGCGGACGAGCGGCGCGTCGGTGGCCGCCCGGTGGCTGCCGTGCGTGGCGACGTACCCGATGGCCTCGACCAGGTTCGTCTTGCCCTGCCCGTTGGGGCCCACGAACGCGGTGACCCCTGGCTCTAGCCCGACCTCGGCGGCCGGATACGAGCGGAAGTCCTGGAGCGAGAGGTGGGCGACGTGCACGGGACACGAGCGTAGAGCCTTCCGCCCGTCCCGTACGTCACACACCCCCCGCCCAACCTGTGGACAACTCCGCTGAACCGAGGGTTCAGACCGGGGGACTGGAACCGAGGACTCAGACGGAGGGCGGGGAGACGTCCGCGCCGGGGGAGTCCGCGCCCTTGGCGGACTCGACCGCGTGCCCACCGAACTGGTTGCGGAGGGCCGCCACCACCTTCATCGCGGGCGAGTCGTCCTGGCGGGAGGCGAACCGGGCGAACAGGGACGCGGTGATGGCCGGCAGCGGGACGGCGTGGTCGACGGCGGCCTGGACCGTCCACCGGCCCTCACCGGAGTCGTTCGCGTATCCACGGATCGCGTCGAGCTGTGGATCGTCGGCGAGCGCGCGGTTCATCAGGTCCAGCAGCCAGGACCGGATGACCGTGCCCTCCTGCCAGCTGTGGAGGGTCTCCGGCACGTTGGTCACGATGTCGCTGGCCTCCATCAGCTCGTAACCCTCGCCGAAGGCCTGCATCATCGCGTACTCGATGCCGTTGTGGACCATCTTCACGAAGTGCCCGGCGCCGATCTTGCCGGAGTGGACGAAGCCGAACTCCCCCTCGGGCTTGAGGGTCTCGAAGATCGGCATCAGCCGCTTCACGTTGTCCTCGTCACCCCCGACCATCAGCGCATAGCCGTTCTGCAGGCCCCAGACACCGCCGCTGACCCCGCAGTCGACGAAGCCGATGCCCTTGGCGGCGAGCTCCTCGCCGTGCCGCTGGTCGTCCACGTAGTGCGAGTTGCCGCCGTCGATGACGACGTCCCCGGCTTCGAGCACCTCCCCCAGCCTGGTGACGGTGTCGTTGGTCGGCTTCCCCGCCGGCACCATCACCCAGACGGCACGGGGCGGGGACAGCCGCTCGACCAGCTCCTCGACCGAGCCGACGTCGCTGGCGTCCTTGCTGTGGTCGTAGCCGACGACCGTGTGACCGCCGCGGCGCAGCCGCTCGGCCATGTTGCCGCCCATCCTGCCCAGGCCGATGATCCCAAGCTCCATTGTCCTGCTCACTCCCCTGTGCGTACGCGTGCCCGTGCGGGCCCGCGGGGGCGTCTCCCCCGCGGAAGGTGTCCCCCTGGTATGCCCCAGGACACCGCCTTATCCAGACAGTCGCACAGGCATGATCAGATACCGGTAGTTGGGGTTCTCCCCGTCCTGCGGCGGCTTGCCGGTGAGCACCGCCGGCTTGGTCGGCGTCGTGAACGACAGCCTGGCGACGTCCGAGCCGATCGCGGAGAGCCCGTCGAGCAGGAACCCGGGGTTGAAGGCGATGTCGATGTCGTCGCCCTCCAGCGTCGCCTCCAGCGCCTCCACGGCCTGCGCCTCGTCCCCGGTCCCGGCCTCCAGGACGACCTCGCCCTGGCTGAACGAGAGCCGCACGGGGGTGTTCCGCTCGGCGACCAGCGAGACGCGCTTCACGGCCTCGATGAACTGCGAGGTCTGCACCTCGGCGAGCCCCGCGTACTCGCTCGGGAGCAGCGACCGGTACTTGACGAAGTCGCCGTCCAGCAGCCGCGAGGTCGTGCGGCGGCCGCCGCCCTCGAAACCGATCATGCCCTCGCCGGTGCCGCCCGTCCCGCCGAGCGCGATCGACACCTCCGCGCCCGCCGTCAGCGACTTGGCGGTGTCGGCGAGGGTCCGCGCCGGGACGAGCGCGACCGCGGAGAAGTCCGGGCGCTCCGGCTTCCAGTGCAGCTCCCGGACGGCCAGCCGGTACCGGTCGGTGGACGCGAGCGTGACGGTCTCGCCCTCGATCTCCACACGCACACCGGTGAGCATCGGGATGGTGTCGTCCTTGCCCGCCGCGATCGCGACCTGCGCGACGGCGGCCGCGAACTCGTCGCTGCCCACGGCGCCGGCGGCGGGCGGCATCTCCGGCAGCGTCGGGTAGTCCTCCACAGGCATGGTGAGGAGTGTGAACTTCGCGCTGCCGCAGCGGAGCATCACCTTCGCCCCGTCCGTCGTCACCTCCACAGGGTGGGGAGGAAGGCTGCGCGAGATCTCGGCGAGGAGTCGGCCGGACACGAGCGCCGTGCCGGGCTCCTCGGTGTCGATGTCGGTGGACACCTGCGCGGAGACCTCGTAGTCGAACGCCGACAGCTTCAGCCGGTCGCTCGCCTCGATGTGCATGCCCGCGAGGACCGGCACCGGGGGCCGGACCGGGAGCGTGCGCGCGGTCCATGCCACGGCGTCGGCCAGGGCGTCTCTGTCGATGCGGAACTTCAAGGGGACCCGCCTCCTGCAGGTTTCGGACAAGGGTGACTTGGCAAGATCTTCAGTGGCGCGCCCGGGGCAGGTTTCCCCAGGCCCTGACTTGAGTTGGATCTTTTCTTGGATAGAGAAGTAGTGCAGTACTAGTCATAGGGGCTGTGGATAGTGTGGACAACCCGAGTTTTCCCAGGTGAGGCCGTGGATCTCTGTCCACCGGTCCTGTGCATGACCCGTGGACGGCGCGGCGCCGCCTGAGGACGGCGAATCTATCCCCACACGTCGTCCTCAAGTCATCCCCCGGTTATCCACGAGTTCTCCGCAGGTTCTCCCGGCTGTTCGTGCGCCCTTACATCGATCATGAAGGGGCGCCGGCGTCGTCCCCAGCCCGTCCCCAGGTCTTCCCCAGGCTGTCCACGAGTTCGTCCCCATGATGCCGGGTGGGCGTCCCCAGCCGGTCCACAATCCATCCACGAGTCGTCCTCAGGTTGTCCGCAGGTTTTCCCCGGGGTTATCCACTGATCCCCAGAGTTATCCCCAGGCTGTGAATTCCGTCTGCCCAGGCCTGTCGGGTTTTCCGCCATTTTCTCCTGCCGCGGCGGGGGCCGAAGCGCGACCTGGCGGCCGTCCACAGATTCCTCCCGATCGAGGGTGATCGTCCGGCGGTCGTCCACAGGTCCTTTCCGGGTCCCGGCGCCGTCCACAGCCTGTGCGCGACGGCTCCGCGAGAGGCTCGGGGCATCCGGGACGCCGGCCCGTCCGAGCGGCGGTTCAGCGCTTGCGGGCCTGGTGCTTGATGCGGCCCGTCAGCTCCGTCACCTGGTTGTAGATGGCGCGGCGCTCGGCCATCAGCGACCGGATCTTGCGCTCGGCGTGCATGACCGTCGTGTGGTCGCGGCCGCCGAACTGCTGCCCGATCTTCGGCAGCGACAGCTCGGTCAGCTCGCGGCACAGGTACATCGCGATCTGGCGCGCCGTCACGAGCATCCGCGAGCGCGACGGGCCGCACAGGTCCTCGATCGTCGTCCCGAAGTACTCCACCGTCTGCGCCATGATCATGGCGGCGGTGATCTCCGGCCCCGAGTCGTTGGGGATGAGGTCCTTCAGGACGATCTCCGCGAGCTTCATGTCGACCGACTGGCGGTTCAGGCTCGCGAACGCCGTCACCCGGATCAGCGCCCCCTCCAGCTCGCGGATGTTCGTCGCGATCTGGGACGCGATGAACTCCAGCACGTCGGGCGGCGCGGCCAGGCCCTCCTGCCGGGCCTTCTTCTGGAGGATCGCGATCCGCGTCTCAAGCTCCGGCGGCTGCACGTCGGTCGTCAGCCCCCATTCGAACCGGTTGCGCAGCCGGTCCTCCAGCGTCACCAGCTCCTTGGGAGGGCGGTCGCTGGAGATGACGATCTGCTTGCTGGCGTTGTGGAGGGTGTTGAAGGTGTGGAAGAACTCCTCCTGCGTCTGTTCCTTGCCCTCAAGGAACTGGATGTCGTCGACGAGGAGGATGTCTACGTCCCGGTAGCGGCGCCGGAATCCGTCCGCCTTACCGTCGCGGATGGAGTTGATGAAGTCGTTGGTGAACTCCTCGGAGCTCACGTAGCGGACCCGCGCGCCGTTGAAGAGGCTCTGCGCGTAATGGCCGATCGCGTGCAGCAGGTGCGTCTTGCCGAGGCCGGAGTCGCCGTAGATGAACAGCGGGTTGTAGGCCTTGGCCGGCTGCTCGGCGACCGCGACGGCAGCCGCGTGCGCGAACCGGTTCGAGGACCCGATGACGAACGTCTCGAAGGTGTACTTCGGATTCAGCCGAGCGTGCTCGGACGCGCCGCCCGTCCCCTGGCCGCCTCCAGAACCCCCTGGGCTGGGCGCGCCCGTACCAGGACCGGAACCGCCCCCGGGACCGCCTTTCGGACTGCCAGGCCCAGGACCCCCAGGCCCGAGTGGACCGTTACCTTGCGCCGGGACGGGACCGCGAGCGTCGTCACCCTCGTCATCGCGATAGACGCCTTCGCCCCGGTAGGAGTCCTCGGGACGGTACTGGTCCTCACCGCGGTACTGCTCCGCCCCTGCGAACGGCTGCTCTGCCCCAGGAAAGGACGTCTCCCCCTTCGGGAAGGAGTCGTCGTGACCGAGCGGACCGTCGTTCCCACCCTGCTGGGGCTCACGTCCCTGTGACTCGGAACGGCCACCGGACCGCAAGGGGCCGAGCGTGCGGTCATTGAGATGGGACGGGGCATGCGGAGGCCGACCGGGGGGCTCTGCTCCGTAGCCCTCAGACCCGTACGCCTCGGGACCGCCACCGTAGTTCTCCCCGGAGTAGCCCTCGGCGCCGCCGAAGCCCTCCGTACCGTTCATCCCGGACGGGCGACCTCGTCCAGGGGGACCCTGGCTTCCACGTGAGTCGAACGGGACCCCGCGTCCACCCGGCCCCATCCCATAC
The DNA here is from genome assembly GCF_900659615.1 of Actinomadura fibrosa. GTDB lineage: Bacteria > Actinomycetota > Actinomycetes > Streptosporangiales > Streptosporangiaceae > Spirillospora > Spirillospora fibrosa. The sequence goes on along the minus strand of NZ_CAACUY010000032.1, from coordinate 18,437 downwards.
GCGGGCGGCCGGGGAGCGGGCGGATAGGCGTTGCCGTGTTCGGAGTCGCGCTGCGGCCATCCACGATCCTCGTCCTGCTGTGGATAACTTCCGGAGACTCCGGCCCCGTGGGTACCTCCCGACTGCGTCCGGTACCCCTTATCCCCATACCCCTGGTCGCCGTAAGGCTGCTCGGGATACGGACGGTCGGACCGGTCGGTATAAGGCTGCTCTCCGTATTGCTGGTCCCCATAAGGACGGCCACGATCCAAGTCGTCGTGCTGCTGCTCGCCATAGGGAGGACCGGAGTCGCGCCCACCCGCCCCCGGGCCGGGACCACCCGGCACCGGCGCCGCCAACGGCTCGCTTCCGCCCGGCCGGGGGTTGCCGCCCGGCCCGCTTCCGGCGCCCCCCGGAGGCTCCGGCTGGACGGTGACCGCGACGCGGATCTCCCTGCCCAGCTCATGCGAAAGCGCCTGCGTGATGAGGTTGCGGAGCCGCGTCTCCAGCGCGTCCTTGGCGAACTCGTTCGGCGCCGCGAGGAGCGCGGTGCCCTCCACCAGAGCCAGCGGACGGACCATCGGCAGCCAGGCGCGGTAGCTCGGCGAGAGGTCGCTCTCAGCCAGAGCGGTGAGGGTGCGGGCCCAGACCGATCCGAGATCCTGTCCGTCCATGCGCAAGGTCCCCTCCCCACGACTCCGCCGAACGGAGTACCTGACTGCCCAGCTCTCCCACGGGTCGCGGTCCGCCTCGTTGGGCTCGGCCGCGACGCGGGAGACTTACTCTCTCACGAGTTGTCCACAGAGTTGTCCACATGCTGTGCATGAGCATGAGGCACCCTGTGTAAAAGCCCACAGCGCGGGCTCGGAGAGACGAGATCGAGGTGCTTCCCGGTCGTCCGCCAGTGCGGGCGGGAAGCGTGCGGGGCGTTACGGGGGATGGTGCTCGAACGGGACCTGATTCGTGCTGCGAAGGGGGAAGCTCGAAGGGGAACCGACATCGGGTCGTCCATGGACCGCTGAAGGAGTGTCGGCTTGCCCGCAAGACCTTAACCGGTGGCCGTCCCGCCCGCAACACGACTCGTCCCGTTCACCACTGGACCAGCGCCACTCCCCAGCGCACTGACGGCCCACCCCCGCACGCGCCTCGACACCCACCCCCGCACGCGCCTCAACACCCACCCTCGCAGACGCCCCGCCCTCCAGACTTCAGGCACAGCTCTGCTCTCAGGATGCGCCCCCCGCCGTCCACTCTCAGGGGCGCCTCAACACCTAGCCTCAGGGCGCCTCATCTTCGGAGCTCGGGGACGCCTTGCCCGTCCGGACTCCAAGTGCACCACTGCTCTCAGAAGCGCCTCGCCGTCTAGCCCCGAGGCCGTCTCGAACACCCGGCCTCGGGACGCCTCATCATCTGGCCGCGGGACGCCTTACCGGTCCGGCGCTGTGGCGCCTTCATCGTCTGGGTTCAAGGGACCTGCCACCCGTCCAGGCGGCGGGGTGCTCCGTTTGACCGCATGCCCGGGTAGCCCGTAACGTTCTGAGGTCGAGTCGCATCGACGGAGATGACGCGTGCCCGCCGGCCGCCCCTCCTGGGAAGCACGGGTGGGCCCCCGCTGCGGGGGACCAGACGCGGTCCTCGATGCGAGCTATCGAGCCTGAAGCCGAACCGAACCGCAGCACTGGAGCCTCGAGTGAGCAAGCGTACTTTCCAGCCGAACAACCGTCGCCGCCACAAGAAGCACGGCTTCCGGCTGCGCATGCGCACCCGCGCCGGGCGCGCCATTCTCTCCGGGCGCCGCGGCAAGGGCCGCGCCCGCATCGCGGTCTGACCGAAACCCCTTCCCATGCTGCCGTCCGGGCACCGGATGCGGCGGCGGGACGACTTCACGCTGGCCGTCAGGCGCGGGCGCCGCGCCGGACGGCCAACGGTCGTCGCCCACCTGCTCCAGCCGCGCGAGGAGCCGGAAGCGCCAGCGCCGCCGCTGGTCGGATTCATCGTGGCGCGGACCGTCGGCAACGCGGTCGTCCGCAACGCGGTGCGCCGCCGGCTCCGTCACCTCGTGCGGGCGCACCTCGACCGACTCCCAGCGGGTAGCCTGCTCGTAGTGCGCGCCAACCCCGCCGCGGGGACGGCGCGCCCTGACGAACTGGCCGCGGATCTGGAGTCGGCGATCGACCGGCTGCTGCGGCCCGCGTCCAAGGGGCGAAGATGAGGAGTCGGCACGGGGACCAGATCCCCGCCCAGCACCCGGCGGGGGCCCCAGGCCCCGTCGCCGCGGTGCTGATCCTCCTCGTCCGCGCCTACCGCCGCTTCTTGAGTCCCCTGCTCGGGCAGCAGTGCCGCTTCCACCCCAGCTGCAGCGCGTACGGCCTGGAGGCCCTCCAGACCCACGGCGCGCTCCGCGGCGCGTGGCTGACGGTCCGGCGGATCGGCCGGTGCCATCCCTTCCACCCCGGGGGTTACGACCCGGTGCCGCCGAGGAAGACGTCCGGGACGCCCGTCCCCGGGGAGGCCTCCCTCCGGGAGAGCCCCCCGGCGGCCTCCTCGAACTCCGGCCGCGAGGAGAGCGGCCCCGCCCTAGCAGAGCCCAAGGAGCTGCCCGGTGCTTGATTGGCTGTACGAGATCGTCTCTCAGCTCATTGTGTGGATCCACACTGCGCTGAGCACCGTCGTCCCCAAGAACAGCGGATGGGCCTGGGGCGGCTCGATCATCCTGCTCACGGTCCTGCTCCGGCTGGCCCTGGTTCCGCTCTTCGTGAAGCAGATCCATGCCTCGCGGAAGATGCAGGAGCTGAACCCGAAGGTCCAGGCGCTTCGCAAGAAGTACAAGAACGACAAGCAGCGCCTGAACCAGGAGGTCATGAAGCTCTACCAGGAGAACGGCGCCAACCCGCTGTCGGGCTGCCTGCCGCTCCTGGTGCAGATGCCGGTCTTCATCGGCCTCTTCCAGGTCCTCAAGCGGATCTCGGACGCCGACCCCGGCAAGGGCGTCTTCGCCGTCACCCCCGACCTGGTGCAGAGCGCGCAGAAGGCGAACATCTTCGGGGCCCACATCCCCGACACCTTCCTCAACGCCTGGGGCGCCGACCCCAAGAGCTGGACGGCGATCATCGTCACCGGCATCGCCGTGGTGATCAGCTCCTGCACGACGTTCTTCACCGTCCGGGCCAGCATGAAGCGCCAGCCCGTCACCGACGACGCCAACCCGATGATGCAGGCGCAGAAGATGATGGTCTTCCTCGCGCCGCTCTTCGGCCTGTTCGGCCTCGGGTTCCCGCTGGGCGTCCTCATGTACTGGGTGACGTCGAACAGCTGGACGCTCGCCCAGCAGCACTACATCTTCAAGCGGTACCCACCGCCCGGCACCCCCGCCGCCGAGGCCAGCGCCGCCGCGGCCGCCAAGGGCAAGCCGGCGGGCACCGCGGGCAAGGCGAACGCCAAGGGCACGGCGGCTCCCGGCGCCAAGACCCGGCTCAAGAAGGACGCGGCTCCGGCACCCGAGCCCGAGGACACCAAGCCGAAGGTCGTCCGGAACCAGCCGACCCGCAAGCCGCGCAGCAAGCGCAGCGGCAGCCAGAAGCGCTAGTTTGAACCCCGAGCCCGTGCCGGAGAAGGAGACCCCGTTGAGCCAGACCGACACCACCGAGGTCGACGTCCAGGCGCTCGAACAGGAAGGCGAGATCGCCGCCGACTACATCGAGGGCCTGCTGGACATCGGTGACTACGACGGCGACATCGACATGGACGTCGAGGGAGAGCGCGCGGTGGTCGCGGTCGTCGGCGGCTCCCTGGACGAGCTGGTCGGCAAGCGCGGTGAGGTCCTGGAGGCGCTGCAGGAGCTGACCCGGCTGGCCGTCCACCGCCAGACCGGCAACCGGACCCGCCTCATGCTCGACATCGGCGGCTACCGCGAGCGCCGCCGCGCCGAGCTCACCAAGCTCGGCACGGACGTCGCCGACGAGGTCAAGCAGGCCGGCGAGTCCAAGCCGCTGGCGCCGATGACCCCGTTCGAGCGCAAGATCGTCCACGACGCGGTGGCGGCCGCCGGCCTCCGCAGCGAGTCCGAGGGCGAGGAGCCCGAGCGCTACGTGGTCGTCTACCCCGCCTGAACGCGTATCCCGAACGGCCCCGGCACATGCTGCCGGGGCCGTTCTGCGTTCCACCTCAGCGGAGGCGCGGGGGCGGGATGGCATGACAGGGGCCCCGCGCCCTGACCGGTACGGGGCCCCTGCGGATGCCCGGTGTGCACCGCCGCCCTAAGCACACCGGGCGGGTCCGTGCGTTACCGTCGCTCGTGCGGCGCGGGCCGGGTCTGCGGAATGACCGTCCTGTTCTGGGCGGCGGGATCCTGCGCGACCGCGGGATCCTGCGCGACCGCCGGATCCTGGGCGGCATGCCCGCTCGGGACGTCGCTCACCCGGTGCTCGATCACACGTTCGACCCGCTCGGCCGGACGCCCCATGGGCGCGCCGTCCTCCTGGATGATGTGCTCCTCGCGGACGACGGCCGCGGGCTCGTCGCCATAGGCGGGGTCAGCTCCGACGACACGTCCGGCACGGCGACGAGGCCGGGTGTACTTCAAGGTGAAGCCCATGCTGATCAGTCCGACCAGGATGAGGATCCATCCGACCAGGTGAATATCGACGCCACTGAGATCGACGCGGAGGGCGAACGCGAGGATCGCACCGATGGCGATGAACGCGAGACTGACTCCGATTCCCATCTTCCGGAGCTCCTTCCGGGGGGCTGGCGGGTAACGCTGAACCCTCATCTACCCCCAGATCGGCGAATATTCAGGGGGAGAGGCGGTTCTCGCCCTACCGGAAGGTCCAGATGGTCCCTGGGCTGGGACGTTTCGTGTGCACGCCGCCGTAGGTTTTTGTGGAACGATTCGTACGGTGGGGATTGCACGTGAGGTATTCGGTGACGCGCTCCCGGTCGCGGAGCGCTACGCGGCGTTCCTCGCGGACGCGGGCGTGGAGCGCGGGCTGATCGGCCCGCGCGAGGCCGACCGGCTCTGGGACCGGCATTTGATCAACTGCGCGGTGGTGGCCGAGGCCATCCCGGACGGCGCCGAGGTCGTGGACGTCGGCTCCGGCGCCGGCCTCCCGGGCGTCGTGCTGGCGATCGTCCGTCCCGACCTGAAGGTCACCCTCCTGGAACCGCTGCTGCGGCGCACCACGTTCCTCAACGAGTGCGTCGACCTCCTCGGACTCTCCAACGTCGAGGTGCGGCGGGGCAGAGCGGAGGAGGCCGCCAAGGACCTCTCGGTCGACGTCGTCACCGCCCGCGCCGTGGCCCCCCTCGACCGCCTCGCCGGGTGGGCCCTCCCGCTGCTGCGTCCGGGCGGCGAACTGCTGGCCCTGAAAGGCGAGCGCGCCGCGGCCGAATTGGCGGAAGCCGGTCCCGTTCTGGAGCGATTCGGGGTGCGTACCACCGAACTGCTCCAAGTCGGGCGCGGTATGGTCGACCCGCCGACAACGCTTGTCCGCGTGGTCGCCGGCCAGGACGCCGGGGCGGTCGGGCGACAGCAACGCGCGCCCCGGCGCGCTAAAGGGTCGAGGAAGAGGTCTTCATGAGCACGGGACCAGGACTGGGCTGGCCTGACCGCGCCGACGAATCCCCCGACGATCAGCCGTCCGGCCTGGGCGGGCCCGGCGAGGACGAGACCGCCGCCGCGGGCTCCGACACCGGGGCGAAGGGGGAGGCGGGCCCGGGCGCCGCGCCCTCCGGGCACGCCATGTGGGGCAACACGACGTCCGGAACCGCGGAGAACGTCGGCTACGTGCCGACGAACACCGGCGCGCAGCCGCCGCCGGGTCCGCGCAAGGGACCATCTCAGGGGGAGTCAGAACTCGTGCGCGAGGCGCTCAAGGACGCCAAGGTTTCACGTGAAACGGCCGGCAACGCACTCACGATGATGTCCGGCCGCAGGGAGAAGGAGTGGCCGCGGCCCGCCCAATGCCGGGTCATGACCATCGCCAACCAGAAGGGCGGCGTCGGCAAGACCACCAGTTCGGTGAACCTCGCCGCGTCCCTCGCCATGCACGGCGCCCAGGTGCTCGTGGTCGACCTCGACCCGCAGGGCAACGCCTCGACCGCCCTCGGCGTCGAGCACCACGCCGAGATCCCGTCCATCTACGACGTCCTGATCGAGGACATGGCGCTGGCCGACATCGTCGTCCCCGCCCCCGAGATCCCCAACCTGTTCTGCGCGCCCGCGACCCTGAACCTCGCCGGCGCGGAGATCGAGCTGGTCTCCAAGGTGGCCCGCGAGTCCCGGCTGCGCCGCGCGCTGGACGCCTACGAGACCGAGAAGTTCGACTACGTCCTGATCGACTGCCCGCCGTCGCTCGGCCTGCTCACCGTCAACGCCCTCGTCGGCGGCGACGAGCTGCTCATCCCCATCCAGTGCGAGTACTACGCCCTGGAGGGCCTCGGCCAGCTCATCCGCACCGTCGACCTCGTCAAGGCGCACCTCAACCCGAAGCTCAACGTCTCGACGATCCTGCTGACGATGTACGACGCCCGCACCCGCCTCGCCGCCCAGGTCGCCGAGGACGTCCGCAACCACTTCGGCGACGTCGTCCTCAACACCGTCATCCCGCGCAGCGTCCGGGTCTCCGAGGCGCCGAGCTACGGCCAGTCCGTCATGACCTACGATCCAGGCTCCAGCGGCGCGCTCGCCTACAGCGAAGCCGCCTCGGAGATGGCCCACCGGGGGGCGGCCAAGTGAGCCAGCAGCGCCGCGGCCTCGGCAAGGGGCTCGGAGCCCTCATCCCGACCGCCCCGCCTCCGCCCACCACCGCGGACCCCGGCACCGCGGGCGAACCGGGCTTCCCGGGCGGTGGAACGCCCGACCCCAGCCCGCACGACGCCGGACCCGACATCAAGCCGGTCGTCGGCGCCCACTTCGCCGAGCTCCCCGTCGACTCGATCACGGTGAACCCGCGGCAGCCCCGCAAGCACTTCGACGACCTGGCCCTCGAAGAGCTGGCCGAGTCCATCGGCATCGTCGGACTGCTCCAGCCGGTCGTCGTCCGCAAGGCCGACCTCGACGACCACGACTACGAGCTGATCATGGGCGAGCGCCGCTGGCGCGCGTCCCAGATGGCCGGCCTGGACGTCATCCCCGCGATCGTCCGCGACACCGGCGACGACGACCTCCTCCGTGACGCGCTCATGGAGAACCTGCACCGCCAGCAGCTCAACCCGCTGGAGGAGGCCGCCGCCTACAGCCAGCTCCTCAAGGACTTCGGCGCCACCCACGAGCAGCTCGCCGGCCGCATCGGACGCTCCCGTCCCCACATCACGAACACGCTGCGCCTGCTGAACCTCCCGCCCGCCGTCCAGCGCCGCGTCGCCGCGGGCGTCCTCTCCGCCGGCCACGCCCGCGCCCTCCTCTCCCTCGACAGCGTCGAGGCCCAGGAGCACATGGCGCAGCGCATCGTCCAGGAGGGCCTGTCCGTCCGCACGGTGGAGGAGATGATCAACCTCCGCGAGCTGGACGACGAGCCCAAGGCGCCCCGCCAGGGCCGCCGCAAGAAGCCCGTCGCCCCCGGCCTCAAGGAGATCGCGGACCGCCTCTCCGACCGCTACGACACCAAGGTCCGCGTGGACATGGGCCGCAGCAAGGGCAAGATCGTCGTCGAGTTCGCCACCCTCGAAGACCTGGACCGCATCATCAAGTCGATGGCCCCCGACGACAACAGCCCACCCGACTTCTAACCCACTCACCCCAGCGCCCCGGCCCGACCGGGGCGCTGCCGTTTAGGAACCACTCCGGAACACCCGATCCTCCCCCACCACCTAACTGCGGTGCCTGGCGTCCGCTGCGCTTCCACACACTGTGCGTCACCGCGTCCGCTTGCCGCGCCAAACTTCCCGTGTGGCTCGGACCCGCCTTCGCATCGCCGGACGGTGGCGTCGCATCGCCACGTCCACCAGACCGCGACGCGTCCACATGTCATACGAACCGTCTTGTGCCTGCCGTCTCGCTGGGGGAACAGCGAGTGCGTCCCACTTCCGCGCTCTTTCCCCCGCCGCGCTGTCGCGCTCTGCTCGCCGCACCGCTTGCGCGAGTGCCGGTTGCGGCGCGCGGGTCGACTGCCACCGTGCCCACTGCGCCCGCCGTCGCCGTGCCTTGTGCGGACTGCGCTGCCGCACGCCATCTGCCACGCCAACTGTCCACGGTCCACCGCGCGGTCGCACCGCTAGGCGCTGCCTACCGTGTAGCCGTGCCCGAGTCGGTTGTCCCCCCGCGCATCCTGCCTCGCCACCGCCCGTGGTCTGTCGCCCCGCAGGGCGCTGCGCGCCGCACCCATCCCACTACCCCACTGCTCGCCGCACGCCGTGTCGCTGCGCCAGGTTCACTCCCCTCCACGGTCATGCACGAATCGGCCGCGAAGCTACTGGACGCCGCACCACCGCGCCCAAGCCCAGCATTTGTGCCTGCTGCCGCACTGCGTCCACGTGCCGTGCCGCTGCCCGTGCGCCCACCACGCCTTCGCACCGTCGGACGCTGCTCGCTGCACCGCCGCGCACTGGTTATCGCCGTCACCGCGTTCATGCGCCGCGCCAGACCGCCCGTGAGCCTGCCGCCGTCGCATCGACGGACGCTCACCGCCGCGTAACCGGATGCTGTGCACCGCATCGCCCCATCCGCGGCGTCGCTTCGCTGTATGTGCTGCGCCACCACGCCCGCGCCCACTGTGCCCCTGTACCCGAGCCACAACAACTGGGTCCGCCATCCCCCATGCCGCTTGTGTCACCACGCGTCCACGTGCCGAGTCCTTCACCCGCCGTGCCGTTGCACCGACCGCTCCCGTGTTGCCGCGCGCTCGCTGTGTCGCTGTGCGCCAAGCCCCCTATGTCGCCGTCCGTTTCGCTGGCGCTCCCTTGCCGCGGGCCTTGTCCGCCACCCCACCGCGCGTCCATACGCCTTGCCAGCCACCCGCCATCAACTAGGCGTGCCATGGACGCTCGGACCGGCTTTTTGGGCTGGACGGCCAACCATCTTTCAGCGCTACGTTTCCCGTGAAACATCGCCAGCGGCGACTTCTCAGGCCAACCGCCGATGAGCCAGGCGTCAACCGACGCCCAACACAAGCAAGGCCAGGCAACGTTGGACTGGGCCTACCGCCCCCTGAAGTTCATCTGAAGGGTGTGCTCGGCTGCCGTGTCCGGCCTATGTTTCACGTGGAACCTCGTCCTGCGAGGGGCCGCCTCGAACGGCATCAAGGCCGCTGAGAGGCGAGCACCGCGCCACGATCACCGGGCCACGTTCGCTGTTTCACGTGAAACGGCCTCACTGGCGTGCTGCGCAAGCACCGGCGATGCGGCGGACGGCGTCACGGTGCAGGGCTCACAAGGACACGCGGAAGCACCGAATCGCCGTCCCCAAGCTCCAACGCTCGCTACCCCTCGCGGCCCCATAAGCCACACCAACTGCTCAGCCGCGCCCACGCCATCACACCGTCGGCCGTCACTCGCCACACCGCTGCTTGCTGACCAGCTGCCGTAATCACGCCCCCATCGGCCGGATACACCGCACCGCTCGTTTTGGACGCACCTCACGGCTCGGGCCATTGCACCGAAGGGGTGCTTGTGCACTGCACCACCGCGCCGCCACGTACCACCTACCGTCATCGCGGTATCGTCGCGACGCTCCCCGACTCCGCGCTGCCGTGCCCCGCCCGCTGCACTGCTTGGCGTTCACACGCCGACCGACCGCTTCAGGCTTGCTCCCGAGCCGTACCGCTGCACGCGTCCGCGCCGTACTGTCACGCGCTCGTCCGCCACAGCGTCCCGTCATCACGCCCGCCGGACGCCCACATGCCGCGTGAGCCACCTTTGCGTACCCACAGCGCGCGTCCATTCCGCGCTTGCCCGTCGCGCTGCCACGTTGGCGCACGCCACCTCCCTCGACCACATGCTGTACGGCATCGAGACCTTCACCCGCCCAGCTCGGGTTCATCTGCCGTGTTGACCGCCTTATGCGCACCGCCTCGGCCCGGTGCAGCACGTGTCCTGCGCCGTACTGCCGTGCTCCTTCGCCACCACGCGGTCGCGCTCCCTGCCCGCTTCGCCGTCGCGCTTCGCCTGCCGCGCTGTCGCACCGCCGGTCGCTGCCTGCCATGCCGCGGTGCCTGAGTGACCGTGGCCAGTGCGCGTCCATGTGGCGCGTCGACTGTCCGTGTGCCGCCACATCGCCGTGCCGTCGCACTGCGGGTGCCGCTCGCGTACTACTGGGCGGACGCGCATTCGCTTGCTGTGCCGGTTCTGCGCGTCCAGGTGCCGTGCCGGTCAGCCCGTGTGCCCGCCGCAGCGGCACGCGGCCGCAGCGTCGCGCCGCTTTCCCGCGCCCGCCGTGTTGCTGGGCGCTCGTCCGCTTGCGGGTCCGCGTAACGCGCGAGCCGCCACGCGTCCATTACTGTGCCCCATCGCGTCCCCGAAGCCCCGGACGCCGCACCTGTGGCTCATGGCGCGTCTACGCGCCGGGCCTCCGTCCGTGCCGGTCGTTGCTCCCATGGTCGCCGCGCTCACGCTTGAGGTGCCCAGGGGGTGTTGTTGGGGGCTTGGGGTGGGTTAGAGGCGGGCTAGTAGTAGGGATTGGGCTACTTCGCCTAGGTCTAGGCCGGCGACGCTGATGGCGCGGGGGAGGAGGCTGGTCTCGGTCATGCCGGGGGCGACGTTGACTTCGAGGAAGTGGACGTCGCCGTCGGGGTCGACGATGAGGTCGGTGCGGGAGAGGTCGCGGAGGCCCAGGGCGCGGTGGGCGGTGACGGCGGCGGCGGTGGCGCGGGCGGCGGCTTCGGGGGTGAGGCGGGCGGGGGTGATGAACTCGGTGTCGCCGGCGTCGTAGCGGGCGGTGTAGTCGTAGAGGCCGCTCGGGGCGACGATTTCGACGGCGGGGAGGGCGGTGGGGACGCCGTCGCGTTCGATGACGCTGACGGAGACCTCGGTGCCGGCGATGTAGCGCTCGACGAGGGCGGCGTCGCCGTAGGCGAAGCAGCCGACCATGGCGGCGGAGAGTTCGGCGGCCTCGTGGACGACGGACGCGCCGAGCGCGGAGCCGCCGCGGGTGGGCTTGACGAACAGGGGGAGGCCGAGTCCGCGGACGATGTGGTCGAGGACGGACGCGGCGCCGAGGTCGTGGAAGACCTCCTTGGGGAGGGCGACGGAGTCGGGAGTGCTCAGGCCGGCCTGGCGGACGACGGACTTGGCGGTCGGCTTGTCCCAGGCGACGCGGCAGGCGTCCGGGCGGGCGCCGACGTAGGGGATGCCGAGGAGTTCGAGGACGTCGCGGATGGAGCCGTCCTCGCCCGCGGCGCCGTGCAGGACGGGGAAGACGGCGTCCGGGGGGTCGTCGGTGAGGGAGTCCAGGAGGGTGGCGTCCGCGTCGCGGAGCTCGACGGGGATGTCGCGGGAGCGGAGCGCCTCGGTGACGCGGCGGCCGGAGCGGAGGGAGACCTCGCGCTCGTAGGACAGTCCTCCGGCGAGGACGACGACGTGCCCGAGTTCCACAGCTGGTGCCCTTCAGACGAACGCGCCGGCCCCAGGGGGACCGGCGCGTTTCACGTGAAACATTCAGACGACGTCCGGCCCTGGAGTGTGGACGCCGCCGGAGCCGCTGCGCGCGGTTCCCCCGAAAGTGTCCCGCAGCTTGATCTCCTGCTCCACCACCGCCGCGAGCCGGCGGACGCCCTCGCGGATGCGGTGCGGCTCGGGGAAGCAGTAGGAGAGCCGCATGTGGCGGTGGCCGCCGCCGTCGGCGTAGAAGCCGGTGCCGGGGACGTAGGCGACGCGCTCGGCGATGGCGCGGGGGGCCATGGCCTTGGAGTCGAGTCCCTCGGGGAGGGTCAGCCAGACGAAGAAGCCGCCGGCGGGCCGCGTCCAGGTGCAGCCGTCCGGCATGAGCTGGTCGAGGGCGTCGAGCATGGCGTCGCGGCGGGTGCGGTACAGCTCGCGGAAGTCCTTGATCTGCTCGCGCCACGGCTGGGTGGCGAGGTACTCGCGGACGGCGAGCTGGGAGAAGTTGGACGGGCAGAGGATGGCCGACTCGGCGGCGAGGACGAGTTTCGCGCGGACGGCGTGCGGGGCGAGGACCCAGCCGACGCGGAGGCCGGAGGCGATGGTCTTGGAGAACGAGCCGAGGTAGATGACGCGGTCGGAGTCGTCGGCGCGGAGGGCTCGCATGGGCTCGCCCTCGAAGCCGAGGAGGCCGTAGGGGTTGTCCTCGACGATGAGGACGTCGTACTCGGCGCAGATTTCGAGGATCTGGGCGCGGCGCGCGGTGGTGAGGGTGACGCCGGCGGGGTTCTGGAAGGTGGGGACGGTGTAGAGGAACTTGACGCTGCGGCCTTCGCGGCGGAGGCGTTCGAGGGTCTCGCGGAGCGCGGCCGGGATGAGGCCGCCCGCGTCGAGGGGGACGTGGACGACGTCGGCCTGGTAGGCGGCGAAGGTGCCGAGCGCGCCGACGTAGGAGGGGGCCTCCGCGAGGATCACGTCGCCCGGGTCGATGAAGATCTTGGTGATGAGGTCGAGGGCCTGCTGGGCGCCGACGGTGACGACGACGTCGTCCGCGGATCCGTGGACGCCTTCGAGGGACATGACCTCGCAGATGTGCTCGCGGAGCGTCTCGTCGCCCTGGGCGGAGCCGTACTGGAGGACCTCGGCGCCCTTGCCCGCGACGAGCTCGCCGATCATCTCGCCGACGGCGTCGAGGGGCAGCGCGGAGACGTAGGGGGCGCCGCCGGCGAGGGAGACGATCTCGGGACGGGCGACCATCGCGAACAGGGCCCGGATCTCCGAGGGCACCATCCCGGCGGCGCGGGCGGCGTAGCGGTCGGTGTAGGCGTCTGTACGCGAGTGCTGTTCCACGAGGCACCTCCGAGGGTGGGACGCTGGCCCGCCTGCGTTCCGGGCTTGGCCTGCCCTGCAAACTACGGCATCGGGGAGCGGGTGATCCGGCGAACCCCCGGTCCGGTCGGATCCGGGTACCGCCGTGGCGAGCCGCGCGGGTGGTGGATCTCCTGTCCGATACGATGCCCGAGTGTCCCGGATTGTTGCCGGGAACTTTCCATGGAGAGGCGCCCTGCCCGACGAGCCCGGTACGGAAGGCGCGTGGTCCGGGCTCCGGCCGGCGGGCGAGGATCGCACAGCAGGGGGTGCCGACCCGGTGTCGCGTCGTCTCGTCAACATCACGCTGGACAATCTGGACGATCTGCCGCGGCGGTGCCGGGGCTGCGTGTTCTGGGAGCTGGATCCGGTGAGCCGGGAGCGGGCGCAGGAGAGCGGCGACTCGGCCCTGGAGAAGGAGGCGTGGATCTCCTCGACGCTGCTCGAATGGGGCAGCTGCGGCAAGATCGTTTATGTCGACAACGTCCCGGCGGGGTTCGTGCTGTACGCGCCGCCGCTGTACGTGCCGCGGTCGGTGGCGTTCCCGACGAGCCCGGTGAGCGCGGACGCCGTCCTGCTGATGACGGCGCACATCCTGCCGGAGTTCGCGGGCGGCGGGCTGGGCCGGATGCTCGTGCAGGGGGTCGCGAAGGACCTGACGCGGCGCACCGTGAAGGCCATCGAGGCGTTCGGGGACCTGAAGGGCGAGGAGGGCGGCTGCATGGTGCCGGCCGACTACCTGCTCTCGGTGGGGTTCAAGACCGTCCGGCCGCATCACCGGTACCCGCGGCTGCGGCTGGAGCTGAAGTCGGCTCTGTCGTGGCGTGAGGACGTCGAGGTGGCGTTGGAAAGGCTCCTGGGCTCCATGACTCCTGAAGGGGCGCTCCGGCCCGTCTGAGGCGTCCTGAGGCCCTCTCGCAGGTGTGGCCCGCACTCCGGGTGGAGTGCGGGCCACACGCGTTCCCGAGGGATCAGAGGAACTCGGCGAGGTCGCGGAGCAGCGCGGCCTTCGGCTTGGCGCCCATGATCTGCTTGACGACCTGCCCGTCCTTGTAGACGTTCAGCGTCGGGATCTGCAGGACGCCGTACTCGGCGGGCACCTTCGGGTTCCGGTCGATGTCCAGCTTGACGATCTCGATCTTGTCGCCGTGCTCCTTGGAGATCTCCTCCAGGATCGGCGCCACCATCCGGCACGGCCCGCACCACTCGGCCCAGAAGTCGACGAGGACGGGCTTGTCGCTCTTGAGGACCTCGACCTCGAAGTCGGCGTCGGTCACGGCTTTCATGGTTCTCCTTCGTTCATCGCGTCCGGGACGGGTTCCCGCCCCGGCGGGAGGCGTCAGCGCTGCGGCGCGGTCTCGGCGGCGGGCTGCGGCACGGTCTCCGCGGCGCCCTGGTCCTGGAGCCAGCGCTCGGCGTCGATGGCGGCCGAGCAGCCGCTGGCCGCGGCGGTGATGGCCTGCCGGTAGATGTGGTCGACCACGTCGCCGCAGGCGAACACGCCGGGGATCTTCGTCCGGGTGGTCGGGGCGTCGACGAGCAGGTAGCCGTCCGGGTCGGCTTCGAGCTGGCCGGCGAACAGCTCGCTGCGCGGGTCGTGGCCGATCGCGATGAACAGGCCGGTGATCTCCAGCGGGGTCTCCGCGCCGGTGCGGACGTTGCGGATCTGGACGCCGGTGACGCGGTCCTCGCCGTGGACCTCGACGACCTCGCTGTCCCACAGGAACCGGATCTTCTCGTTGGCGAACGCCCGGTCCTGCATGATCTTGGACGCGCGGAGCTCGCTCCGGCGGTGCACGACGGTGACGGAGCGGGCGAACTTCGTCAGGAAGATCGCCTCCTCCATCGCGGTGTCGCCGCCGCCGACGACGGCGATGTCCTGGTCGCGGAAGAAGAAGCCGTCGCACGTCGCGCACCAGGAGACGCCGCGTCCGGACAGGCGCTTCTCGTTCTCCAGGCCGAGCTCGCGGTAGCCGGAGCCGGTCGCGACGATCACGGCGCGGGCGAGGTAGGTCTCGTCGCCGACCTTGACGACCTTGGGGTCGGCGGTCAGGTCGACCTCGGTGACGTCGTCGGTGATCAGCTCGGCGCCGAACCGCTCGGCCTGCTTGCGCAGGTTGTCCATGAGGTCGGGGCCCATGACGCCGTCCGGGAAGCCGGGGAAGTTCTCGACGTCGGTGGTGTTCATCAGCGCACCGCCGGCGGTCACCGAACCCTCGAACACCAGCGGCCTCAGGTCGCCGCGGGCCGCGTAGATCGCGGCCGTGTAGCCCGCGGGGCCCGATCCGATGACGATGACGTTGCGGACGTCGCTCACTGTTCTGCGCCTCTCCTCGTTGGCCGTGGTGCCGGACGTCTTGTCGTGGCCGCCGCGGCGTCCGGCCACCGCATCTCCCGCCCGTGTCCTGTCCGGTGCGGTGCCCGTCCCGGCACGACCGGGCTTGCCAGTCGCGTCAACCGATCCTAGGGCCAGAGGATTCCCGGGGCGCTCCGGCGGCCCCCCGACCTGCCCCGGGAGTCTGGCTAAGGTTGCCGCCATGGCCAAGATTCTGCTTCTGCACTCGATGTACGGGCTGCGTCCCGCCGTCCACCAGGCCGCGGACCGGCTCCGCGCGGCGGGGCACGAGGTCCACGTCCCGGACCTGTACGGCGGGCGCACCGCCGGCACGGCGGAGGAGGGCATCGAGATCAAGGAGGAGATCGGCCGGGACGAGCTGCTGCGGCGCGCGGTCGCGGTGGCCGCGCCGCTGACGGCCGAAGGCGGGCTGGTGTACGCGGGGTTCTCGCTCGGCGGCGCGATCGCGCAGACGCTGGCGTTGGCGGACGACAAGGCGCTGGGGCTGCTGCTGATGCACGGGACGTCCGACATCGCGGACGACGCGTCCACCGACATCCCGGTGCAGCTCCACGTCGCCGATCCGGACACGTTCGAGCCGGTCGACTGGGTGAACGCCTGGTACCTGCGCATGCGGAAGGCCGGCGCGGACGTGGAGGTGTTCCGGTACCGCGGCGCCGGGCACCTGTTCACCGACCCGGACCTGCCGGACTACGAGCCCGAGTCGGCGGAGCGGGCCTGGGCGATCGCCCTGGACTTCCTGGGCACCCTCTGAAGGGACGCAGAAGGCCATGGACGGCGATCGTCCATGGCCTTCTGGTCGGACCGAGCCTCCGCCGGGCGCGCCCGGCGGCGACTAGGGTCAGGCTTTCGCTTCGGTGAGCAGGTGGGGGTCCTGCGCGGTGCAGTCGGGGCCGACGACCCAGACGTTCCAGCTCTTGGGGCCGCCCCGGACGGCGATCACGGTCGCCTGCCGTCCCTCGAACGTGGCCTGGTCGACGAGCTGCGGCGTCCGCCCGTGGGTGACGCCGGCGACGCAGTCGGTGAGCCGCGGGTCGGGCGCGATGCCGTCGGCCCTCGGCGCCGTGCCGGTGCCGAGCAGCTTCTCGACCTGGCTCGGGAGCGTTCCGGCGCGGTAGTCGGTGCCGCTGTGGGAGACGGTGTAGGACGGCGAGCTCATCGCGCGGTTCGACGGCGGGGCCGCCCCCTGCGCCGAGGCGCCGCGGTCCTTCTCGGCGTCCTGGACGGGGCTGCGGGCGGCGCTCTGGTGGTCGCCGCCGTCCGATCCGTCCAGGGCGATCTTGCCGACCACCGTTCCGCCGCCGAGCACGACCACCGCCGCCGCGGCGGCCGACAGTATCCGCCAATGCCGCCTTCCGCGCCGCTGCTCCATGCTGACGACGGTGGCGTTGTTCAGCGACTCCGCCGCGATGGCGGTGTCGATGCGCTCGGCCAGTTCCGCGGGCATGGACGGGACGGGGGCCTCCGCCAGGATCCGGGAGACGTCCGCAAGGTCGGCGGAGCGGTCCCGGCATTCGGCGCAGGTGTCGAGGTGCGCGTTGACGGAGGCGGCTCGGTCGTCTTCGAGCAGTCCTTCGGCCAGGTCGGCCAGGATGTCGTAGTCAAGGTGCGCGGGGTTCATCTGGGCATGCCACCTCCTTCCACACCTCCGACGTTCCTGGGGTCGCGTCGGTTCCGGTGCTGGACGAGAAGGGGCGCGAGCCTCGCCCGCCCGCGGGCGCAGCGGCTCTTGATCGTCCCGGGCGGGACCTCCAGGACCTGCGCGGCGTCGTCGACCGAGTACCCCATCATGTCGACGAGGACCAGCGCCGCGCGCTGCTCGAACGGCAGTTGCAGCAGGGCCGTGTGGACGTCGAGGGAGACGCCGTGCGCGTCGGTCGGGTCGGGCATCTTCGGCGCGACCGCGTCGAACGTCGCGTCGTCGCCCATCGGCGTGGCGGGGCGCACGGACTTGCGGCGGATCCGGTCCAGGCAGGCGTTGACCACGATGCGGTGCAGCCAGGTGGTGACGGCCGCGTCGCCGCGGAACCGCCCGGCGGCGCGGAACGCCGAGAGGCAGGCGTCCTGGAGCGCGTCCGCGGCCTCCTCAGGGTCGCCGAGGGTGCGCAGCGCGACCGCCCACATGCGGTCGCGGTGCCGGTGCACCAGCTCGGCGAAGGCGTGCGGGTCCCCCTGGGCGTGCCGGGCGAGGAGCTCCTTGTCGGAGACCTCGTCCGCGCGCATGCTCAGCGATGTCATAAGCGATCGCCTTCTCGTACGGGACGCCCGGGCGACGCCGGACGCCCGCGACCGGCCGCACCTGCTGGGGAAGACACCACGGGATCCTGGGGGGAGGGGACATTCTGCTCACAGGAACGATACCGACAAGCGCCGACCGACGTCACAGCCCATGACCTCCGCGTGATGCCTTGTGAGGAAAGGGTGACCGTCCCCGGAAGGGGAGCTCGCCCGTGCCCGCGCGTGCGGGCGGTCAGGACGCCGTGCCCCGGATGGAGACCTCGCTGACCTCGGCCCGCAACTGGCCGTCGGAACCGTTGGAGAGCTTGGTGAACCACAGCATCACGTACCGCGCCTTCGCCGGCCTGCTCAGGCGGAAGAGGACCTGACCGCCGCCGGACGTCGTGACCGTGTCGAGCTTGGACAGCGCGTTCACGTCGGCGGAGTCGCCCGCCTTCAGCTGGATCGTTGCTCCGGCCGTCATCGGGATCTGCGCCTTGATCTCGGCGACCGACGCGGGGCGGCCCAGGTCGAGGAGCAGGCCGACGCCGCTCTTGAGGCGCCCGAAGTCGGGGGAGGCGTAGTGCGAGGTGTTCCAGGTGGTCGCGGTGCTGCCGTCGATGGCGGCGCGGCCCTTCGCCGGGCCCTTGCCGCTGTCCTGCCCGACGGGGTCGACGCCCTGCGCGCTGTCGATCTTCAGCGTGGTCAGGCTGGCGGACGGGTTCGGCGACGGCGACTTCTTGGTCGGGTCGACGGCGCCGGTGCCGCCCTTGTCGCCGTCCGAGCCGTTGTCGGCCAGCGCCCAGGCGCCGAGGCCGACGATGACCGTGAGGGCGGCGGCCGCGACGCCGAGGAGGGCGCGGTTGGCGGACCAGCGGGAGCCCGAGCCCCCCGCGGTGCGGGACGGCCGGGTCGGGTCGGGCGGCGGGGCGCCGCCGTCGCGGTGCGCCCGGGTGCGGGGCGGCGGCAGCCCCCACCCCACCGC
>NZ_CAACUY010000031.1 GCF_900659615.1 Actinomadura fibrosa | reverse complement strand
GTGGCGGCCTGCGCTGGCCCGGAGCCCAGGGCGCCGGCCGCGGCGACCGCGCCCGCGGCACCCAGCGCCCCGGCGATGAACCTGCGGCGGCCCACACCGCCCGCGCTCTCGGCCGGACGGTTCTGCGATGCCCTGGTCTCGTCCACGGGTCTGTTGTCGTCCACGGGGCACTCCTCGGGGGGTGGAGTAACCGACAATCATGTCGGTTGAGTGGCCCCCAACTATGGGACGCCCGCCATGAGCCGTCAAGACCTCGCAACGACCTCGATTCAATGGGAGCACTTGAAACGCTACTCCAGCGATTCTTCGCGGCGGTCTTGACTCCTCTCGCCGACACGCTCACGATAGCCGACGTATGTGTCGGCTAAGGCGATGCCCGGTCGGCCGTCCGTCGCCCGGCGCGCCGCCGCCGACGCCAGAGCAGGGAGCCGTGCATGGGGCGCAGGAACGTCTCGATCGCCATCGTGGGAACAGGGTTCAGCGGGATCGGGCTGGCCATCGCCCTGAAGGAGGCCGGGTTCACCGACATCACCCTCTTCGACAAGGCCGACGGGCTCGGCGGCGTCTGGCGCGACAACACCTATCCCGGCGCCGCCTGCGACGCGCCCTCCCACCTGTACTCGTACTCCTTCGAGCCCAAGCCCGACTGGACGCGCCGGTTCGCCGAGCAGCCCGAGATCCTGGACTACCTGCGCCACTGCGCCGCCAAGTACGGCCTGACGCCGCACTTCCGCTTCCGCACCACGATCACCGACGCCCGGTTCCAGGCCGCGACCGGCAGATGGCGGCTGCACGCCGGCGACGGGCGGACCTACGAGTACGACCTGTTCGTGGCGGCCTGCGGGCAGCTGTCCAACCCGGCCGTACCGCGCCTGCCCGGCCAGGACGACTTCGGCGGGACGATGTTCCACTCCGCCCGCTGGGACCACGGCCACGACCTGACCGGCGAGCGCGTCGCCGTCGTCGGCAACGGCGCCAGCGCGATCCAGTTCGTCCCGCGGATCGCGCCCGCCGCACGGCGGCTCACGATCTTCCAGATCGAGGCGCACTGGATCAGCCGCAAGCCCGACCGCGTCTACCCCCGCTGGCGGCCCGCCCTCAACCGGCGCATCCCCGCGGTCCAGAAGCTGTCGCGGCTGGGCATCTTCCTGTGTTTCGAGGCCGTCCTCAACCCCGCGCTGATCTCCCCGCGCGGCCGCCGCGTCTTGTCGGCCCCCGTCCGCGCGCTGTGCCGGTACGCGCTGCGCTCGGTCCGCGATCCCCGGCTGCGCCGCCGCCTCACCCCCGGCTACGAGCCCGGCTGCAAGCGCATCCTCACATCGAGCGACTACTACCCGGTCCTCAACCGCCCCGACGTCACCGTGGTCGACGACCCCATCGTCCAGCTCACGCCGCACGGCGCCCGGACCGCCGACGGGAGGCACCACGCCTTCGACACGCTCATCTGGGCGACCGGGTTCCGCTCCCAGGACTTCGTCGCCCCGCTGCGCGTCATCGGCGCCCGCGGCACCGAGCTCAACGCCGCCTGGAAGGGCGGCGCCCGCGCCTACCTCGGCCTGGCCGTGACCGGGTTCCCCAACTTCTTCCTGATGTACGGGCCGAACACCAACGTCGGCTCCGGCTCGATCGTCCACATGCTCGAAAGCCAGGCCCGCTACATCGTCCAGGCCGCCCGCCTCCTGGCCACCGGGGTGACCTCGATGGACGTCCGCGCCGACGTCCTGGACCGGTTCGACGCCGCCGCGCAGCGGCGCCTGAGCACCACGGTGTGGAACCAGGGCGGCTGCGACAGCTGGTACCTCGACGCCGACCACCGCAACACCAACAACTGGCCCGGCTCGATGACCGGCTACCGCCGCCGCACCCGCCGCCTCGACCCCGCCGACTACCACCTCGACCGCTGATCCGAAGCCGGCCTGCGCGAGTTTGGAGTACCCGATGTCGATGCTGGACAGCGGCACGGCCGCCGAGCCGGGCGCCGACCGGCACCCGTACGACTACTACTACCGCCGGGGCATGGCGCTACGGCCGGCACCCGAGACCGCGACCGTCTCACCGCTGTGGCTGACCGAGCCCCACGTCCGGCTGTTCTCGCCGTGGATCCCGGTCCGGGCCGTCCCCACGCGGACAGCGCTGACCGGGCTGTTCGACGACCACCGCTGGCAGGGCGACGAGCAGATGGACGCCGTCGTGCGCGCCTTCGCCCGGCTCGGGATGCGGCGGGGCCGCCGGATGTTCGACCAGGCTTTGGAGCACGGCATCGACGCGGTGACCGACCCGCCCTCCGAGCTGGTCGAACTGTTCCGCCACCTGGACGAGCCACCGGCCTGGTGCGACGCCGCCGCCTGGGAGCGGGGACGCCGCCTGTGGATCAACGCCTCCCTGGCCGGGAAGCTGACCATGATGCTCAGCGACGCCATGGGCACCTTCGTCGGCGCCGAGGTGTCCTCGGCCACGGGGCAGACCCGCAGGTTCCTCGCCGACTTCCGCCGCCGCGAACTGGAGACCGTCACCTGGTTCCACGACGTCACCCGTCCCGGAGCCGTCGACCGCCGCTCGCCCGTCTTCGCGAGCATCGTCCGGGTCCGGCTGATGCACGCCCAGGCACGGCTCGCGCTGCGCGGGGTCTGGGGCGACGACCACTTCGCCCGGCACGGCAACCCCATCTCCAACGCCATGACGATGGGCGCCGCCGTCACGTTCGGGCTGCTCCCACTCCTGTTCGACCACGCCCACGGCCGCCGCGTCTCCCGGACGGACCTGGACAGCGTCATGCTGTACTGGGCCTACATCGCCCACCTGATGGGCGTCGCCGACGAGCTCGTCCCCCGCAACGCCATCGACGGCCTGCACATGGCCCACCACATGATCCTCACCGCGGGCGGCCCCACCGAATGGACCGACCTCACCGTCCAGGCCCGCCAGCGACCATGTCTTCAGCCGCAACCCCGTCCTGCGGCGCCTCCAGATTCACGCCGCGGCCCCGGCGGTCGGCCTGGTCTCCGCCCTCACCGGCGAGTCACTCGTCCGGGCCCTGCTCCGCGCCTCTCCCCTGGCGTCGCTGCGGCTCCAGCCCTGGCAGGCCATCGCCGAACGCCTCGTCCATCTCAACGTGACGCTGCGCCGGGTCGGTGACCGCCTCCCCTTCGCCGACCGCAGGTCGGACGCCCGCGCCCGCCATGGCGACGCCTGGCAGCGGGCAGGCGTCGCCCTCGCGACGAGGCTCGCCGCCCGGTCAGGCGTCTCCGGCACCCCCTACGACCACCACGACACCAGCGTGTCCCAGCCCTGAGGCCCGCACGCCGGCGGGCCGCACGCCGGCGGGCCGCACGCCGGCGGGCCGCACGCCGCCGGGCCGCTGATCAGCTCCCGCCGCCGAGCCCCGTCCACAGCAGCCGCATCGCGCCTTCGACCAGCGTCGCCCGCGGCGTCTCGGGATTGCGCTCCCACCACTGGGCCACCCCGTCCAGGCCGGTGATGACGAACTCCACCATCGCCTCGGCGATCGGCTCGCCCGGCTCGACCCCCACCGTGCGGATGTCGTCGGCGAGCAGCGCCGCCACCGCGTGGGTCCGCGACTCGCGGATGCCCTGCCGCACGACCCGGATCTCGGGATCGTCCTCGCCGGTGCGGTCGAACAGCAGGCTCCGGGCCTCGGGACGGTTTTGGGCGAAGCCGAAGTAGGCGTCGATCGTGGAGCGCATCCGCTCCTCCGCGCTGCCGGACGCGGTGATGCGGGCCCCGACGTACTCGATCAGCGCCGCGTTCTCCTCCTGCATGACCGCCAGCAGGAGCACGCGCTTGGACGGGAAGTGGTCGTACAGCACGGTCCGCGCCACCCCGGCCGCCGCCGCGATCTCCCCGAGCGACGTGCCGTGGTAGCCCTTCTCGGCGAAGATCCTCACCGCCGCCGCCGTGATCAGTGCCCGGCGGGCGGGCGCCCGCAACCGCGGCTTGGGGCTGGCATCGGCCATCGGTGCGGCTCCTCGGTCGGTAGGCGGGACTGACATCTTCCCGCAGAGTCCCGCGACGAGCGTCCCCGCGGGGCCGGTGTCGGATCGGTCGGGTGTCGTCAAAGGGACGCGCCGGACGGGCAGCGTCACGCCGTCCCGGACGTCGATCCTCACCGCCGCCTCGGCGGCCCGGGCGTGCCGCACCACGCTGGGCAGCGCCGCGTCGATCACCGCGCGCCCGGCTGTGCCCGCCAGGAGGGGAAGGAGCCGCTTAGGGGCTGACCGAGCAGCCGCCGCGCCCAGGCGGCCGCGCTGGCCGTCCAGCTCGCGTCCGCCCGCCGCGGAGTCCCGGTAGACGCACCCGGGAGGGGCGAAACCGCTGTTCAGGGCCAAGGTCCCGTTGTTTCGGGGACCTTTGGCTCTGGAAGAACCTGGGTGAGGGTCCCAGGCTGGGGCCAGGAGGTGCGGCCATGGAGGACGACGCGCGACCGGCGGGGCCGCGATGACCGAGGCCCTGGCGCCCTACCGCAGGCCCGCCGACGAGGTCGTGCACGACTTCGGCAGCGACGCGTCCCGCGGCCTCGCCTCGGCCGAGGCGGCGGAACGGCTGGAGCGGGACGGGCCGAACGTGCTGCCCGCCGCGCGCGGGCCCGGCCCGGTGCTGCGGTTCCTGCTCCAGTTCAACAGCCCGCTGATCTACGTGCTGCTCGCCGCGGCGGCTGTGACGGCCCTGCTCGGCGAGCACGTGGACGCGCTGGTGATCCTCGGCGTGGTGGTCGTGAACGCCGTCGTCGGGTTCGTCCAGGAGTCCCGCGCGGAGCAGGCCCTGTCGGCGCTGGCCGCGATGGCGGAGACGACGGCGGTGGCCGTCCGGGACGGGACCGCGCGGCGCGTCCCCGCCGCTGAGCTGGTGCCCGGCGACCTGGTCGAGCTGGAGGCGGGTGACAAGGTCCCCGCCGACCTGCGGCTGCTGCGCACCGACGAGCTCGCCGTGGACGAGTCCGCGCTCACCGGGGAGTCGGTGCCCGTGGTGAAGGGCACCGCGTCCCAGCCGGAGGCCGCGCTCGCCGACCGGACCGGCATGGCCTTCTCCGGGACGCTCGCGACCGCCGGCCGGGGCACCGGTCTCGTGGTGGCGACCGGCGCGCGGACCGAGCTCGGCGACATCCACCGGCTCGTCCATACCACCGGCGCCGTCCAGACCCCGCTCACCCGTAAGATCGCCCAGTTCAGCACGGTCGTGACCGTCGCCGTCTTGGCCCTGGCGGTGCTGACCTTCCTCATCGGCGTGCTCCGCGGGCGGGGCGCCGCCGAGATGCTCACCGCCGCGGTCGCCCTCGCGGTCGGCGCGATCCCCGAGGGGCTGCCCGCCGTCGTCACGATCACCCTCGCGCTCGGCACCGCCCGGATGGTCCGCCGCGGCGCGATCGTCCGGCACCTGCCCGCCGTGGAGACGCTCGGCGGCACCACCGTGATCTGCACCGACAAGACCGGCACCCTCACGCAGAACCAGATGACCGTCACCGCCGTCCACGCGGGCGGGCGTGACTACACCCTCACCGGAACCGGCTACTCCCCCACCGGGGCGGTCCATCATGACGGCCGAGAGGTGGCCCTCGCCGACCACCCCACCCTCAGGGAGACGCTGCTGGCGGGCCTGGGATGCAACGACGCGCGGCTCGTCCAGCGCGACGGCGCATGGCGGATCACCGGCGACCCGACCGAGGGCGCGCTGCTGACCAGCGCCGCCAAGGCCGGTCTCGACCGCGTGCCGGCCCGCACCGCCACGCTGCCCTACACCGCCGAGCGCGGGCACATGGCCACCCTGCACGCCGACGGCACCGTCTACGTCAAGGGGCCGGTCGAGCGGCTCGTGCCGCTGTGCCGCGACGCCGCCGGCCCCGGCGGCGCGCCCGCCGCGCTCGACCCCGCCGCCGTCATCGCCCGTGCCGAGGCGTACGGGCACCAGGCCCTCCGGGTGCTGGCCTTCGCCCGCGGGCACACGGACGCGGGGAGTCTCGACGAGCTGCCTCCGCTGACCTTCCTGGGCCTCCAGGCCATGCTCGACCCGCCGCGTCCCGAAGCCGCCGAGGCCGTCCGGACCTGCCACGACGCCGGCGTCCAGGTCAAGATGATCACCGGGGACCACGCCGCCACGGCCCGCGCGATCGGCACCCGCGTCGGGCTGGACGGCGGCGTCATGACCGGCGCGGAGCTGGCCGCCGACGTCCCGCCCGAACGCCTGCGGGACACGGCCGTGTTCGCCCGCGTCTCGCCCGAGCAGAAGCTCCGCCTCGTCCAAGGCCTGCAAGGCGCCGGGCACGTGATCGCGATGACCGGGGACGGCGTCAACGACGCGCCCGCCCTCAAGCAGGCCGACATCGGCGTGGCGATGGGACGCACCGGGACCGACGTCGCCAAGGAGTCGGCCGACATGGTCCTGACCGGCGACGACTTCGCCTCCATCGAGAAGGCCGTCGAGGAGGGGCGCGGCGTCTTCGACAACCTGGTGAAGTTCATCGTCTGGGCGCTGCCGTCCAACATCGGGCTCGGCCTGGTCCTCGTCGCCGCGATCGTCGCGGGCACCGCGCTGCCCGTCCTGCCGCTCCAGGTGCTCTGGCTGAACATGACCGCCGTCCTGGTCCTCGGCCTGCCGTTCGCCGTCGAGCCGAAGGACGAGCACATCATGCGCCGCCCGCCGCGCGACCCGTCCCTGCCGCTGCTCACCCGCGCGATGACGCTCCGCGTCCTGGCCGTCTCGGCGATCCTGCTCGCCGGCGCCTTCGGCCTCCAGCACTGGGAGCGCGCCCAGGGCGCCTCGTCGGAGGTCGCGCAGACGATCGTCGTCAACGTCTTCGCGCTGACCCTGCTCACCTACATGTTCAACTGCCTGTCGCTGGACCGCCCCCTCCTCTGGCACGGCGTCCGCCGCAACCCCTGGGTGGCCGTCAGCGTCCTGGCCCTGGCCGCGATCCAGCTGCTCTACACCTACACGCCCGCCATGAACGACCTGTTCCACTCCGCCCCGCTCGGCGCCGCCGCCTGGGCGCGCGTCGCCGCCGTCGCCGTCCTCTCCTACCTGGCGATCGAGGCGTTGAAGTACGTCCAGCGGCCCCGCTGACCTGACCGCGGGTCCGCTTCTCCCGTCGAGTAGCGTGCGCTACGGGACATCGTGGACGGGGGAGGCAGACGATGCGGGTGATCTCCGAAGAGCAGCTCGGGGCCGTGCTGGCCGGGCTGCCGGGACGGCCCCGGGTGGTGGCGGGCGGGAACTTCGCCACCCCCCGGCGGGCCCTGGCGATCCTGGACGAGGCGCTGGCGGAGTACCGGCTCTTCATGCTGAACGCCCAGGGCGTCCTGCCCGACAGGGAAGGGGTCGAGCTGGAGACGCCGTTCGTCGGCGCCGCGATGCGCGGCCGCGCGAACCTGCGGTACTTCCCCGCCCGGCTGTCCCTCGTGCCGAACCTGCTGAAGGAGTCGCTGCCGCCGGACGTCGTCGTCGTGCAGACGTCCGTCCCGGTCGGGGGCACGGTCTCGCTCGGCATCGAAGTCAACATCCTGCCCGCCGCCATCGAGGCGGTGCGGGCGCGCGGCGGCTTGGTGATCGCCCAGCTGAACCCGCGGATGCCCTACACCTACGGCGACGCCGTCATGGCCGTCGAGGACGTCGACTACGCCGTCGAGTGCGAGGAGCCGCTCGCGTCCCCCGCGCCGCGTCCGCCCGGGGAGACGGCGCGGGAGATCGGCGAACGGGTCGCGCACCTGGTCCCCGAGCACGCGACACTCCAGCTCGGCATCGGCGGCATCCCGGACGCGGTGCTCGCGTCCCTCCTCGACCGGCGGGGCGTCGGCATCTGGTCGGAGATGTTCAGCGACGGCGTCCTGGCGCTGGAGAAGGCCGGAGCGCTCGACCCCGCCTCGCCGGTCACCGCGTCCTTCGCGTTCGGCGGCCCCGAGCTGTACGACTGGATCGACCGCAGCGAGCGCGTCCGGATGCTGCGCACCGAGAAGACCAACGACCCCGGCCTGATCGCCGGCCGGCCGCGCCTGGTCTCGGTCAACTCGGCCCTCCAGGTGGACCTGTACGCCCAGGCCAACGCCAGCCGCGTCCGCGGCGCCGTCTACTCGGGGTTCGGCGGGCAGACCGACTTCGTCGTCGGCGCGCTCCACTCCCCCGGCGGCCGCGCGATCATCGCCCTGCCGTCCTGGCACCCCCGCGCCGACGTCTCGACCGTCATCCCCCGCCTGACCGGGCCCGTGACCTCCTTCCAGCACAGCTACATCGTCAGCGAGCAGGGCACCGCCGCGATCTGGGGACGCGACGCCACGTCCCAGGCCCAGCAGATCGTCGACCACGTCGCGCACCCGACCGCCCAGGACGACCTGCGCGAGCAAGGCCGGGCCCTGGGCTTCGCACTGCGCTGAACCCGGCGGCCGACGGCCGACGATGGCGAGAATCACAGGAATAGGCGTCCAGGCGCGCGGTACGTACACCCCGGGAGCCGGGGACGGTCCACCGAGCGAAGGGAGGCCCCGGATGCTCGTCGCCATCGACCTGACGACGCTGCTCATGATCATCGCGGCGGGAGCGATCCTGACCGCGCTCATCTGCGGTTTCATCGCCACCCTGGAACAGCCGCGCAAGCGCGCCCGGAAGCCTTCGGCGGCCGTTCCGCCGGTGCGCATGCACCGCCCGGCAGAAGAACCGCAGACCGTGGAGGTCGGTGAACGCCGGCACGCGGCATAACGCGGCGCTTCCGGGCACCCGCGACCTGACCACATGACCGACGCCGGTCGCCGAGCGCCCCGCCGCCGAGCGCGACCAGGACGGTGCCGAACGACGGCAGGACCTCCACCAACCCTCGCCTCGCGCCACGGCCGCGGGACGGGTGGAACACGGCGGAACGGGATGGAACGCCCAACGGGTGGAAGCCCATCGATCGAGTCGTCAGGAGCCACCCGTGTCCATCCGATTGTCCACGCGAGCGTCCCGGCGAGGTTCCGCGCAGGCAGGGGGTGCCCTCCTGGCCGCCAGCGCCGTGCTCGCCGCCGTACCCGCCCCGGCTCAGGCCGCGCCAGGCCCGATCCCGGTGCCGTCCGGTGGCGTGGTCTACGTCACCAACGCCGTCTCCGGCGATGTCTCCTCCCTGGCGATCGGCCGCGGAGGCTCCCTCACGTCCCTCGGCAAGCCCGTGTCCACCGGCGGCGAGTTCCCCCGCGGCATCGCCCTGACCCCGGACGGAGCCAACGCCTACGTCGTCAACAGCGACTCCGACACCCTCTCGGTGTTCCGCGTCGGGGCGCAGGGCGCGCTCCAGCCGGACCCGCTGATCGTCCCGACCGGCGACGAGCCCTGGGGCGCCACCATCGCCCCCGACGGACGCACCCTGTACGTCACGAACACCGCCGACGGGACCATCTCCATGTACCGCCTCGGGTCCGACGGCACGCCCGCCCGGATCGGCGACGTCCGCACCACCTCCGACAGCCCGAAGCAGACCGTCCTGTCACCCGACGGGCGCTTCCTCTACCTCTCCTACGCGGGCGCCGACGACACGTCCGACAGCCCGCCGCGGGTC
Organism: Actinomadura fibrosa; assembly: GCF_900659615.1. Lineage (GTDB taxonomy): Bacteria > Actinomycetota > Actinomycetes > Streptosporangiales > Streptosporangiaceae > Spirillospora > Spirillospora fibrosa. The sequence continues at coordinate 54,620 of NZ_CAACUY010000031.1, read as the reverse complement.
GTCACCAGGTTCGCCGTCCGGGCGGACGGGACGCTCGGGCCCGGGGAGGACGTGGCCAAGGTCGGGCAGGCCGACTACGCGATCGCGATCAGCCCGAACGGCGGCTTCGTGTACGTGGCCTCGGCGGAGGCGCGGAACGTGTGGGGGTTCCGGCGCGGCGCCGACGGCTCGCTGACCCCGGTGCCCGGATCGCCGTTCCCCGCCCCCGACCTCCCGGTCGGCCTCAAGGTCACGCCGGACGGGCAGCACCTGTACGTCGGCAGCAACGACGAGGACACCGACTCGCCTCCCGGCGGCCTGCTCGGCTTCAGCATCGCCGAGGACGGCTCGCTCAGGCCGGCACCCGGCTCGCCCGCGCACACCCCCGACGGCGCCATCGTCGACGCGGTCGCGATCTCACCGGACGGCCGGAACGTCTTCGGGTCCGTCAGGGACACCAGCCAGGTGGCCGCGTTCGCGATCGGAGCCGGCGGCGCGCTGAAGGAGGCGCCGGGGTCGCCCTTCCCCACGGGCGGGGAGCGCCCGCTGAGCCAGGCCATCGTCGTGCGTCCCGCCCCCGTCTCCGCGGGGTAGGGCGTCGCCGGCCGGGTCGGATGCCGGCGGTCGAGGGACGAAAGCCCCTAGGTGTGACGAATCGGCTTCAGAAACGCTGAAGAGGTAGAGGGGCCGCAGTCGGCGGCGCCAACGAGCTCAACGAGGAGTTCGCCCATGGCCGAGCAGATCGTCATCGGCTCCGCCGCCTCGACCGCGGCCCTGGACCAGCGCGCGGCGATGCTCGAGCACCGCTCCGCGGTCCTGGAGCAGCAGGTCGCCGCGCTCACCGAGGCGATACGCACGCTGACCGCCGCGCTGCGGGACGCGCCGGCCGACCGTCCGGACAACGACCGCGCCATCGCGGCGGCACGGCGCGCGCACGAGATCCTCCTGGACGCCGAACTCGCGTCCCGCCGCGCCGGCTGACGCCGTCCCCGGACCAGGCGGGCCCGACGCGCACCGTCGCCGGTGACCGGCGGCATCACCGCACCCGGATGCAACACCGGGTCCCCGGCGCCGGTGCGCGGCCCCAGCCCTGCCCGCGCGCGACGTCGCGTCCCGCCCGCTTCTGGGACGGTCCGGTAACGAAATCCGATCATTAGGCGACATCTCCGTCCGCCGGAGAGGCGGGCCGGGCACCATGGCCGCGTCCGGTGGACGATGCGGAACCGAGGTGCTGGCAGGTGTCGGACGTGAGAGCGCAGCACCCGCGGATCGCGATCCTCGGCGGCGGGATCGGCGGACTCGCGGCGAGCGCGTTCCTGTATCGCGAGGGGATGTCCGCCACCGTCTACGAGCAGGCCTCGGAGCTGAAGGAGATCGGCGCGGGTCTGGTCGTGGCCCCGAACGCGGCGAGGCTGCTGCGGCGGCTCGGCGTCATGGACGGCCTCGCCGAACGGGCGGTCCGGCTGGACACCGGCTGGGAGTTCCGCCGCTGGGAGGACGGCACGGTCCTGTCCGCCGAGGATCTGGCGTCCTCCTGCGAGGAGCTCTACGGCGAGCACACCTACACCGCGCACCGCGCCGACCTCCTGGCGGCGCTGCGCTCGGCGGTCCCCGGGGACGTCCGGCTGGGCAAGCGCTGCGTCGGTATCACCGTCGGCGACGGCGGACTCCCCGTCCTGCGCTTCGCCGACGGCGAGACCACCGAACCCGACATCGTGATCGGAGCGGACGGGATCCACTCGGTGGTGCGCGGCGCCGTCACCGAGCCGTCGCCCGCCGTGTACTCGGGCTACTGCGCCTTCCGCGCCCTGGTGCCGTCCGAGCGCGCCCCGGCCTTCGCCCGCCGGCCCGCCCAGACCCTGTGGATCGGCCCGGGCCACCACCTGGTGCACTATCCCGTCTCCGCCGGACGGTTCGTGAACCTCGTCGCGTTCGCCCCGGCGGGCGACGACGTCGTGGAGTCCTGGACCGCGACCGCGACCGTGCGGGAGTTCCTCGCCGAGTTCGCGACCTGGGACGCCAGGCTCACCGACCTCATCCAGGCCGCCGGGACACCCGGGCGCTGGGCCCTGCTGGACCGCGCCCCGCTCCGGCGGTGGACCCGGGGCCCGGTCACCCTCCTCGGGGACGCCGCGCACCCGATGTTCCCGTTCTTCGCGCAGGGAGCCGCCCAGGCCATCGAGGACGCCGCCGTCCTCGCGCGCTGCGTCGCCGACCGTCCCGGCGACCCGCTCGGCGCCCTCCGGCGCTACGAGCGGCTGCGGATCCCGCGGACCACCCGGCTCCAGGAGGCCAGCCACGCCCGCGCCTCCGTCAACCACCTGCCGGACGGCCCCGAACAGCAGGCCCGCGACGCGTCCTTCGCCGACGCGGACCCGCTGAAGGCCAACGCCTGGATCTACGCCTACGACCCCGAGCACGCCCTGGCAGAGACCAGCGCCTGACCTCCGTCCCCGCCCGGGCGCGGCGCCGGACGATCTCAGGCGATCTCGGTGATGATGTTCAGCAGGATCGCGATCAGCATCAGGACCCCGAGAGCGAGGAGCGGGCTGCACGCGATCAGCAGCCGCGCCTGGACCTCTTTGCCGCGAGCGGCCTCGGCCTCGTACCGGCCCGGGGTGAGGCGGCCCGACCATAGGCGCGTGTACGAGCACTCGATCGTCTGACCGGGGAAGACCTCCACGTAGGCGCTGGTCTGGAACCTGCGGCCGTTGTAGAGCGGATGAGCGTCGATGACGCACGCCTCGACGATGTGGACTCCGGTCTCGACCTCGCAGACGATCGGACTGACACCGAAGTGCCCCACGAGAAGTCCGTCGACGGTCACCTGAGGGACGGTGCTCCCCCAGTGCCGCGGGAAATGGACGACGATCCATCCGTGATGGTCGGCATCGTCCCCCGCACCCTGAGGGGCGAGACATGACATGCGTCCAACGCTCGGTCACCGCGTCCGCGCCGGCAAGGACGGCAGCAGGTCAACCACCGGACACTTCGACGGCAGGGAGGTGCTTCTCGAACCAGTGGTCGGCGTAGGGCTCCTGGTTGAACGCCGGTACCTCCCGGTATCCGGCGGTGCGGTACAGGTCGATGGCCTGGCCGAGGGCGCGGTTGGTCTCCAGCCGCAGCGTGCGGATGCCATGGGCGCGAGCGCGCGCTTCAAGGTCGGCGAGCATGCGGCGGCCGAGTCCCAGACCGCGCGCCCGCGGCGAGATCCACATCCGCTTGACCTCGGCGATGCCGTCGTCGGCGTGCAGTTTCAGCGCGCCGCACCCGACCGGCTCGTCGTGCAGGTACGCGATCAGGAGCAGACCGGCGGGCAGGACGAGTTCCGCGTCGTCCGCGGGGATGCTCTGGGCCGGGTCGAAGCCTCCGTCGAAGCGGTCGGCCAGCTCGGCGAAGTAGGCCTGCACGCAACGCCGGGCGTCCGGATGCCGCGGGTCGGTCACGTCGATCCGCACCTGGGACGCGACCAGCAGCCGTTCGACCTCGTGCATCGCGCACACCAGCCGCTCCCGCTGGCGTGTGTCGAGCGGCGCCAGGATGGACTCGGCGAGGTCGTCCGAACGCCGGTCGAGCTCCGCGCGTTCCGCGAGTCCGGCCGGGGTCAGCCGCGCGACGCGGACGCGTCCATCATCGTCATGGGTCTCGACCACGACCAGGCCCTGCGCTTCCAGAGTGCGCAGGAGGCGGCTGAGATAACCTGAGTCCAGCCCGAGACGCGAGCGCAGCGCTCGGACCTCGCTGCCCTGCGGAGTGATCTCCCACAGCAGCCGCGCCTGGCCGAGCGGACGACCGCGTCCCAGGAACGCGTCGTCGAGAACGCCCAGCCGCTGGGTGACGGTCCGGCTGAACCGCCGCACGCGATCGACCATCACGGGCTCCATTCTCTGACCATAGTCAGAGAACTCACCACCCGCCATGACCACAACCGGCACGACACCTCGACAGGACGAGACGATCTCTGCGATAACGAACCCGTACTCCACCGACGACGTAATGGTGTAATCATGGAAACCCTGTACGAGCACGCGGGCGGGCACGACGGGCTGCACCGCCTCATCGAGGTCTTCTACGCCTCGGTACTGGTCGATCCCCTGCTCAAGCCGCTGTTCGGCGAGGGGCAGCCCACCCACGTCGATCACCTCACGGCCTTCACCGCCGAGACGTTCGGCGGGCCGGACACCTTCACGGCGCGGATGGGCGGGTTCCAGCACATCATCGACGTCCACCGCCATCTGAAGATCACCCCGGAGCAGCGGCAGCGGTTCATCGACCTGTTCATGGCCGCCGCGGACACCGCCGGGCTGCCGGACGACGCACCGTTCCGCCAGGCGCTGCGGGAGCACGTCGAGTTCGGCACCGAGGTCGCCCGGCAGAACTCGCACGCCGAGACCGACGAGGACCTGCACCCGCTGCGCGAGGTGCCCCACTGGGACTGGCCCGCCTAGATTCCGGCCGGGCCGTCCTTCGGTCCGAGCCGTCCGCGGTCCACCCCCCAGGTCAGAGGTCCCGCCGCGTCGGGGTCCGTTCCCGCCGGAACGCGGTGGGGGTCTGGCCGGTGGACGCCTGGAAGGCGCGGCTGAACGCGCTCGCGCTGTCGAAGCCCACCGCGGTCGCCGCGCCGAGGACGGTCGTGCTCGGCTCGGTCAGCAGCGTCATCGCGTGGAGGAGCCTGCTGTGCAGCGCGTACTGGCGCCAGGTCATGCCCGTCGCGGCGCGGAACCGGCGCCGCAGGGTGCGTTCGGAGACCGCCGCGGCGCGGCAGGCGCCGGCGAGGGTGACCGTGCCGAGGTTCCGGTCGGTGTGGCGCATGACCGCAATGACCAGCGGATCGGTGCTCGTCGGCAGGTAGAAGGGCCGCTCGTGCGCCAGCCACTCCAGGACGAGGCCGGCGAGGGCCTCGAAGTAGGCGTCGGCGACCGGGTCGCCGACCGGGCGGCCGATCGGCCAGCGCGAGGCGTAGATCAGCATCTCCCGGCAGATCGGTTCCACGGGCAGGACGCGGGCGCGGCCGCCGGTGTCGCGGACCAGGGCGGGATCGAAGAACACCGAAACGGTCCTGGCCTTGGCGAAGGTGCTCTGGTGCACCAGGCCCGCCGGTATCCACACCGCCTGCCGGGACGGCAGCCGGTAGCGCGCCGCCGGGGTCAGGACCTCGACGATCCCCTCGATCGCGTACTCCAGCTGGTGGAGGTCGTGGCGGTGCCACGACGTCGCCGCGGTGTCGCCCTCGAAGCGGTAGGACCCGGCGGTGATCCCCGTCCCGCCGCGCAGCGACACCAGCCGGGCGGTGGCCGCGGAGGGCAGCGGGTCGGCCGATGCCGCAAAGCCGGTCATCCCCGCACTATGGCTGAATGAAGGCGTGATTCCCACGCACTTCGGCGGTTCCCTCGTGAGGACGGGACGATGAACCAGGCGCATCTGACCTATCTGTCCAGTCCCGAATGGGCCGGCAAGCTGCGTACCGAGCTGCTGCCCTGGCTGCGGGAGGCCGCAGACCTCGGTGGCGACGTCCTGGAGATCGGGCCCGGGTTCGGTGTCACCACCGAACTGCTCCTGGAGGTGACGTCCCAGGTCACTGCGGTCGAGCTCGATCCCGCCCTGGCCGCGGAGGTGCGTACCAGGTTCCGCGGCGCTCCCGTCGAGGTCGTCGAGGGGGACGCGACCGTCGTCGATCTGCCGGTCGGCCGCTTCTCCGCGGCGACCTGCTTCTCGATGCTGCACCACGTCCCGTCGCCGAGCGCGCAGGACCGCCTGCTCTCGCGGCTGCACCGCGCCCTCGGTTCCGGCGCGGCGCTGCTGGGAGTGGAGTCCATCGACACCGACCTGATCCGCCAAGGCCATGTCGACGACACCTACGTCCCGGTCGATCCGGACACGTTCGGCTCGCGCCTGGAAGCGGCCGGATTCCAGGACGCCCAGGTGACGCGGATCAACGGCTACCAGTTCCAGTTCGTCGCCCGGAACTCAGCCGGCGCTTGAGCACGTCCGAGACGCCGCCCTCACTTCTTGCGCGCGAGGACGAGCCGGTACCTGGGGCTGCCGTCCTCGCGCCACCCCAGCGCCGCCAGGGGAACGGTCGTCACGGTGAAGCCGGCCGCCGTCAGGTCGTCGCGGAGGGCGTGCAGCGGGCATGTGCGGTAGTACATGACGAAAGGCGGACGCCACACGGCGTTCCGGACCCTCATGACCGCGTCGAACCCCAGCAGCGTCCAGTACCAGGCGGACGTGAGGGGCGGCGGCGCGCCGATCGGGAACGCGAACAGACCGCCTGGCCGCAGCGAGCGGAACACCCCGCCGAAGAGCGCGGGCCGTTCCTCGGGCAGGAAGTGCCCGAGCGCGCCGAAACTGACCGCGAGGTCGAAGTCCTCGGCGAAGGGCAACTCCCGGACGTCGGCCTGCACCCACTCGGCGTCCGGGTGCGTCGCTCGCGCCTGCGCGAGCATTCCCGCGCTGAAGTCGACGCCCGTGATCCGTCCTTGGCACAGGGGTGCGAGCACCTGGGTGCCCGCACCCGTGCCGCAGCACACGTCCAGTCCCTGCCCGAACGGCCCGAGTGGACGCAGCGCGTCGGCGGTCGCGGCGAGGATGCCGTCGGGCGTGCGGAACGGCGTGTGGTCGAACTTCGGCGCGAGCAGGTCGTAGCCGCGCTCGACCGAGGACAGCGCCTGGATCACCAGTTCGCGCAAAGACGGCCCATGAGGCGAGAACACCGCCCAAGCCTACTCAGCGGGGTCACTGGCGGGTCGGGTACCGGGCGTCCAGAGCGATGTTCAGTTTGAGGACGTTCACGACGGGTTCGCCCATGAAGCCCAGCGTCCGGCCCTCCTCGTTGGACGCGATCAACCGCTCCACGTCGGCGACAGGGACACCTCGCGCCGCGGCGACCCGCGTGGCCTGGAGGTGCGCGTATGCGGGCGAGATGTGCGGGTCCAGGCCGCTGCCGCTCGCGGTGACGGCGTCGGCGGGGACGGCGGGGCGGGCCGGGGCGCGGCCCTTGATCGGGACCACCAGCCCCTTCGCGTAGTCCTCGCCGTAGCGGGCGAGTTCGACGCGGACGCCCTTGTAGGCGGCGACGAACGGGGCCTTCACCACGCCTTCCTGTTCGTTGAGGCTGACGACGCGCGTCGGGTGCGGGACGTCGCCCGTGGCCGTGCGGGATCCGAAGACGGCCAGGACGGCGCCGACGCCGCTCGGGGTGCAGAAGGGCCGCGATCCGTCGGCGCCCTCCAGTTCCCCGATGGCCTTGCTGCGCGCGCAGACCTGGGTGAGCAGGCTCTGCGAGGCGTTCTCGTCCTGCTTGCCCGCCGCGAGCAGTGCGGGGTCGGGCAGGGTGTCGACGATGTCCTCGGGGCCGAGGTTGCTCGCGGCCGTGGCGGTCGGGTCGTAGCCGTCGCCGGCGTTGGACGGGCGGCTCTGGAAGTACCGCTTGAGCGGGTTCCCCCGGGAGTCGGTGAACGACTGGCCGATGAGCGCGCTGCCGACCGTCCGGCCGCCCGCCGTCACGTAGGAGCCGCGGGCCTTGTCGTTCAGGCCCGGGAGTTGCGCGACGGCGAACACCGCGAGCGGGTAGGCAAGGCCGAGCAGCACGGTCAGGACGAGCAGCGCCCGCGCCGCGGCCAGGTGCCGGCGGATCCAGATGGGCATACGCATGTCAGGACATCCCCGGAAGGAACTGGACGATCAGGTCGAGGAACTTGATTCCGATGAAGGGGGCGACGATCCCGCCGAGCCCGTAGACGTAGAGGTTGCGGGACAGCAGCGCGGACGCGCCGCTCGGCCGGTAGCGGACGCCGCGCAGGGCGAGCGGGATCAGCGCGACGATGACCAGCGCGTTGAACACGACCGCGGACAGGATCGCCGACTGCGGGCTGTGCAGCCGCATGAGGTTCAGCGCGTCCAGGCCCGGGAACACGGCCACGAACAGCGCCGGGACGATGGCGAAGTACTTGGCGACGTCGTTGGCGATCGAGAAGGTCGTCAGCGCCCCGCGGGTGATGAGCAGCTGCTTGCCGATCTCGACGATCTCGATGAGCTTGGTCGGGTCGGAGTCGAGGTCCACCATGTTCCCGGCCTCCTTGGCGGCCGAGGTGCCGGTGTTCATCGCGACCCCGACGTCGGCCTGGGCCAGCGCGGGGGCGTCGTTGGTGCCGTCGCCGGTCATCGCGACGAGCCGGCCGCCCTCCTGCTCCCGCTTGATCAGGGCGAGCTTGTCCTCGGGCCTGGCCTCGGCGAGGAAATCGTCCACCCCGGCCTCGTCGGCGATCGCCTTCGCGGTCAGCGGGTTGTCGCCGGTGATCATTACGGTGCGGATGCCCATCCGGCGCATCTCGTCGAAGCGCTCGCGCATCCCGTCCTTGACGACGTCCTTGAGGTGGATGACGCCGAGGACGCGCGCCGTGCCGCCGGCCTTCTCGCCGACCACGAGCGGGGTGCCGCCGGACGCGGAGATGCCGTCCACGATGCGGCCCAGCTCGGCCGGGACGGTGCCGCCCTGCTCGCGGACCCAGCCGGCGACCGCGCTCGCGGCGCCCTTGCGGAGGCCGCGGGCACCGGACGGGCCGTCCAGGTCGACGCCGCTCATGCGGGTCTGCGCGGTGAACGGGACCCACGTCGCGTGGGACAGCTCGCCGGGCGACCGCTCGCGCAGCCCGTGGCTCCGCTTGGCCAGCACGACGACCGAGCGCCCCTCGGGCGTCTCGTCGGCCAGGCTGGACAGCTGCGCGGCGTCGGCGAGCTCGTCCTCGGACACGCCGCCGACCGGGAGGAACGCGGCGGCCTGCCGGTCGCCCCATGTGATCGTGCCGGTCTTGTCCAGCAGCAGGGTGTCGACGTCGCCCGCCGCCTCCACGGCGCGGCCGCTCATGGCGAGGACGTTGCGCTGGACGAGCCGGTCCATGCCCGCGATGCCGATCGCCGACAGCAGCGCCCCGATCGTCGTCGGGATCAGGCAGACCAGCAGCGACACCAGCACGACGCCGGTCACGCCCTGGGCGTCCAGGGCGAGCGAGTCGGCGGCGCCGGGATTGCCCGCCTTCGAGTAGATCGCCAGGGGCTGGAGCGTGGCGACGGCCATCAGGAAGATGATCGTCAGCGCGGCGAGCAGGATGTTGAGCGCGATCTCGTTCGGCGTCCGCTGCCGGTTCGCGCCCTCCACCAGGGCGATCATGCGGTCGAGGAACGACTCCCCCGGCCGCTGCGTGACCCGGACGACGATCCGGTCCGACAGCACCTTCGCCCCCCCGGTGACGGCGCTGCGGTCGCCGCCGGACTCGCGGATCACGGGGGCGGACTCGCCGGTGATCGCCGACTCGTCCACGCTGGCGATGCCCTCGACCACGTCGCCGTCCGCCGGGACGACCTCGCCGGCCTCGACGACGACATGGTCGCCCTGCCGCAGGTCCGGGGCGCCGACGCGCTCCTCGCGCGGCGCGGTCCGCCCGGGCGCCCAGTCGAGGAGGCGGCGCGCCACGGCGTCGGTCCGCGCACGGCGCAGCGCGTCGGCCTGCGCCTTGCCGCGGCCCTCGGCGACCGCCTCGGCCAGGTTGGCGAACAGGACGGTCAGCCACAGCCACACGACGATCAGCCAGGCGAACACGCTCGGCTCGGACGCGGCGAGGACGGTCGTCCACACCGCGCCGATCTCCACGATCAGCATGACCGGGTTGCGCCACAGCGTGCGCGGGTCCAGCTTGCGGAGCGCGTCGGGCAGCGACCGCACCAGCTGGCCGGGGTCGAGCAGACCGCCTTGGATCTTTCCACCGCCGCGGCGCACCGGGGGCCGCGGCGCCGGGCTCGGCGCCCGCACGGTCTGTGCCGTCATGAGTGGATCCCCTCGGCGAGCGGCCCGAGCGCGAGCGCGGGCAGGAACGTGAGCGCGACCAGGACGACCGTCACGCCGACGACCATCCCGACGAACTGCGGCCGGTGCGTCGGCAGCGTCCCCTCGGACGCCGGGGCGCGGCCCTGCCGGGCCAGCGAGCCCGCCAGCGCGAGGACGAAGACGATCGGCAGGAACCGGCCGAACGCCATGCACAGCCCGAGCGCGGTGTCGTACCAGACGGTGTTGACGGTCACGCCCGCGAACGCCGACCCGTTGTTGTTGGACGCCGACGTGAACGCGTACAGCACCTCGGACAGGCCGTGCGGGCCGCGGTTCAGCATCGCCGCGCGCCCGCTCCCGGTCGCCATGGCCACCGCCGTCCCGGCCAGCACCAGCATCGGCGTGATGAGGAAGTACAGCGCGGCGAACTTGATCTCCCGCGAGCCGATCCGCTTGCCGAGGTACTCCGGCGTGCGGCCGACCATCAGCCCGGCCACGAACACCGTGATCACGGCGAGGACCAGCATCCCGTACAGGCCCGAGCCGACGCCGCCCGGCGCGACCTCGCCGAGCATCATGCCGAACAGCGTCATCATGCCGCCGAGGCTCGTGTAGGAGTCGTGGAAGGAGTCGACCGCGCCGGTCGAGGTGAGCGTCGTCGCCCCGGCGAACGTCGCCGAGTCCGCCACGCCGAACCGGTTCTCGACCCCCTCCGTCGACGCCCCGACCGCGGTCGGGACGGTCCCGTGGTGCGCCAGCTGGAACACGTTGACCAGGACGACGCAGGCGATCGCGATCGTCGCCATCACGCCGGCGATCGCGTAACCCTGCCGGTTCTGCCCCACGATCCGGCCGAACGTCCGGCACAGCGCGAACGGGATCACCAGGATCAGGACGATCTCCAGCCAGTTCGTCCACGCCGTCCCGTTCTCGAACGGATGCGCGGAGTTGGCGTTGTAGAAGCCGCCCCCGTTGGTGCCGAGTTCCTTGATCACCTCCTGGCTCGCCACGGGCCCGCCCGGAATCGCCTGCCGGTGGCCGGCGATCGTGGTCACCACGTGGTCGTCCGCGTTCGCGAAGTTCTGCACGACCCCGCCCGCGACGAGCAGGACCGCTCCCGCGAACGCGATCGGCAGCAGGATCCGGACGCTTCCGCGCACGAGGTCCGTCCAGAAGTTGCCCAGGTAGCGGTTCCGCTCGCGCGCGAGGCCCCGCACCAGCGCCATGGCCACCGCCATGCCGACCGCCGCCGACACGAAGTTCTGCACGGCGAGCCCGGCCATCTGCACCAGGTGCCCCATCGTCGACTCGCCCGAGTACGACTGCCAGTTCGTGTTCGTCACGAAGCTGACCGCGGTGTTCCACGCCTGGTCCGGCTTCACCGGGTCGAACCCCAGCGACAGAAGCAGATGGTTCTGCACCCTCTGGAAGGCGTACAGGAACAGGACCCCGGCCACCGAGAACGCCAGGACGCTCCGGGCGTACTCGGCCCATGTCTGCTCGGCGTCCGGCCTGGCCCCGATCAGCCGGTAGAGCACCCGCTCGGCGCGCGAGTGCCTCGTCCCGCCGTAGACGCGGTACATGTAGTCGCCCAGCGGCCGGTACACCACGGCCAGGACGAGCACCAGGGACCCGATGAACAGGGCCCCCGCGAGGGTGTCGCTCATCAGAAGCGCTCCGGGAACAGCAGAGCGGCGACCAGGAAGACGATCAGAAGGGCGGCCAGGACGAGCCCGACCGCGTTCGCGGCCGTCACAGCTTCTCCACGCCCTTCACCACCAGGCCGAGCAGGGCGAACACCGCCACCGTCAGCAGCACGAAGGCCACGTCACTCATGGGGTTGGCTTCCTTGTCGAGGGTTCATCCGGGATCGACATGGAGTAAAGCGCCGCTTTCGGGGGGTTTGTTCGATCTTGACGACTCCTTAGCGCCCCCGCCGCCGCGCTTAACGCACCCCTAACGAGGCCCCGCCGCGACCGGACTGCTCGCGGCCCGCCGACGTCACAACGCGCAACCGCCCCGCCTTCCCCTCGGCCGCGAAGGGAGGGCGGGGCGGCTCGAACGCTCAGGGAGCGGTCAGAACTGGCCGGGCATGTAGGGGGCGCCGTTCTCGCGGATCCCGCCGGCCACGGCCTTCGCCCTCGCCGCACCACGCGGATGCCCGGCTCGACCGGCCCGGCGGAAGTACTCCTCGGCACCCGTCATGTCGTTCTTGTGCTCGCAACGGACACCGAGGTTGAACAGGGCGTCCGGGTCGCCCGCGGCCGCCCCTCTCTCCCACCACTCGTCGGCCTCCTCATGCCGGCCCTCGGAGAAGAGGTGGTTGGCGAGGGCGCTCAGCGCACGGCCGTCCCCCTCGCCCGCGGCGCGCCGCAGCCACTGCTCGGACTCCTCCTTCCGGCCGAGCTGACCGAGTGCCAGACCGAGGTTGGTCACCGCGTCGGTGTGCCCCGCCTCGGCCGCGGGGCGGAAGTGCTCGGCGGCACCCTGCACGTCACGACGGCGGATGAGCATGAGCCCGAGGTTGTGATGCGCGCCCGTGTCGCCCGCTTCGGCCGCCTTGCGGTACCAGCTCTCGGCCTCCTCGGCGCGCCCCTGATCCGAGCAGAGGATCCCGAGGTTGCGCTGCGCGACCTCGTCGCCCGTCTCGGCCGCCGCGCGCCACCACCGCTCGGCCTCGGCCTCGTCCCGCTCGACGACCAGGACGCCGAGCGTGAGCATGGCGTCGATGTGGCCCGCCTCGGCGGCGGCCCTGAGGTGCTGCTCGGCCTCTCGTACCCGTCCCTGCTCCTGGAGCGAGCGCCCCTTCTGGAACTCGGCCTCTAAGTCCGCCGCATCCATGGCATCCCCTTCCGTGATCACCGTCATGAGACGAGATCAGCGCCGGGAAGGTTCCCGCCGATGACGCACGGCACCGCCGTGACCTCGCGTGATGCCTTCCAGGACGAACCGCGGACGTGCGGTCGGCCGACCTCGGCCATCTACCGCCCGAACGACCGATGAGTTTTCCGCGCCCCTCCGGTCTGCACTACCGACACCACGCTCCACCCGAACACGAGCAAGGGGAAGCAGATGAACACCACCAGCCACACCGCCGCCCAGCCCACCGCCGCCACGGCCGTCCCGGCCTCCCCGCGCGCCGCCGCTCTGTGGCGCACCGGCGGGCTCGCCGCCGTCGCGGCCGCCCTGGCCACCACCGGCATCGCCGCCGCCGCCCGGGGCGCGGGAGTGTCCCTGGACATCGACGGCGAGCCGATCCCGCTGCTCGCCTTCGCCCAGCTGACCCTGGCGTGCGCCGTGATCGGCATCCTGCTGGCCGTCGCGCTGCGGCGCTGGGCCGGCACGCCCAGGCGCACGTTCGTCGTCACCACCGCCGCCCTCACGGTGCTGTCGGTCGTCCCCGACCTCCTGGTCCCGGCGGCGGCGCCCTCGACCCGGGCCGTCCTCGTCCTCACCCACCTGGCGGCCGCGGCGATCGTCGTCCCGCTCGTCGCCGGCCGCCTGCCCGTCCGCACCCGGTGACACGGCGCGACCACCATGGACCGGTTCCCGTCACCCGCCCGCCCGCGCCATCGCCGCTCCGGAGGCCGCTCACGCGGCCGCCTCGGCGAGCGCCGCCACCACGGCGGCGATGGCGGGCGGGTCGGGGGGCTCCCCGTAGGTGACGGCGTGGATCCGGCGCGGGAAACCGGCGATCTCGGTGGCGTGGACGTCGGGCTGGCGATGGGCCCGGAGCGCGAGCCCGGGCAGGGTGGCGACGCCCGCGCTGGCGGCGACGAGGGCCTGCACGACGACCATGTCGTCGCTGAGCGACGCGATGCGCGGCGTGAAGCCCTCCTGCCGGCACACGCCGACCAGCTCGCTCTGGCAGCGCAGGCAGCCGCCGATCCAGGCGGACCGGCGATGGTTCGCGACCGTGTCGCCGGGACGCCGGCTGATGAGGTAGATCGGGTCGTCGGCGATGTGGACGGGGCGGAAGCCCTCGTCCTCGACCGGGGCGTCGGCGTGCTGGAACACGAGCGCGATGTCGATCTCGCCGTGGCGCAGCATCTGGAGCGCCTCGACCGGATGGCGGTCGACCAGGACCAGTTCGAGGCCCGGGTACGCCCGGGCCAGCTCGACGGCGGCCTTGGGCACGATGGTGCTCAGCGCCGACGCGTTGGCGGCGAGCCGGACCCGTCCCGCCCGCAGGCCGGCCTGCGCCGCCAGCTCGGCGGTGGCCGCGTCGACGCGGCCCACGATCTCGGCCGCCCTGTCGGCCAGCAGCCGGCCCTCCGGGGTCAACCGGATGCCGCGCCCGACGCGCTGGACGAGCTTGACGCCGGTCGCCGCCTCCAGGCGGGACAGGTGGTGGCTGACCGAGGGCTGGGAATAGTGCAGGTCCTTCGCCGCCTCGGTCACCGAGCCCCGCCGCGCGACAGCGGCCAGGACTCGGAGATGAACGAGGCTGAGCACTCATCGAGGGTATCAATGGATGTCCTCGAAAAAGGGCATTAGACGACATGATCGCCCCTCCCCCATGCTGGGGTGCGCCAGATTGCCGACTCCACGGAGGAGCACCCGATGTCCGACCTTCGCGTCCACAACTTCACGATCTCGTTAGACGGCTTCGCCACCGGCGAGGGACAGGCCGCCGACGCCCCGTTCGGCCACGCGGGCGAGCGTTTGCACGAGTGGATGTTCGCCACCCGGTTCTGGCATGAGATGGGAGGCCGCCGGGCCGGCACCACCGGCGCCGACAACGCGTTCGCCGCGATGCACGGCGCCGGCATCGGCGCCGAGATCATGGGCGCCGGGAAGTTCGGCCCGCCCGGCTGGCAGGACGACCCCGACTACACGGGCGCGTGGGGCAGCAATCCCCCGTTCCACACGCCGGTCTTCGTCCTCACGCACCGTCCGCGCCCGTCGGTCGAGATGGAGGGCGGCACCACGTTCCACTTCCTGGACGCCTCTCCCGCCGAGGCGCTGAAGACGGCCCGCGAGGCGGCCGGCGGCCAGGACGTGCGCCTCGGCGGCGGCCCCTCGGTGGTGCGCGACTTCCTCGCCGAGCGGCTGGTCGACCACATGCACGTCGTGCAGATCCCGATCCTGCTCGGCCGCGGCGTCCGGCTCTGGGACGGCCTGGAAGCACTGGACGAGGCGTACGACATCGAAGCGGTCTCCACGCCCAGCGGCGTCACCCACCTGACGTTCACCGCCAAGCGCGAGTGACCGGAGCGCGGCCGATTCCTTTTCGCGTGTCGCCGGGTCCACAGGTGTGAGGGATCCGTTCGACGACCGAGAGGGATGATGGAGATGACGGAGATCCGGCTGGGCGGGCTCGTGCTGGGCAGCGCCGACCCCGAGCGGCTCAGCGCCTGGTACCGGGAGGCGTTCGCGCCGTCGGCCGACCCGGGCACCGTCCTGATGATCGGCGGCAACCGGCTGGTGTTCGACCGGCGCGACGACCTGGAGCGCAGCGCACGGGAGCCCGGCCGCATCCTGATCAACTTCTACGTGGACGACATCGCCGCGGCCGCCGCCCATCTGAAGGACGTGGGGGTCGCGCGCTGGGTCCGCCCGGTCGAGGACTTCGGCCCCGGCCGCATCGCCACGGTGGAGGACCCGGTCGGGAACTACGTGCAGATCGTCGAGCTGGCCGATCGGGCCGGTGCCGGACGGTGACGCCCGACAACCGCGCCCAGGTCCGTCCCGGCCGGAACACCGGGCGCTCGTGACAGCGCACGATCGAGCGCACGAGGAGTCGTTCGCTCGGCTGACCGATCCGTACCGGTCCGAGCTGCTGGCCTACTGCTACCGCATGCTCGGCTCCGTCCACGACGCCGAGGACCTCGTCCAGGAGACCTACCTGCGCGCCTGGCGGTCGTACGAGGGGTTCGAGGGCCGGGCGTCGCTGCGGACCTGGCTGTACCGGATCGCGACGAACGCCTGCCTGACCGCGCTCGAACACCGCGAGCGGCGGCCGCTGCCCGCGGGGCTCGGCGCCCCCTCGGACGACCCCGACGCGCCCGTGGCACCGCCGGCGGAGACGGCCTGGCTCCAGCCGTTCCCGGACCGGCTGGCCCCCGCCGGCCCGGACGACGACCCCGCCGCCGTCGTCACCGCGCGGTCGAGCCTGCGGCTCGCCCTGGTCGCGGCCTTGCAGCACCTGCCCGCCCGGCAGCGGGCCGTCCTCATCCTGCGCGACGTGCTGGCGCTGCGGGCCGCGGAGGTGGCGGCGCTGCTCGACATCTCCGTGCCCGCGGTCAAGAGCCTCCTCCAGCGGGCGCGCGCGCAGCTCGGCCGGGTGGCCCCCACCGAGGACGGCACGGGAGAGGCCGGCGGCACGCGCCAGCGGGAGCTGCTCGACCGCTACGCCGCGGCGTTCGAGAACGCCGACGTCGGCGCCCTGATCGGGCTCCTGACCGAGGACGCCGCCCTGGAGATGCCGCCCACCCCGACCTGGTTCTCCGGACGCGCGTCCGTCGCCCGGTTCTTCGAGACCCGGGTCCTCACCGCGCCGGGAGCGTCCCGGATGGTGGTGACCGCCGCCAACGGGCAGCCCGCGGTGGCCATGTACGGGCGCGGTGAGGACGGGGTCCACCGCGCGCACGCGGTGATGGTCCTCTCGATCCGCGATACGGGGATCGCGCGGATCGTCGCGTTCCGCGAACCAGGCTTGTTCGCGCTCTTCGGGCTTCCGGACGCGCTCCCCCTGCTCCCTCCGGCCCTCCGTACAGCGCCGGGCCGAGTGAATGATCCGACAAAGAGAAGATGATTCTAATCAGGGTCGTATATCACATAAGAGAACGATGCACGTATACAAAAGAGGACCGGCCATCGTGACGCGCCCCGGCCTCCGGGACCGCTCCAAGAAGTGTCGTACGGACGACCTCAAAAAGAGACCCCGTGATGGCCGAATACCATGCTAGCTGCGGCTAGTTAGGGAATTAGGAACTTAACGGACAATTTCCGGGAACTCCGATTCGATCGGCTTTCCCGTCGAGTCGACACGGCTTGCTTTTCCGTTTACTGTACGTGTTCTCATCGGTGGCGGCCGCACGGCGACCGCGGTCTCACGCCAGACGCCTTTTGCTCATTCAGGCCCGGCGTGTGGTGATTCACGCATGGGGGCAGGTGTGTCGGATGTGTCAGCGGCCGCGCGGCCACGTGAGTGCGCCGTTCCCGCGGAGCCCTTTCGCGGACAATGGCTGCGCGACACGTACGCGCTGACCGACGCCGAGATGGGCGTCACCGCGCTCGCCCTGGAACCGGAGGTCACGGGACGCGCCCGGCCGACCGTCGCCGACGCGCTGGCATCGGTGCCCGGCGCCGAACGGCGGCACTTCCAGGGCGACGCCCCGCTGATCTCCGAGCGGATCGTCGCGCTGCTGGGGGACGGTCCGCTGATCGCCCGCCGGATGGCGCTCGACGAGCAGATCGCCGACGTCCTCCTCGGGCAGAACGGGCTCGACCGGCGGCTCGTCCCGTTCTGCACGCTGACCTCGCCTCCGCCGAGCCTGTGGGCGGAGGCGCCGCTGCCGGACGAGCGGCGGGCGGCCCTGCTCGTCGCCGTCCAGGCCGCCTGGGGCCGCCGCCTCCGCCTGCACTTCGACGGTCCGCGCGGTTCCGGCCGGCGCACCACCGCCCGTGCCCTGGCCGGGCGGCTGGGCGTGCCGCTGCTGACCGTCGACGCGCCGCCCGGCCCGGACCTGATGTTCCATGTGCTGCGCGAGGCGTCCCTGCACGGGGCGCTCCTCTACGCTCCGGACGACCTGGCGGACGAGGTCCGCGGCTATCCGGGCGTGGCCGTCACGGCCGGCGCCGGGCCGCTGCCCGGGCCGCCGGGCGACACCGTCGAGGTGTCGTTCGCGCGTCCCTGCTACGAGGTCCGGCACCGCGTCTGGACGGTCCGGCTGGCCGCCGCCGGAATGGACGCCGCTCCGGCCGCCGAGCTCGCCGCGCGCTTCCGGTTCGGGCCGGACCGGATCGGCGGAGCCGTCGCGGCGGCCGCGGCGACATGGGCGGTGGAGCGGGCGATGCGCCCGCCGCAATCCGGGCAGCCGGATCCGGACGACCCGACCGGTCCGGACGGGACGGCGGGGCCGGGGCGCGCGGAGCTGTTCGCCGCGGCCCGCGCCCAGACCGGCCATGAGCTGGCGGCGCTCGCCCGGCGGATCGAGCCGCTGAACGGCTGGGACGACCTGGTCCTGCCCGCCGACGGGCTCGGCCAGCTCCGCGAGCTGTGCGCCCAGGTGACCGGGCGGCGGACGGTCTGGCGGGACTGGGGCTTCGCCGACAAGGCGTCACGGGGCCGGGGCGTCACGGCCCTGTTCACGGGTCCGCCGGGCACCGGAAAGACGATGGCCGCCGAGGTGGTCGCCGGGGAGCTCGGCCTCGACCTGTACACGATCGACCTGTCGTCGGTGGTCAGCAAGTACATCGGCGAGACCGAGAAGAATTTGGAGAAGGTCCTGGCCGCCGCGGGCGACGCGGACGCCGTGCTGCTGTTCGACGAGGCGGACGCCCTGTTCGGCAGGCGCGGCGAGGTCCGCGACGCACGCGACCGGTACGCCAACGTCGAGACGTCCTACCTGCTGCAACGGCTGGAGCAGTACGACGGGATCGCGCTGCTGGCCACCAACCTGCGCCGCCATCTGGACCCCGCGTTCACCAGGCGGCTGGGGTTCGTCGTCGACTTCCCGCTCCCCGGCGAGGCGGAGCGGCGCCTCATCTGGGAGCGGTCGCTTCCCGCGCGGGCCCCCCGGGGCGACGACCTCGACCTGTCCGCGCTGGCCGGGGAGTTCCCGCTCACCGGCGGCGAGATCCGCAACGTCGTGCTGCGCGCCGCGTTCGCCGCCGCGGCGGCGGGCCAGCCCATCGGGCAGGGCGACGTGCTGGAGGCGATCCGCCGCGAGCACCGCAAGACCGGCCGGGTCACTCCCGCAGCGGGTGAGGCGTGATGTTCCAGGACCTCGACCAGACCATGGCCGCGCTCGTCCGGGACGCCGCCGCCCCCGACGCGCTGCGCGGCGCCCAGGTCGCCTTCGACACGCCCGACCGCGACTACCGTCCCGACCAGACGACGCTGAACCTGTTCCTGCACGAGATCGCGGAGAACCGGGTGCTGCGCGACGAGGCGAGGGTGCTCGAACGCACACCCGACGCCGTCACCGCCCGGCTGCCCGCGGTGCGGCTCGACTGCGACTACCTGGTCACGGCGTGGTCCCACCAGACGGGCGGGCTGAGGACCGCCGAGGAGCACGCGCTCCTCGGCGCCGCCCTGGTCTGGCTCGCCCGCTTCCCCGTCGTCCCGGACCGCGTCCTCCGGGGCTCGCTGACGACGCAGCCGTACTCCCTTCCGATGACCGTCGCCCGGTCCGCCGAGGGGCAGGCGATGGGTCACTTCTGGAGCGCCCTCGGCATCCCGCCGCGGCCGGCGTTCGGCCTGACGGTGACGGTCGCCGCCGAACCCTTCGACCGGTCCGACCGCAGCCCCCTCGTCAAGAACGTCGTGCTCAAACCCGTCCTGGACGCGTGAGCCCGCGTGCCCCACCGCTTCGAGCGACAGGAGAGATGATGGCCTACGACACCGCGGCCCCCGGGGTCTACGTCAAGGAGATCACCCCGGCCGGGCCGATCGCCGGGGTGGGCAGCACGGTCACCGCGTTCGTGGGGACGCCGGCCGTCCTGCCCGGCGAGGCGGGGCTCGGCGAGCCGTTCCCGGTCACCACGTGGACCGCGTACGTGGCGAAGTTCGGCGACTACAAGGCGGGCGTGCAGCTGCCGTACGCGGTGAAGGGCTTCTTCGACAACGGCGGCACGTTCGCCTACATCGTGCCGGTGCAGAACGCCGCGGGGCTGGACGCGGCGATCGACCGGCTCACCCGCTACCCCGACGTCAGCATGGTCTGCCTGCCCGGGACGGTGGACGCGGCGGCGCAGGCGAAGGTGCTCGCGCACTGCGAGACGATGGGCGACCGGTTCGCGGTCCTCGACGGAGTCCAGGACGCGAACCCGGTGAACCCGCAGGGCCCGCTGCTGACGCAGCGCGGCGGGCTCGACTCCGGCAACGGCTTCGGGGCCCTGTACTGGCCGTGGCTGGTCATCCCCGATCCCGGCGCGCCGGACCGGCGGCTCACCGTCCCGCCGTCCGGGCACGTCGCCGGGATCATGGCCCGCTGCGACGACACCGTCGGCGTGCACCGGGCCCCGGCCAACGAGGACGTCCGCGGCGCCCTGGACGTGGAGTACCAGCTCAACGACACCGAGCAGGGGCAGCTGAACCACCGCAACATCAACGCGATCAGGCGGTTCCCGGGCGGCCCGCCGCTGGTCTGGGGCGCGCGGACGCTCACCACCAGCGTCTCCTGGCAGTACGTCAACGTCCGGCGGCTGGTCTGCTACGTGGAGGACTCGATCCGCCAGGGCGTCCGCTGGGCGGTGTTCGCACCGAACGACCTGCGGCTGTGGCGGGGCCTGGAGCGCTCGATCGGCGAGTTCCTCACCCGGGTCTGGCAGGCCGGGGCGCTGTTCGGCGCCACCGCGAAGGATGCCTTCTACGTCTCGATCACCGAGGAGCTCAACCCGCCCGACGTGCGGGCGCGGGGCGAGGTGGTCATCGAGATCGGGCTGGCGCCGAGCCGCCCGGCCGAGTTCATCGAGCTGCGCATCGGCCTGTGGGACGGCGGCGCGTCCATCAGCGAGGGATAAGGAGCAGCAATGCCCACCACCGGACAGCGGGTCGATCCGTTCCGCAACTTCAACTTCCTGGTCGAGCTGGACGGCATCGCCCAGGCGAGCTTCATCGAGTGCAGCGGCCTCGGCTCCACCACCGAGGTCATCGAGAACCGGCAGGGCGGCGACAACACCACGTCCTACAAGCTCCCCGGCCGGACGAGCTACTCCGACATCTCGCTGAAATGGGGTCTCACGGCCTCGACGGAGCTGTGGGACTGGCGGCAGCAGATCGTGCTCGGCACGGTCGTCCGCAGCAACGGCTCGATCGTGGTCTTCGACCTCGACAACAGCACCGAAGTGGCCCGGTGGAACTTCGTCAACGCCTGGCCGACCAAATGGGAGAGCTCGGCGTTCACCGCCAAGGGCGGCGACATCTCCATCGACACGCTGGTGCTCGCGCACGAGGGGCTGACCCGCGTATGAGCGTGCTGGTCACCGAGGTCGAGTTCGAGCTGCCCAAGGGGTACGTGGACGCCGACGGCACCCTGCACCGCACCGGTGTGATGCGGCTCGCCACGGCGGCCGACGAGATCTACCCGCTGAAGGACCCGAGGGTCCGCAACTGGCCCGCGTACCTGGTCGTCCTGCTGCTGTCGCG
Organism: Actinomadura fibrosa; assembly: GCF_900659615.1. Lineage (GTDB taxonomy): Bacteria > Actinomycetota > Actinomycetes > Streptosporangiales > Streptosporangiaceae > Spirillospora > Spirillospora fibrosa. The sequence goes on along the minus strand of NZ_CAACUY010000031.1, from coordinate 33,501 downwards.
GGTGGTCAGCCGGCTCGGCGGGCTGCCGGAGGTCAACCCCGGGGTGATCGAGGGCCTGTTCTCGGAGGACCTCGCCTACCTCCAGGACCTCTACAACCGGATCAACGGCCTGGCGCCGCGCAGCGCCCCCGTCGAGTGCCCGCACTGCGGCCAGGGCCACGAGGTGGAGGTGGCGCCGCTGGGGGGATGACCGGCTACCCCCTGGACCGGGTCCATCAGGAGGTGGCCTTTCTCGGACGGCACGCGCACTGGACCCTCAACGAAGTCCTGGACCTCGACCACGCGACCCGCCGCCGCTGGGTGGCCGAGGTGCTCGACCAGATCGCCCAGGAGGCGGGATGACGACGCTCGGGGAGCGGCTCCAGGAGGCCGGCCTGCGGCTGGCGGCGCGCCACGTGCCGGACTTCCCCTGGACGGCGGCGCTCGACCCGGTGCTGGCCAGGGCCGCCCGGAACGCCGCGCCGCTGGCGGGCCGGTTCGACCGCGTCGAGCGCCCGCCCGACCGCGCCGAGCGACCGCCCGACCGACCGGCGGGTCCGCTGCGCACGCACCCGGCCGGCCGGAACGCGTTGCCCGGCCCCCGCGCGCCGTGGCCGGACGAGGTACCGGGCGGCGTGCCACAGGCAGGATCCGATGGCGTAACGGAGGCCAGGCAGGTGCCGCTCGCGCAGGACGTCCGGGGCAGGCTCCGCGACCTGGCCGGTCCGGGAGCCGATGTGCTGCGGCCGCACGTCGGAGCCGCGTCCGACGCGCTCGCCCGGAGCCTGCGGGCCGACGCGGTGACGCTCGGCGCCGACGTCCACTTCCGCGACGGCCGCTTCCAGCCCGACGAGCCGGAAGGGTTCGGGTTGCTGGCCCACGAGGCCGCGCACGTCACGCAGACCCGCTTCCCAGCTCGGCAGGGCGCGTCCGGTGGAGCCCCGCCGCACGCGCACGCCGGTGAGGATCACGCGCTCGCCGTCGAGTCGGCGGCCCGGTGGAGCTTCCCCGCGGCGACGCGGCCCGATCCAGCGGCGTCCGAGCCCCCAGCGGATTGGTCAACGACCGCGCATCCCGGTGCCGTTTCCGGGATCGGCGTACCGGGTCCGCCGCCCGCACGGTACGGGCCGCCAGAGGCCGAGACGGGCGGGCCGTCCACGGGAACGGGCGCGACGCCCGCACCGCCCCCGATCCCACTGGCGGCCGGGACGGGCAGGGACGTCGCCGCGCCGCCCGCGCCCGTCGACCTGGAGCGGCTGCGGCGCGACGTCGTCGCGGACCTGATGCGGCAGGTGCGGGCCGAGTTCGAGCGAGGAGGCTGAGATGGCGCTGCCAGGGCCGAGACGCCCGGTGCCGAGGCGGGCCGGCCACGAGCTGGCCAAGGCGACGATCATCGACACCGGCACGGGCGCCGCGCATCCGGTGATGTACAACCCCGAGGAGCTGAAGGTCGAGCAGGGCAACGTCTACGCCGAGGTCCCGATCCCCGGCCTGGACGCGCCGCCGGTGCAGTACATCCGGGGCAAGGCGCGCACCCTGTCCATGGAGCTGTTCTTCGACACCTACGAGTCCGGCGAGGACGTGCGCGCGCACACCGGGCCGATCGTCGCGCTGCTGGAGCGCGGGCGGCAGACGATGGCGCCGCCGGTGCTGCTGTTCTCGCTCGGCCGCGTCCAGTTCCGGTGCGTGATGCTGGACGCCGGGCAGCGCTACACGATGTTCCTGCGGGACGGCACCCCGGTCCGCTCCACCCTGTCGGTGCGGCTCCAGGAGCACGCCGACACCGAGGGGCCGCAGATCGGGCACGGCCTCTTCCTCGGCCCGCCGACCGTCCAGGCACTGGCGGGCGGCGGATCCGGCGCCCCCGGGACGGGCGCGCCCGGCGGCGCGGACGTCACCGTGCACACCACGGCGGTCGGCGACACACTGAGCTCGATCGCCGCCGCCTACCTCGGCGACCCTGGCCGGTGGCGGCGGATCGCCGACGCCAACAGGATCAAGGACCCGCTGGACGTGCCGCCCGGCACCCAGCTCGTCATCCCCGGGGGGCGGGCATGACGGCGCCGCGGTGCGAGGTGCGGATCTCCGGCGTGGCGCTGGCGGCGGACCTGGCGTCCCAGCTGCTCGACGTGGTCGTGGAGACCGACCTGGACCTCGCGGGCACGTTCGCGGTCACGCTGCGGAACGCGGACAACGCCCTGCTCGACTCGGCGCTGCTCGACCCCGGCCGCACCGTGGAGATCCACCTCGGCTACGGCGACGGCCTCGTCCCGGCGTTCCTCGGCGAGATCGCCGCCATCGAGCCGTCGTTCCCGGCGGGCGGCCCGCCCACGGTCCGCGTGTCGGGCTACGACAAGTCGTACCGGATGCGGCGCGCGCAGCCGGAGCCGACCGAGTACGCGTTCGCCAACGACAGCGTCATCGCGGCCCGGCTGGCGGCGGAGAACGGCCTGATCCCCCTCGTGGACCCGACCCCCGGACTGCAAGAGAAGATCATCCAGACGGAGAGCGACTTCGCGTTCCTCAAGTCGCGGGCGGCGCGGTACTTCTTCGACGTGTACGTCCAGTGGGACCGGCTGCACTTCCGGTTTCCCCGCCCCGCGCCGCCCGCGCACACGCTGGAGTGGGGCCGGAACCTCGCCTCGTTCCAGCCGCGCATCTCGGCCGCCGCGATGGCCGGGCTCCAGGTCGTCCGCGGCTACAACCAGGAACTCGCGCAGGCGGTCTCCGCCACGGTGCTGGCGGGCGAGTTCGACCTCGACGACGTCGTCGAGCGGCTCGGCGGCGCCGCCCTAGACCTGCTGGCCTCGCTCGCCCGCAGGGGCGTCCGGCAGCAGACCGTCGAGAACCCCCTGGACGCGGCGCTGCTCGCCCGGTCGGTGCTGGCGGACCTGCTGGACGGCATGTACGAGGGCACCGGGTCGTGCGCCGGGCTGCCGGACCTCACCGCGGGCGACCATCTGCGGATCGAGGGCGTCGGGCGGCGCTTCTCGGGGACCTACCGGGTCCGGAAGGTCACCCACCGGCTGGACGGCGGCGGCCTGACCACCGACTTCTCCATCTCCCCGCGCGGGCACTCCAGCCTGCTCGGGCTGCTGCGCCGCAAGCTCGTGGAGGAGCCGTCGCCGAACGAGGCGGCGCGCTTCCACGGCGTCGTGGTCGGCGAGGTCCGCGACAACGACGAGCTGCGGGCGATCCCGCCGAAGATCCCGACGGGCCGGGTCAGGGTGGCGTTCCCCGGCCTGTCCGACACCTTCACCAGCGGCTGGGCGCCGTGCGCGACGCCGATGGGCGGCAAGGACATGGGCTTCTATTCGCTGCCCGAGCCGGGCGACCAGGTCCTCGTGGCGTTCGAGAACGGCGACCTGTCCAAGCCGTACATCGTCGGCAGCCTGTGGAACGCGGTGAACGGGCCGCCCGTCACCGACCGCGACGGCACCAACGGCACCCGGGTGATCAAGAGCAGGGCCGGGCACACGATCACCTTCGACGACACGCCCGGCGCGGGGGGCGTCCGCGTCGCCGACGCGAAGGGCGGCTCCATCGAGCTGGACGCCGTCACCGGAGCCGTCACGGTCCGGGCGGCGGGCGACATCGTCCTGTCCGCCCACGGCGGCGCCACCACCATCACGATGACGGAGTCGCAGGTGAACGTGACGTGAACGTCCTGACGACGGGTTCCACCATCACCTGCGGCCACGCCACCGCCGGGCACGTCCTGCCGGACAGCGCCGCCAAGCTCGCGGTGGCCGGGGAGCCCGTGCTGCTGGAGGCGGGCGTGACCACGTTCGACACGGCGTGCACGCCGGTGTCGTCGAACGACAAGCCCTGCGGCAAGGTCCGCGCGATCACCGGCGGCCGCTCGGCGAAGCTGCTCGTCGGCGGCAGCCCGGTCCTGCTCGCCTCGCTGGCGGGCACCACCGACGGGCAGATCGGCGGCGTGGCCGGCGCGCTGACGGTGACGTCCTCGCAGACCACGCTGGGGGCGCCGTGACCGGGCAGTTCTACGGGCGCGGCCCCGCCTTCCCGCTGCGGCTGGACGGCGGGGGCGTCGCCGAGTCCGCCGGGGCCGCCAAGGTCGCCGAGTCGATCCGGATCGTCCTCGGCACCCAGCACGGCGAGCGGGTGATGCGCCCCACCTTCGGCGCCAACCTGCGGAGCCTGGCGTTCGCGCCGAACAACGGCGCCACCGCCGACCTCGCCCGGCACTACGTCACCGACGCCCTCGCCCGGTGGGAGCCGCGCATCGACGTCCTCGACGTGGCCGTCGCGAACGACGACGTCCGCCTGCTCATCGACGTGCAGTACCGGCTCCGCGCCACCAACGAGGTGCGCAACCTCGTCTACCCGTTCTACCTGGAAGGCGGACGATGACGTTCGAGTCGCGGCGGGGCCGGATCGTCCCCCCGAACCTGGACGACCGGACCTGGCAGGACCTCGTCGACCAGATGCGCGCGCTGATCCCCGTCTACGCGCCGCAGTGGACGGACCACAACCCGAGCGACCTCGGCATCACGCTGATCGAGCTGTTCGCGTGGCTGGCCGAGAGCATGATCTACCGGCTGAACCAGGTCCCGGACAAGACGTACGTGGCGTTCCTCGACCTGCTCGGGATCACCCGCAGGCCCGCGGTCCCCGCGCACGCCTACCTCACCTTCACCGCCGGGGCGGGCGCGGTCGTCGTCCCGGCGGGCACGCAGGCGCAGACCGGCGGCGACCGGCCGGTCGTCTTCGAGACCGACGCCGACGCCCGCGTGCTGCCGACCGCGCTGAAGGCGGCGGTGCTCGTGTCGGGCGGCGCGTACGACGACGTCACGTCGGCGCTGTCCGGCAAGACCGCGATCCAGGTGCCGGCCGCGCAGACCGCCCAGCTGTGCCTGGGCTTCGACCGCGCGACGTCCGAGGAGCTGGCGCCGGAGGTGCGGCTGTACAGCGGCGCGCCGCCCGGCCTCGCCGTCACCTTCGTCCACTCCGCCGGGGACGCCGACCCGCTCGCCTGGCCGGTCCTGACGGGAGCGAGCGACGAGACCGACGCGTTCACCCACGACGGGGCGTTCCGGTGCACGCCGCCCGCCGGCTGGAGCGCGCAGCAGCCGACCGGCCCCGCGCCCGGCTCCGCGGCGGACCATCCCTGGGAGACGGTTCCGCCGCGCGCCCCGGGCGGCGCGGTCACCGACACGCTGTTCTGGATCGGGCTGCGGATCGCCAACGGCGGCGGAGGCCCGGCACTCATCGGGCTGGAGCGGCTGCTGTTCAACGCGGCGCCCGCCCGGACCGCCGTCACCGTCCGGGTCCCGGAGGAGCTCGGCGTCAGCACCGGCGCCCCGTTCCAGGTGTTCGCGCTGGCGCAGCGGCCCCTGGCCCGGCGCCCCTCCTTCGACGCCCCCTACGGCGACCTCGCGATCCAGGTCGGCACGGGCAGCCCCCCGGTCTGGCAGGACTGGACGCTCGCGGACGACCTGCCGTCCGGTCCCGGCACCGTCTACCGCGCCGACCCCGTGACGGGCGAGATCGGCTTCGGCTCCTACGACCCGCACACCGCGCCCGGGCTGGAGGGGCACGGTTCGATCCCTCCGGCGGGCAGCCGGATCCGCGCGCTCCGCTACCGGTACGTCTCCGGCGGGCAGGACGGGAACGTCCCGCCGGGCCAGGTGACGGTGCTCGGCACCACGCTCGCCGGGGCCGTCCCGGCGGGCGTCTCGGCCGTCACCAACCTCGGCCCCGGCCAGGACGGCGTGGACGAGGAGCCCGTCGAGGACACCCTCGCCCGGGCCCCGCAGGAGCTGAAGATCCGCGACCGGGCGGTGACGGCCGACGACTACGAGTTCCTGGTGCGCGAGGCGTCCGGCCCGATCGTGGTGCGCTGCCTGCCGCCCCGGCGCCACGACGACGACGGCACGCCCTACGACTACGGCGGGATCGTCCGGGCGCCCGGCACCGTGAACCTCGTCATCGCGCCGGACCAGGGCCCGTCGGTGGCGCGGCCCGTCCCGTCCCCGGGCGACGTGGACGAGGTCCGCGCCCATCTGGAGCCGCGCAGGGAGCTGACCGCGCAGCTGGTGGTGCACGGGCCGTGCTACCTGCCGGTGATCGTGACGGTGGAGGTGACGCTGTGGCAGCGCGCGACCAGCGCCGGCGCGGACCGGGACCAGGTCAGGGCCGACACCCTCGCCCGCATCCAGCGGTTCCTCCACCCCACCCGCGGCGGCCCGGACGGCACCGGCTGGCAGGTCGGGCAGCCGGTGTTCGCCTCCGACCTGTTCCAGGCGATCGCCCCCACGCAGGACCTCGGCTACCTGTCCAAGCTGCTGGTGCGGCCCGACGCCCCCGCCTACACGCCGCCCGCGCGGCCCTTCCCGCTGTCGCAGGACGGGGCGTCGGTCCGCGTCGCCGACTACGAGCTGGTCTGCGCGTCCGCCACCCAGACGATCACGATGGTGGACGCGCGGGTATGAGCGGCTACCTGCGGTACCTGCCGCCCGTCCTCGCCGGCGACCCGCTCGCCGACCTGCTGCGCGTCTTCGAGAAGACCCTCAGCGGCCGGCCCGACGGCGTTCCCGCGCACGGCTCCCTCGCCGAGGAGATCGCCGCGCTGGACCGGCTCGCCGACCCGTGGACGACCCCCGAGCACCTCCTGCCGTGGCTGGCCTCGTGGGTGGCGCTGGAGTTCCCGACCCTCCAGGGCGCCGACCTGTGGGACGAGTACCAGCGCCGCCGGGTGATCTACCGGATCGCCTCCGTCTACCGGGGCCGCGGCCGCCAGTCCGCCCTGAACTCCTACCTGGACCTGTACGCCGCCGGCGCGATCCGGCCCCGGATCACGCTGGACGTGGGGCGGAGGCTGCTCGCGGTGGCGCCGTCCGGGACGGTGTCCGGGCTCGTCACCTCCGGGGCGGTGCCGTCCGGGGCGGGCCTCCCGCCGCAGGGGCTGATCCGGCCGCAGTGCGTCGCGGTCGGGACCGGCGGCGGGCTCTTCGCCGGCGACCTCGGGCTGCCGAGCGACGCGCCGGTGGACGCGCCGAGCCGCGTGTGGCGGCTCGACCCGTCCGGGCGCTACGACATCGGCGGCACCCCGCCCCGGCCGCTCCCGCTCGTCCCGGACACGGCGTTCACGCAGGTGGTGGCGGTGGCGGTGCGGCCCGCGCGCGGAGGACGTCCGGAAACCCTGTACGTCCTGGACCGGCCTGGGAAGCTGTACGCGGTCCCCGCGCCCTTCCAGGACCGCACCGCGACGCTGGTGACCAGCCTCGCCACGAGCGGCACGTTCTTCCGCCCGGCGGCGATGACGGTGGACCCGGCCTCCGGAGACCTGCTCATCCTGGACGGGGGTTTCGGCCCGGGGTCATCGAGCCCGCCGACGATCCACACCGTCCGCCCCGATCCGCTGACGGTGACCCGCAACGCGCTCGCGTCCGCGCAGGAACCGCTGTCGCTGCTGGTCGACCGCGACGGCACCCTCCTGGTCGGGGACGGCGGACCGCAGGAGCCCGCCGGGCCCGAGGAGTACCCGGGCGCGCTGCTGCGGGTGGCGCGCACCGGCACGTCGTGGACGGTGACGCCCCTGCCCGTCGGGCCGCTGGTCGCGCCGACCGGCCTGGCCCGGGGACGGGACGGGCTGCTGTACGTGCTGGACGTCGGGCTGAAGCCGCTGTCCCCGTCCGACTCCAACCCCTTCATCTGCCCGGTCGCCGAGCACGCCGGCGTCTTCGCGATCGCGGGGAGCAGAGCCGTCCGCGTGACGCCGCCGGCGCAGTTCGTGTACCCGACGGGCCTCGCCGCGGCGGGCGACCACCTGGTGGTCTGCGATCCCGGGCAGCCCTCGGCGGGCGGGCAGGAGCCGTACTGGTCGCGGGTCAGGCCGTTCGAGTTCGACGTCGTCCTGCACTTCACCGAGGGCCGCCTGCCCGAGGACGAGGCCGCGCGCCGGTCGGCGCTGGACGGCGTCGTCGCCAACGTCGGCGCGATCGTCGACGAACAGAAACCGGCCCACACGGTGTGGAACTGCATCACCTCGGTCTAGGAGGACGCATTCATGGGAAAAGGCGCCATCAAGCGCGTTTGGTACCGGAGGGACAACGGCACCGTCCGCGCGGGCGAGACGGGACGGCCCGAGTCCCTCACCGACATGGAGAGCCACCTCCTGCCGCTCGACCGTATCCGCACCGCCGCGCTGCACACGTGGGGCGTCGCCGACGGCCTGACCGTGCGGGTGCGTGCGGGGTCCGTGCCGGCCGTCCTGCCGGGCAGCGCGGTCGACTCCGCGGGCAGGCTCATCGCGGTGGTCGAGGGCGGCCCGGTGATCGTCGACTTCAAGGACCCCAACGAGATGCGCAACGTCCCGACCGTCGTGGTCGGCCCCGACGGGGCGCAGGTCCCGACGGCCGGAGCGACCGGCGCGTGCCTGCTCACCCTCACCTGGCGGGAGGTGGTCGAGCAGGACAGCCCCAACAGCACGCCCTACCTGCTGCACGCCCCGTGGCTGCGGCTCGTGCCCGCGGCCGGCTTCACCGACGACGGACGGCAGGTGGTGCTCGCGGCGGTGACCATCGACGACCGGCACGAGGTCACCGGGCTCGACGCCGGGCCGCGGCGCGTCGCCACCCGCCCGGCGCTCCAGGCGCCGGTGTCGGCCGGGCTGGCCCTCGACTCCATGACCGGCGACGTCTGGCAGCAGGACGCCGCCTGGCTGGAGGCGGACCCCAACGGGGACGTCCGGCTGACCCTGCTGTCCGGAGCGCATCCGCGCCCGGCGCTGCGGGTGACCGGGTCGGGGTTGCGGCTGCCCTCCCCGAGCGGCGAGCGGGAACTCGAACTCGCGGTCGACGACGGCGGCGGCTTCCGGCTCACGGACCACGACGCCGGCATGGAGCGCCTCTTCGTGGACGGGACCGGCCGGATCGGGATCGGCGCCCGAGACCTCCAGCGGATCGTCCATGTCGAGGGCACGGAGGTCCACAGCGGCGGCCCCGGCGGCGGCTACTCCTTCGCCGACCGCGACGTGTCCTCCTTCGTCGAGCACCCCGGCGCCGGCGAACGGTGGGTCTGGTACGCCGGCGCCGGATACGCCCGCCTCTGGTCCGGCTGGGACCGGCTCACCGTCGGCGCACCCGACGACGGCGGCGCGCTGGACGTCCCGTCCCGGATGCGGGTCCGCCAGGGCCGCAGCGACTCGGCGGGCATCTGGTTCAGCCAGAACAGGGCGGGCGACCGGGCCTTCGTCGGGATGGCCAGCGATCAGATGCTGGGCTGGTACGGGGCCGGGTGCCACTGGGGCCTGCAGATGAACGTCGACTCGGGGGAACTGGTCTTCGGCCGCCAGTTCGGAAACCCATGGGGCCCCGCCATCCTCACGCTGTGGGGTTCCCGGATCTGGGACCAGGGCGACGGCATCCTGTTCCTGCAGAGCGGCGGCGGCATCGTCCGGACCTTCAACCAGATGGAGGTGTACGGCCCCCTGCTGAAGGCGGGCGGCGGGTTCCAGATCGACCACCCGCTCGACCCCGGCGACCGCTACCTCGCGCACTCCTTCGTCGAGTCGCCGGACATGCTGAACGTCTACTGCGGCACCGCCGTCACCGGCGACGACGGCCGCGCCGAGGTCGCGCTCCCGGCGTACTTCGCCGCGCTCAACCGCGACCACCGCTTCCAGCTCACCCCGTCCGGCGTCCTGACCGAGGTCGCCGGAGAGATCACCGGGGACACGCTGACGATCCTCACCGGCCGTCCCGGCGTGACCGTCTGCTGGCAGGTCACCGGCGTCCGGCAGGACAAATGGGCCGAAGAGAACCGCATCGAGACCGAACCCCGCAAGGCCGAGCACGAGCGGGGCCGCTACCTGCATCCCGAACTGCACGGGGAACCCGCGCACCTGCGCATCGCCTCACCGGAACCGGAGTGACCATGCCCGACCGCCTCGAAACCCGACTCGCCGAACTTCGGCAGGACTTCGCCGAGGGCGAGCGCCGGCTGCGCGACCTGCTCGGCCGCGAGACCGCCCTGCGGGAGACGCTGCTGCGCATCAGCGGCGCCATCCAGATGCTGGAGGAACTGATCGCCGAGCACTCCGGCCCGCCTTCGGCAGGCACCCCGGACTCCCGTCCGGATACCGGCGCCGCCGCCGGAATGCCGGGCGGAACCGACACCGGCGATACACCCCGCTTCGGCGTCGGCGTCGCGTCCCGCATCGGCGGCGGCGATGCGTCCGACCCTGGAAACGCGGCTCCGGCGGCGGACGGCGCGGCCGGATCGTCCGGCGGCGATGTCCTGACGGTGCCCTGACCGCGATGGGCGAGCACGCCATCGAGAAGGCGCCCGCACCCGCTCCGGCACGTCCGGTACCGGCGTCGCCGGAGCAGGCGGCCCAGCCCGCCGCGCAGGCGGGAGACGCCCGCGCGGCGATCACGGCGGTCATGGAGGCCGTGGACGGGCTGGCTCCCGCCCCCGACGGGACCTTCCACACCGCCTACCGCGGCAGAGTCCTCACGCTCACCCGAGACCAGGGCGAGCGGTTCCGGGCGGCGGCGCGGTCGGCGCTGGACGACGGCCTGGAGCGCAGTGCCCGGCGGGCGGAGTTCGCGATCACCCGGTACCAGGCGCACGCGCGGCTCGACGCGCAGATGCCGATCAGCTCCGGGGCGATCAAGGCGTGGGCCTCCCTCACGCAGTCCGGCTACCGCGACCCCGGCCCCGACCTGCCGGGGCTGGAGGCGGCCGTCGCCCAGGACGTCGCCGCCGCCCGGCAGGCCCTCGCCCAGGGCGCGTTCACTGAGGCCGCACGGCACCTCACCGGCGCCGACGCGGCGTCCGGACGCCTCTCCGCCCTCATCGGCCGCTACGTCGAGCAGACCCTCGAAGGCGGCCAGAGCCTGCTGACCTCCCTGGAGATCACCAAGGACGTCGCGCTCGTCACCCTCGGCGTGCTCGCCACCGTCGCGTCCGGCGGCGCCGCGCTCGGCCTCGCCCCCGAGCTCCTCGGCACCGGCATCGGCGGCCTCACCCTCGGCGAGACCCTGACCGCGGTGTCGGTCGGCACGCCGATCGTCGCGAACGTCGGCAAGGGCGCCATCGCCGCCGCGCAGGGCGACACGGTCGACTGGACCTCGATCGCGCTGGACGCCGCCGTCCAGATCGTCCTCGTCCGGCTCGGCGGGCGCCTCAACAGCGCGCTCCTCGCCCGCCTCGCCGGCGACCCCGCCGGGCAGGCGTTCGCCCGGCAGGCCTTCAGTGCCCTGGCCGCCGGGCTCGCCACCCACGAGCTGACCCAGGCGTTCGTGGTCACCGTCGACCAGGTCCTGGCGCGGTGGCGGGGCCGCTTCAGCTGGCAGGGCTTCGCCGACGACCTGATGGTCCACCTCACCGACCCGGTCGGCCTGTTCATGGCCACCCTGTCCAGCGCGATCCACCTCGGCGTCCACCGGAAGGTCACCGCCGCCGCCCCGGCGAAGGCCCCACCACCCCCTGCCGCGTCCACCACCCCGCCGTCCGTCACGCCCGCGCCTCCGCCCGTCACCCCGACCCCTGCGCCTGCGCAGGTTCCGGCTTCGGAACCTGCGGCTCCAGCCACCCCGGCCCCGGTCACCGCTGAGGCGACGCCGTCCAGCGTCCGGCCAGAGCCGTCCACGCCGACGTCGGGCGTCCATCCGATCGCGGCTCCGGCACCGAAGGCCACGACACCAGTGGCCGAGAAGCCGGGCACCGCCCCCGCACCCGAATCCGGCATCCGGCTTACGGAACCGAAGAAGGGCGGTAAACCGATCAAGCGCCCGGCGCCGGCACGCCGCTCCAGCAGGTTCTCGCAGACGGAGATCGACGCCGAACTGCACACCTCGCTGTCCCAGGCCGACCGCAGCAGGCTCGCCGCGGCCTCGCCGACCATGCGCATCGACGAGCGGGCCGAACTCACCCGGAGCCCCGGCAAGCCGCATCCGCGGGTCCCAGGCGTCAAGCCGTTCGAGGAGCGCGTCACCGTCGGTGGCCTGGAAGGGGGACGGGCGACCTACGTGACGGGCGAACTGGTGCCGTCGGACCTCCGTACCGGGACGCGCGCCTCCGTGAAGCCCGGGGGCGAGCACCAGAAGGGCGACCAGAACACCCACCTGCTGGCCCGGCTCCTCGGCGGTTCGGGAGTGGACCGCGGCAACCTCGCCTGGGCGAAGGCGCACTTCAACCTCTCCACCATCAAGGTCATTTTCGAGCATCCCGTCATCGCGGCATTGAGAGCGGGCAAGACCGTCCACGTCGACGTCGTCCCGATCTACCGTGGCGCCCGCCTGATCGCCCTCCAGGTCTGGGCGAGGACCCCCTCCGGCGAGATCATCGTCCCTCTGCAAAGCATCCCCGCCATTTGACACCGGATGTCGACCTCACCTCGCTACAGGGCGGCTACTATCAGTGACGGCCACCGCCAAGGTCGGCCATCAGAGGAAGGCCGCATGGACGATCCTCGAACGCCCTCGACCGGCGCCGAGCCCGGCGACGGAGATCTGGTGTCCTGGACGACCGGTGTGGCGGCCGCGGGCTACGAGGACCGCGACATGAGCATCGCCCTGCAGATCGCCTATCCGCTGGTCCTGCGGGAGCTGGGCATCGTCCCGCACGGCCCGGCGGTCGCGGGGATGCTGCTGGACCTGGGGTGCGGCACCGGAGTGCTGGCCGAGCTGGCCGCCGCGGCCGGGGTGCCGGTGCTGGCCGTCGACCCGTCCGAGCACATGCTCCACCGGGCCCGCAGGGACCGGCCGCACCCACTGATCACCTACCGGCGGTTCGACGGTGAGCGGCTGACGTTCGTGGCCGACGGCAGCGTCGCCGCCGCGGCGGTCTGCCTGGTGTGCTGCACCGTGCCGGACACCGCCGTCCTGACCGCGCTCGCCCGCGAGCTGCACCGGGTCCTGCGGCCCGGTGGCCGCCTGGCCGTCCTGGAGCTGTCGCCCGCCGGAGTCGGCGTGCGGTTCTCGACCCTGCGCTTCGGAGACCCCGGCCGGTCCTACGAGAACGGCGAGTTGCTGCCCACGTTCCTGCGCCTGCACAACGGCGACGTCCTGCGCACGGCGTGCTACTTCCGCAGCGAGCGGTTCTACCGGATGCTGCTGGCCGGAGCCGGGTTCACCGATCACATGGTGCGGTTCCCGCTCGTCGACCAGGCCGCCCCGCACCCCGGCGCGGCGCTCTCCCGCGCCTGGGGAGCCGAGACCACCGTGGCCCCGTACATGATCCTCAGCGCGCGCCGCTGAGCGGTGTCCCTGAACCTCGGCGCGGGCCGCCGGTTCCCGTTTCTCCCGGTCTGACGGGCGTCGCGGCCGCGGGAGTGGTTACGATCAGGGGCCACGCTCGCTCTGGGGGAAGGAAGACATGTCCGATCAGTACGAGGCTCTGTTCGCCCGGTACGACACCGACGGGGATGGGCAGCTCACCGAGACCGAGGTGACCGCGGCGGTCGCGAGCCTGTTCCCCGCCGCCGAGGTGGACGACCTGTCGGGCCTCGTCAAGGCGCTGTTCGCCGAGTACGACACCGACCTCGACGGCCTCCTGTCGGTGACCGAGTTCGTCCCCCTGGCCGAGAACCTCCCCGAACTCGGCACCGAAGCCTGACAGGCGTCGCCCGGTGCGTGCCGCTTGGGACGAGACCTGGTTGGGACTGTCCAAGGGATCCGTCCGGGTGGCGGACGGTCACCCCGGCTGGCCGGGCGTGTACGAGGAGCTGGCGGCGGCTCTACGTCCCGCACTGGGTGCGCTGGCGACCGCCGTCGAGCACGTCGGCTCGACGTCGGTGCCGGGCCTTCCAACCAAGCCGATCATCGACATCGCGGTCGGCGTGACGGCGGAGGCGCGGCTCTCTGACGTGGTGGACGCCGTGACCGCGCTCGGCTACGAGTTCCGCGGCGATAAGGGCGAGGAAATCGGGTGGCTGTTCGTCCTGGAGTCCCGGCCGCTCTTCCGGATCGCCCATGTCCACGCGGTACGGCATGGCGGCCCGCAATGGCGCGAGTATCTGGCGTTTCGAGAGCGGCTTCGTGTCGATGCGGTCGCCCGTCGCGCCTACGCCCGGCTCAAGCGGCGGCTCGCCGTCGAGTACGCCGATGACCGTCAGGCATACACGGCCGCGAAGACATCTCTGGTCGGGGAGCTGCTGTCCGGTGCGTAGCGTCTCGGCAGTTCACAGGGCCGGGTCCCACCACCAGGCGATGGATGGGATCTCGGGGGCGGCGGTGGACGGGGCGGTCTCGGTGAAGGCGGCGCGGGTGGTGACGGCTCCGGGATGGGCACCGTCGGGGTTGGTGTAGCGGCCGGCGCGCAGTCCCCATTGCAGGTTGCCGGGGATCAGGTGGGACAGGTGGTCGATGTAGCGGCGGAGCGGGCGGCTGGCGCCCGGCAGGGTCCGCTCGCGGAGGTGGAGGAACCGCAGGGTGAGCCGGTTGTTCAGCTCGACCGCCTGCTCCAGCGCCCGCTTGAGGTCCAGGCCCCGCTCGACGCGCAGGATGTCGGGCAGGTCCAACCGGCAGTTGGACGGCGCGGGGGCGCGGGCGGTGTGCCACAGCTCCTTCCCGTAGGAGAACAGGTCGTCGTCGAGGGCGGCGGTGGTGATGGCCACTTCGGCCAGCGCGCGGACGGCGGGCGCGTCCAGCTCCCGGGCGGGGATCTCCTCACCGTCGATGATCTCCATGAACGCGGTGGTGGCGGTACCGGCGGCGGTGTGCTGCCGCATGTGGGCGTAGTTGTTGAGGGACGGGGCGCGGCCGGCGTGGCGGTGGGCGAACTCCCACAGCACGCCGAAGAACCAGGCGCGGTGCCCCTCGACACTGCGGCGGACCTGGGCGGGCGTCGCCCACTCCCGGATGCGTCCGGCCAGGTCCCGCACCGGAGCCTCGAACGGGCCGCCGAGCGCGACGGGGCCGGTGCCGGTGCCGGGGGTCTCCAGCGTCCGCAGGATGCCCGCGGCCAGGGCGGCGAACTGGTGCGGATCGGCGCTGGCCGGTCCTTCGTCGCACTGCGCGTCGTCGAACAGGAACATCAGCGTGCACCAGTCCACCGCGAGCTGGAGGCGGTCCGCCGGGGCCGCGGGCATGATCCGGCCGTAGAAGCCGGGGCAGTCGTTGCCGCGCATCCGTGCGCGCTGCCGCTCGGTCAGCGTCACCCCGCAGCCGCCGATCCAAGCCTGGGTGGACGCCGCCAGCCGGGTCTCGTCGAGATGGCGGACGGCGGGCAAGGGGCAGTAGCGGGGCGGCAACTCGACCTGGATCTCTGGCACGCCCGTGGCGGGTGTCGTGGTGGTACGCACTCCGACGGTCATGTCGTCCGTCCAGGGGGTGAGGGGGTGGGCGGTTCGGCGGCGGGGACCCTGGTCAGGCGGAGCAGCAGCCTGCGGGGGCGCAGATTGGTGGCCATCGCGGCCGGGCGCGCATCGGTGCCCGCCGCGCAGCGGACCTTCCAGCGGCCGAGGATGATCGACAGCGCCAGCACCGCTTCGATCGTGGCGTAGGCGTTGCCGAGGCACTGGCGGGCGCCGCCGCCGAACGCGGCGAACGCCCCGTGCGGCAGACCGGCGGCGCGCTCGGGCAGCCACCGGTCGGGATCGAACCGCCGCGGCTCCGGATACAGGGCAGCCTGGCGGTGCAGCACCGGGGCCATGAACAGCACGGTCGCGCCCGCGGGGAGCGTCCGTCCCGCCAGCTCGACCGGGGCGCTGGTGACCCGGGTGAACAGCCATCCGGGCGGATACAGCCGCAGCGTCTCGGTGACCACGCGGCCGGTGTAGCCGAGCCGCTCGGCGTCGGTGCCGCGCACCGGCTGTCCGCCGAGGACGGTCTCGCTCTCGCGCCGTATCCGCTCGGCGGCCGCGGGATGCCCGGCCAGCAGCCACAGCGCCCACGACAGCGTCGAGGCCACCGGATCGCCGCCGGCCACCAGCATCGTCAGCACCTGCTCGGCGATCTCGGTGTCGCTCAGTCCGCCGTCGTCCTGGCGCCGGGTGGCGAGCATCGTCGACAGCAGATCGCCATGGTCCTCGCCGGCGCGCCGGTAGTCGGCGATCACGGCGGCCACGCTGCGGTTCAGGGCGTCCAGCTCGGCGTCGAAGCGGCGGTTGGCCGCCGTGGGCACGCGTTGCAGCGGCCCCGGCAGGAACATCCGCCGGAACAGGTGGTCCAGGATCGTCTCGACCGACCGGTGGACCGTCTCCACGGCCGCGGTACCGGCCCGGGTGGCGAACAAGGAGCCCAGCACCGTGCGCATCGCGGCCTCATAGAGGACGGGATAGGCGTCGATCACCTGCCCGTCGCGCCACCCCTCGGACAGCGCGGTGAACTGCGCCGCCATGACGGCGCTGTAGCGCTCAAGGTGCGCGGCGCTGAACGCGGGTTGCAGCAGCCGCCGCTGCCTGCGGTGCTCGGCGTCCCGGCAGGTGCCCACCCCGCCGCCCAGCACGCCGCGCGCCCGGTCGTAGAACGGGCCGCCCTTGTCGAACGTGCGGCCGTCGCGCAGCACCCGCGACAGCAGCTCGGGGTGGCAGGGCACGTACGCGCGGGCCGGTCCGAGCCGCACCTCCACCAGATCCCCGTAGGACGGCAGCCGGGCCGCGAACGCCAACGGGTCGCGCAGCAGCTCCCAGGCGTGGCCGACGAGCGGCAGCGCTCCGGGCGCGACGCCGAAGCGCCGGGAGCCGCTCCCGTGGTCCGGAGCTGCCATGGCGTCCCCTCGCGCTCGGTCGGAAGGAAGGAGCCGATCCCGTGACATTCCGGACGGATCGGCTACCCCTCGTGTTCCTGCACCCGAAGCGACTACACGCGGCCCTGCGTGTTTTCCGGTGAGAAAGAGGTGGCTCGACCGTCATACCGAGTGGGCGCCGCCGTACCTGCGGGCGGGTGCACGGCGCTCCCCCGCCCGCCGTCCGGTGATCAGGGCTCGGTGCGTTGATCGGTGGCGGCGAGGGCGTGGCGGCGCAACTCCGCGATCGCTTCCGTCCAGCATTCCAGCAGCCGGGCGGGCCGGGCGACCCCGGCGTCCGTCAGCAGCGAGGCCGTCACCGACGTGTCGTACTGCGCCATCGTCACCACCACGCGGTGCTCGGGCGGCAGCGGCGCCAGCGCACTCACCCGCCGCACCGGCGCACCGAGCACGGCGAGCCCCGGCTGAACCGGCACCGTTGTGACGCCCATGGCCAGGTACCGCCGATCGCAGTAGCGCGCCAGTACCGCACGGGCCAGCCGGTAGGGCACCAGAGCGGCCAGCAGCCGGTTGCGGTCCCGCTGCCGCCGTACTCGCGCCCTGCTAGTCTGCGCGACCACACGTCGCAGGCGTTCCAGCGGTTCCTCCACCCCGCACGGCAGTACCACCCGCAGCACCGCCGCCTGGTTGCCCAGCGCCCCGGCCCGGTCAGGCGGCCGCAGGTTCAGCGGAAGCAGCACCGCCAACCCGCCCTCACGACCGGGCCAGTCCTGGGGTGTCCAGGCGCGCAGCCCGCCCGCGAGCGCGGCCAGGCATACCTGGTTCAGGGACGCTCCCGTGGCGGCGACCGTCGCGTCCAACTCGGCCGCGTCGAGGGTGAAGCTGTGGAGGGTCCGCCGCCCGGTCAACGGCGCCTCGTTGGGCGACCATCTCGCGGTGCGCCGCCACGGTACGCCGAGATCGACCCGGCCGCCCGGGCCGAACAGGCCGGTGGCGGGCAGCGCCGACCGGCGCGGACGGCCGCCGGGCCGCGATCTCGCACGGACGGGGAGCGCCAGCTCACGGTCGCCGAAAAGCGCCTCCAACGAGGCGACCTGGGAGATGCCGTCCTGGAACCGGTGATCAGCCCGCCAGCACAGCGTGTACTCGCCGGGGTCGTAGCCGTGCAACACCGTCAGATCCCACAGCGGGCGGTCGAGCGGCAGCGGCTCGTCCAGCACCGACAGCGCGGCGGCCTCGACGTCCGTTCCCGGTGTCAGGGCCCGTCGGTGCAGGTGGTCGCCCACCGCGAACCCCGGTGTCGGCACCCATACGGCACGAAGCCAATCCGGCCGGAAGGCCAGCACCGGGGCGCGTTCGAGGCGTTCGGCCACGAAGGCGCGGAGAGCCTCCGACTCGGGAGGCGGCCCGGTTACCCGCAACAGCGCGCCGCAGCGCATGTGCGCCCCGTCCCGGCACCGCGAGACCAGCCACCCCACCACCCGGTCCGTCGCGCTGAAGGGCACCGCACCGTCGGGCTTGCCGGTCACGGACGTCTCCCTACCGCATCGAGGAGAGCCTCCATCGAGGTCTACTTTCCGCGCCGCGGTAAGGACAAGTAGCAGTCGCAGAGGTGTGGCGCTGAGGCGACGCACCGTCCACGATGTGGGGCGGCGCCGGACACCGGCGCGAAAAGAACCCACGCCTTCATCCAGCGCTGCGGATCATGCCGATGTGGGAAGCGACCTCCGATGCCCGGTGGCGCCACCTTCCTTCGGCGTGGACGAAGGGGTGCGGCCGGTGATGCCAAGGATCCGGTCCAGCAGTGGGGCGTCCTGAGGGACGTCGACCGCGGGCCCCCAGATGCTCGGGACGGGTGCCTTCGGCACGAACTCGGCCACGTGGTCAAGGCAGGCCCGGAGCGTCTCGTCCGGAAGAGCGAAGGGACGGTCGATGGCGGTCGCGAGGTCCCAGCCGTGGACGACCATCTCGGTGAGCGCGATCCTCCCCCACCTCTCGTTCGGCAACTCCGTACCGCCCGCGTCGGTCGTGCCCTGCCAGGCCGCCGGGTCCGTCCAGGCCTCGCCGAGTTCCCGCACGTGCGCCATGACGTCCTCGTGCCAGCCCTGGTCGAACCGCAGCTCCTGCGCGCCGGCGCCGCTCCGGTCGACGGGCTCCTTGCGCGCGAATGCGACGAACCCCCGCGACACCTGGTCGATGTGCTTGATCAGGTCGCCGACCGAGTACTCGGTGCAGGGCGTGGCGCCGGCGAGCCGGTCGTCGGTGACGCCGGCCAGCACGTCGATCATCTGGCGGCACGCCGGTTGCAGATCGATCATCTCTTCCTCTCGCCATGCGGTTCATCGGACGCGCGGCGCGGTCCAGGGATACAGACCGTCCGAGGGAGCGAAAGTCATCGCGTGATCGGCATCGGCGTTGACCGAATCTGGCCCGGCCGGACGAGGCGAGCGCGGCCAAGGCGAGGGCTCAGCCATGCAGGGTGGGCCGGTAGACGAGTTCCTGGGTGTGGCCGTCGAGCGTCCGGTGCTCGATGAGTTCGAGGTCGAAGTCGGCCGCGTCCTGGAAGATCCGGTCGGTCCCGGTCCTCCCGGTGATGACGGGGAAGATCGTCACCTGGACGAGATCGACGAGGCCGGCGGCCATCAGCGCCCGGTTCATCGACAGGCTGCCGTGCGAGCGCAACGGCACGTCCGACTCCCGCTTGAGCCGGGCGACGGCATCGACGGCGCCGCCGCTGACGACCGTCGCGTCCGGCCAGCCGAGGGAGTCCTCCAGCGTCGTGGACACCACGGTCGTCGGCAGCTCCCGCATCCGGGTGTTCACCGGGTCGTCCACCTTGGACTCCTCGGCGCTCGGGCCCAGCGCCTCCACGAACTGCCGGAAGGTGGTCGCTCCCAGGACCAGCCGCTGGTCCTCGCTGACCAGGGCGAGGCGGCGGTCGAGGAACTCGGGACCCTGCCTGCCCCAGTACCCGCCCCAGTCGCCGCTGCTGTCGTAGGAGCCGTAGCCGTCGAGGCTGGAGAAGACGTCGAAGGTGTAGACGGCGGTCATGGTGATGCGCTCCTCGCGGTTGGCGGCCGGGCTCGTCACCGGCCTCTCACCTTGACTACGAACGGGCTCGGCCTGAACCGACACGGCCGCGCGACGGAGAGACATCCGTCGCGCGGCCTGCCGATGGACGCCGTCCAGCGCGCCGACGCCTCGGTTCAGGCGGCCATCACGGTGAAGGTGAATCCGCTGCTGGTCGGACGGCGCAGCGGGATCTCGCACTTGATCCGGCGCAGTACCTCGTTCCTGCTGAGGTCGAGCCCCTGGGCGATGAGCCGTTCCGGACGCACCGGTACCGGATCCTCGAAGACGACCTCGATCCGGACCGGCCACGCCGGTTCGGGACATGCCGACGGGACGTCCAGCCGCCAGGCCCCCTCCCAGTCCAGGGTGAAGCGGTTGCGCCGGGCGAGGAACGGGTCCAGCAGCCTGGACGCCACGAGGTCCGGATTGTTGGTGCGGTAGCCGTGGAGGACGGCCGGATCGAAGGACCTGACCGGCGCCCGCTCGTGCACGGTGAGCTTGCTGGTCCGGTCGCAGGACGCGCAGCGGACGAGCAGCCACACGTCCAGCAGCTTGCCGTTGGCGTTGACGCGGAACCTGCCGTCGCCGACCGTGGCCGACTCCGACCGGCAGTCCGGGCACCGCAGCGACAGCAGCGGGAGCCGGGTCCGGCGGACGACCCAGGACAGCACGGTATGGGGTTGTGAAGACATGATCTCTCTAGACCTGACACGAGGCCGATCGCGCGCGGCCTCAAACGCTTTACGACCGGGCGCGCGGAGGCAGCCCGGCGGAACCGGCGGCAGCGCCGGCTACAGGTGTGCGGAAGAAGGTGTCAGATCTGGAGAGCAGGCGGGGTCACGCGGTCTGTCCTCTTTGTCTTCACTGCGATGGGTCGACGGGCAACCTATGGGAACGCGGCGGCAGCACTCAAACGGTTTTCCGGCGCCGACGCCACCGGCTTACGTTCGAGATCATGTCTCGTACCTGCTGATCCAGGCCTTCGCCGCCCAGCACGACGGCCGTGCCGGCGGACGGGTCGTCCTCATGACCTCCGGCCAGGACCTCGGGCCCATGCCCCACGAGGTCGCCTACACCACCAGCAAGGGCGCCATCGCCTCGATCACCCCGACGCCGGCCGACCACCTCGCCGACCAGGCGATCACGCTCAACACCGTCAACCCCGGTCCCGTCGATACGGGCTACGCCCCGCCGGACGTCCACGCCGCGGTCGCCCGGCGCTTCCCCGCGGGACGCTGGGGAGTCCCTGACGATCCCGCTCGCCTCATCGCTTGGCTCGCCACCGACGACGCCTCGTGGATCACGGGGCAGGTCATCAATACCGAAGGCGGCTTCCGCCGAGGGACCTGACGGTCGTCAGGCGCTCGCTGGCTCCTGCTGCGAGGCGTTATCGGCTCGGCAGGACCGGCCAGTCAGCATGTTGGTCGTGGCGCCGGTGATGACGGAGTCGAGCCGGTTCCGAGTGTCGGTCAGGTCCGCGATCCGCTCGTCGATGCGATCGCGATGTGCGGCCAGCCGGGCGAGCAGCTCCGGTGTGGCGCGCCCGTCGACGACGCACGGCATGAGCTCGACGATGGTCTTGCTGGACAGCCCGGCCGCGTACAACCGCTGGATCAGCCCGACGCGATCGGCCGCGCTGCCGGGATAGCGGCGCTGACCGCTGGGGCTGCGTTCGGCGGCGAGCAGGCCCTGCTCCTCGTAGTACCGCAGCGCCCGGACGCTGACGCCCGTCCGCGCGGCGAGTTCCCCGATGCGCATCCGTCGCCCTCCGTGATGTGCGGCACAGACCTTTGCCTCTGACGTCAACGTGAGGATTTAGCGTACCCGGCGTCGGGGCGAACGGCCCTCGACCTGGATCTCGACGGACGGAGACACCCATGACCACTACCCACAGCGCGATCGGCATCACCGGCGTGCCCGCCGCCGCTTCGATCGTCTCGGTCAAGCCGGTCGTGCTGCCCGCCCCCGAGCGCGGCGAGGACCTGCACGTCCGCGTGTCCGCGCCGGTCACCGGACGCGATCTGCCGATCGTCGTGTTCGCGCACGGGTTCGGCTCCAGCCTGGACGGCTACGCACCCCTGACCGACCACTGGGCCGCCCACGGCTTCGCGGTGATCCAGGCCACCCACCTGGACTCGAAGCGGCTGAGCCTCGCCGCGGACGATCCCCGCAGGCCCGAGATGTGGCGGTTCCGTGTCGCCGACCTGAAGCGCCTCCTCGACGAGCTCGATGTACTGGAAGCGGCCGTCCCCGGTCTGGTCGGACGCCTTGACCGCGGCCGCGTCGCGGTGGCGGGGCACTCCTTCGGCGGCCAGACCGCGGCGGTCCTGCTGGGCCTGCGCGTCACCGACCCGCGGACCGGAGTCGCCGAAGACCTGGCCGACCCGCGCGTCACCGCGGGCGTCCTGCTGGCCACGGCCGGGACGGGCGGCGACCACCTGACCCCCTTCGCCGCCGAGAACCTTCCCTGGCTGCGGGACGTGGACTTCTCCCACATGACCGCACCGACCCTCGTGGTCGCCGGAGACAAGGACGACCTCCCTCTGACGACCCGAGGGCCGGAATGGACCACCGAGCCCTACACCCTCAGCCCCGGCGACAAGAGCCTGCTCACCTTGTTCGGCGCCGAGCACTTCCTTGGCGGCATCTCCGGCTACGAGGCCGCCGAGACCACCGATGAGAACCCGGCCCGCGTCATCCTCGTCCGAGAGGTCACCCTCGCCTACCTGCGGCACGTCCTCGGCGTCGGCAGCTCCGCCTGGGACGCGGCGCGAGCGGCCCTCACCGGCAGGTCGCACCCCTTGGGACGGCTCGAATCCAAGTAGCACTTCAGCAGACCCCGGCGCACGCGGCAACGGTAGGCCGATCCCGTCGCCTCCCGGGACGAGCGGCCCGGCAGGGACGGCGCGACCACGACAATGCTCGGGGTGAGCCAGCCCAGAATCCGCGTCGCCGCCTACGTGATCAGGTGCCGCACCGTCCCGGAGCTCCTCGTCTTCGATCACGTCGGCATGCCGGAGGCCGGCACCCAGATCCCCGCGGGCGGCGTCCACCCTGGCGAGGATCTGGAGCAGGCGGTCACCTCGCGGACGATCAGGTGGCTGGGCCGTTGCGAGCGGCGTTGGAGCCGCTGAGATGTCGGCCGGAGGCTCAACCCGTTCGCAGGGCCTCGGTCGGGGAGAGGCGGGCGGCGCGCAGGGCGGGCATCAGGCCGGCGATCGCGCCGATGACGACGGCGGAGCCGATGCCGCCCGCCCACGCCTCGGCGGGCACGACGACCGTCCAGCCCTTGGCGCCGGCGTAGACCGCGGTCGCGGCGGCTCCGCAGAGCACGCCGACCGCGCCGCCGAGGACCGCCAGCATGATCGCCTCCGACAGGAACTGGGTGCGGATCTGTCCCCGGGTCGCCCCGAGCGCGCGGCGCAGGCCGATCTCCGAGCGGCGTTCGAGCACGGAGATGATCATGATGTTGGCCACGCCGACCGCCCCGACGAGCAGCGCCACCACGCCGAGCCCCAGGAACAGGCTGTTGAAGGCGCCCTTCGCCGCGGCGCGGGCGGTGAGCGCGTCGGAGGGCTGGCTCACGTCCATCTCGTTGGGCGCCTCCGGGTTCGCGGTCCGCGCGAGCACCGACTGCACCCGCTCGACCGCGTCGGTCTTCGCGCGTACGTAGAGGGTGCTCGGCGGGCCGTCCGCCGGTCTGCCGCGGTCCATGCCGAGGTAACCGAGGTAGCGCCGCGCTGCCGGGTAACCGACCAGGGCGCTCGTGTCGACGGCCGGTGCGAGCGTCGCGGGGGCGAGGATCCCGGCGACGTAAAACCACTGCCCGCCCAGCCACACCCGCTGGCCGGGATAGACGCGGTCGAGTCCGAGCCGTCGCGCGGCCGTCGCGCCGAGCACGACGGCGGGCTGCGCCGCCGTCGCCTCGTTCAGCCAGCGGCCGTGGGCGACGCCCGCGCCGGCCACGGCCGGCACGTTCAGGCTCGCCGCCTGGACGGTCAGCCCGTTGGTGCTGACCGGCGGTATCAGCGGGCTCCGGTACACCTTCGCGTCGGTGACCGTGCCGGTGTGCGCCACCGCCTCGACGGACGCGAGCCGCGCCACCCGGCCGGGCGCGGCGACCGGCATGACCGCCTCGTCCTGGGTGAAGCTCTGGCCGGTCTTGACGGTCAGCAGGTTCGTGCCGAGCCGGTCGATCTCGGCCAGCAGCCCGGCCTGGGACGACGACGACAGCCCGAGGACCGCGACGATCGCCGTGGTGCCGATCGCGATGCCGAGCGCGGAAAGCGCCGCCCGCAGCGGGCGGGCGCGCAGCCCGGTGCCCGCCACCCGGACCTGGTCTCCGGCGCGCAGGCGCGCCGGCACGAGATGGGTCGGGATCCGCATGTCACTCCACCTCTCCGGGCCCGCCGCGCGCGGCCGAGCCGGTGAGCGCGCCGGCGCCGTCGTCGGAGACGATCCGGCCGTCCAGGACGTGCACGCGGCGGGGCAGCCGCGCGGCCAGCTCACCGTCGTGCGTGATGATGATGATCGTCGCGCCCGCCGCGTTGAGCTCCCGCAGCAGTTCGAGGATCGAGGCGCCCGTGGCGCTGTCGAGGTTGCCCGTCGGCTCGTCGGCGAGGACGATCGCGGGCCTGCCCACCAGCGCGCGGGCGATGGCGACGCGCTGGCGCTCGCCGCCGGACATCTTCCCCGGACGGAAGGCGCCGCGGTGCGCGAGCCCCACCCGGTCGAGCGCCTCGGCGGCACGGCGGCGCCGCTCGCCGACCTCGACGCCCGCGTACAGGAGGCCGTCCGCGACGTTCTCCAGGGCGGTGGAGTGCTCGGCCAGGAAGAACTGCTGGAACACGAACCCGATGCTGCGGGCGCGCAGCGCAGCGAGCTGCCGGTCGCCGAGCCCTGCCGCGTCGACCCCGTCGATCCGGACGACCCCGCCGGTGGGCCGCTCCAGCGTCCCCATGACGTGGAGCAGCGTCGTCTTCCCCGATCCCGACGGCCCGACGACGGCGACCAGTTCTCCGTGCCGGACGGTGAGGCTCACCCCCCGGAGCGCGGGCACTGGCGGCTGGCCCCCGTACATCTTGGTGACGTTTTCGAGTTCGAGCGCGGGAGCCCGGACGCCCTGGTCGTGGATTGCGCTCATGAGGCCGGCACCACCACGCGGTCGCCGGCGGACAGCTCCCCGGTCACCTGCACGAGCCCGTTGTCGTTGTCGAACATGCCGAGCGTCACGGGGACCAGGCGGCGCCGCCCGTCCGCCGGGTCGGCGACCTCGACGACGTAGCCGCCTGCGGCCCGTCCCATGAGCGCGGTCACCGGGACGATCAGCGCCTTCTCCACGCCGTCGGTCGTGATCTGCACGCGGACCGGCGCCTCGTCCAGCCTCCCCGCGTCCTTCGGGCGGCTGAGCGTGATGGACACCGGGATCGTGGCGCCCGACGAGTCCTTCTTGTCGTCCTCGGAGTTCGCGACCGTCCCGATGCGGCTCACCCTTCCCGGAGTCGTCCGGTTGTCCGGGAGCGTGATCCGCGCGCGGTCACCGACCTTGACCTGGGTCTGCTGGCCGGGGTCGAGTTCCACCATGACCTGGCGCTTGGCCGAGGTGGCCTGGGCCACCTGTCCTCCGGGCGCCGCCTTCGCTCCGGCCTTGGCCGTCGCCTTCGTCACCCGGAGCGGGCCGGGCAGGAAGACGACGTCCCCGAGGTCCAGCGTCCCGGTCTGGTCGACGCGCAGCTCATGTTGCAGCTCGCGGACGGCCTCCGCGGTCTCCCAGCCGTAGTAGTACGAGCGGGGATCGAGCTCGGACCTCTCGGCATACCCGAGCCTCACGAGGTTCTCGTTGAGGTCGCGCACCTCGCGGCCCTTCTCGCCCACCGACAGGGCACGGTAGGCGGGTGTGTCGCCGCAGATCAGCACGACCGGCTTCTCGTCGACGCGGTAAAGCGTCTTACCGCATTCGACGTCCCTTCCCTCGGCGGGAACCCAGGTGTAGATCCCCTTGGCCTGGTTGACGACCGCGTACGGCGTTCCGTCGCCATGGGCGGCGTACGAGAGCGTCCCGCTCTGCGTCACCTGCGTGGACAGCGGACCCTCCTGGACGGCCGCCAGCGAGGTGCCTTCGGTTGAGGACGCGGGCTGCTCTTCCTCGTCGCCGAAGGGATCCATGACGGCGGCGGCGATGCCCGCGGGCACCAGCAGCACCAGGACCCCCGTCCCGGCGAGCACCTTCCACCGCCTGCGCCAACGGGGCTTCTGCCGCTCCGTGACCGGCCCCGCGGCCGCGCCGCCTTCGATAGCCGACGGCGCCTGCTTCGCTTCGGTGCTCAACCGCCACCGCCCGCCGGACGCAGCGACTGGCACTTCTGGTCCGCGGCCTTGTACTGCGGCGAGTCGGGATCGAGGCCGCCGGGGTCCAGCACGCCGTTCTGGGGGTCGGGGAACTGGGCCAGCCCGTTCTGGCGCATGCACCGGGCGTACTTCAGTGCCTGCGCCTGCATGGCCGGATCCTGCTGGCGCTTGCCGTCCCATCCCGGTGGCGCGAGCGGCGCGCACGCCTGCGTCGCGGCCTTGAACTGCGGCGACTTGGGATCGATCTTCCCCTTCGGCATGCGGAACTTCGTCCCGTCGACGGGGTCGGGCCAGTCCGGGAGCCCGTTCTTGCGCATGCACTGCGCGTACTTCACGTACCGGTCGCCCTCCGCGCCGGAGGAGGCCCCGGCCCCCGCGCCGGAACCGCCGCCTCCCGCCGCGCCCGACCCGCCGGAGGAGTCGTCCGATCCCCCGCAGGCCGCGAGCAGCGGCAGCAGCATCGAAAGCGCCGCCAACGGCAGCGCCAGGGTCCGTTTCGGCTTCCCCTTGGACATCGCGTGGTCTCCTATCGCGTCAATCGCTGGAGGCCATTTGTAGGGAACCGACGGTCACACCACGGTCCGAACCCCTGTGACCCCACTGTGACCGCCCCCACCACGGCGACGGCGCCCGAGCGCGTGTCAGACCGAGCACCTACGATGACCGTCCATGCTGGGCGTGCACTTCGCGATCACCGGCGACCAGGAGCGGGCCCTCTTGGCGGGTGATGAGGAGACGGTGGCCGACCTCGTCGAAGACCTCGAAGAGAACTGGCGGGACGATGACCTGAAAGTCGACACGGACAAAGCCTGGGAAACGATCCACCGGTGCCTCGGTGACGGAACGCTCGACTATGAGGCCTATCCGCTCTCACATGCCGTGCTCGGTGGGCGGCATCTGCATGAGGACATTCACGTCGTGCACGTGTCCGCGGCTGAGGTGAGGGATGTGGCGGAAGCGCTTCGTCCTCTCGACCGGGGCTGGCTGCGGCAGCGCTACGACGCTCTGGAACCTGGCGATCGCAGCGCCCCGGGAGGTGATGAGGAGTTCGAGTACATCTGGAGCAACTTCGCGGACGTCCGGGAGTTCTACCAGCGAGCCGCCAAGGCCGGCCGAGCAGTGCTCTTCACCGCGACCTGAGCATTCGAGTGCGGGCTTGGTGCTCGGCCGGCCGCTCAGAAGCACCCCTCGTGGCGCGTCAACGGGTTGGTCGGTTGACTGCTTCGCGTAGGTGGTGGGCGGTGGGTGAGTCGCCGGTGCGGAGCAGGTCGGCGGGGGTGCCGCTGAACAGGAGGCGGCCCCCGTGGCGGCCCGGGCCGGGGCCGAGGTCGATGATCCAGTCGGCCTGGGCCATGACGGCGACGTCGTGCTCGATGACGACGGCGGTGCCGCCGCGGTCGACGAGGCGGTTCAGGAGGGCGAGCAGGTCGGCGACGTCGGCCATGTGCAGGCCGGTGGTCGGCTCGTCGAAGACGTAGACGCGGTCGGGCCGGTCGAGTTCGCGGCTGAGGCGCAGCCGCTGCCGCTCGCCGCCGGACAGGGTGGTCAGCGGCTGGCCGAGCGGGAGGTAGCCGAGCCCGACGTCGACGAGGTGCTCCAGCACCCGGCGGACGCGCTGCTCGGGGAAGACGTCCACC
This sequence comes from Actinomadura fibrosa, assembly GCF_900659615.1. GTDB lineage: Bacteria > Actinomycetota > Actinomycetes > Streptosporangiales > Streptosporangiaceae > Spirillospora > Spirillospora fibrosa. The sequence goes on along the minus strand of NZ_CAACUY010000031.1, from coordinate 5,806 downwards.
AGGTCCTGGGCGCTCGCCTGGAAGACCTCGCCGATCGTCCGGCCGCGGAACCGGTAGCGGAGGGCCTCATCGGTGAAGCGGCGGCCGTCGCAGGTCTCGCAGACGCTGACCATCGGCTCCAGGAAGGCCAGGTCGGTGTAGATGGCGCCGAGGCCGCCGCAGCGCGGGCAGCCGCCGTCGGCGTTCGGGCTGAACAGCGACGGGCTCACGCCGTTCTCGGCGGCGAACAGGTCGCGGATCGGGTCGAGGACGCCGGTGTAGGTCGCCGGGGTGGACCGGCGGGAGGCGTGGACGGCGTCCTGGCCGACGACGACGGCGTCGGGACGCAGCCGGGGCACGTACCCGTGGACCAGGGTGCTCTTGCCCGACCCGGCGACGCCGGTCACGACGGTCAGCACGCCGAGGGGGATGTCCACGTCGATGTTCTGGAGGTTGTGCCGGGTGGCTTCGCGGATCTCGATGGCTCCGGCCGGCCGGCGGAGCCGCTCCTTCAGGGTGGTCGGACGGTCGAGGTGGTCGCCCGTGATCGTGCCGGAGGCCGCCAGCCCGGCGACGTCGCCTTCGTAGAGGATCTGGCCGCCGGCGTCGCCGGGTCCGGGCCCGAGGTCGATCACGTGGTCGGCCGCCCGGATGACGTCCGGGTCGTGCTCGACGACGATCACCGTGTTGCCCTTGTCGCGCAGCGTCCGCAGGAGGGCGACGAGGTCGGCGACGTCGTGCGGGTGCAGGCCGGCGCTCGGCTCGTCCAGGATGTAGGCCATGCCGGTCAGGCTGCTGCCGAGGTGGCGCACCATCGTGACGCGCTGCGACTCCCCGCCCGACAGGGTCGTGGTCGGCCGGTCGACGCTGAGGTAGCCGAGGCCGATGCCCGCCAGGCGTTCCAGGTGGGCGACGAGCCCCGCCACGACCGGTTCGGCGCCCGGGGCGTCGATGGTCCGGACGACCTCCAGGAGGTCCGCGATCTCCATGGCGGCGCACTCGGCGATCGTCCGGCCGCCGATCCGGGACGACAGCGCCGCCTCCGACAGGCGGGCGCCCCGGCAGGCCGGGCAGGTGCCCTCCCGGACGACCTCCTCGAACGCCTCCCGGGTCGGTCCCCGCAGCGACTCCGGGTCCTTGGGCAGCCAGATCCGCTCGAACCGGGTCAGGAGCCCTTCGTAGTTGGCGGACGGTCCGCTCCCGCCGCGCCGCCGGTCCGGCGCGCCGCGCAGAAACCGCCGCCACTCTTCGGGCGTGTAGTCGGAAAGGGGCTTGCCGGGGTCGAAGTGGCCGGACTCGGCGAACGTCCGCCACATCCAGCCGCCGACGTGGAAGGTCGGGAAGCGGATCGCGCCCTCGTTCAGCGACAGCCGCCGGTCGACGAGCCGTTCGAGGTCGATGGTCCGGACGGTGCCGAGGCCCGAGCACCGCGGGCACATGCCCTGCGGGTCGTTGAAGGAGAAGGCGGTGGACTCGCCGGCGGGCGGGCGGCCCGCCCGCGACCACAGCAGCCGCATCAGCGCGTAGACCTCCGTCGCCGTCCCGACCGTCGACCGGGCGTTGCCGCCGAGGCGCTTCTGGCCGACGACGATCGCGGCCGGCAGGTCCTCGATGGCGTCGGCGTCCGGGCGGGCGTACCGGGGCAGCCGGTGGCGGGCGAACGCGGTGAACGTCTCGCCGAGCTGGCGCTGGGACTCGGCGGCGATCGTGTCGAACACCAGCGAGGACTTGCCCGACCCGGACACGCCGGTGACGACCGTCAGCGCCCCCTTCGGGACGGCGACGTCGATGCCCTTGAGGTTGTGCTCCCGCGCCCCGCGGACGCGGATGTGATCGTCGGTCATGCGGGCGAGGCTAGGGAGGGTTGTGGTCAGATCCCGGCCACAACCCGTGCGAGGCTGGTGGCATGACCGATCCGAGCAGGCGGACGCTGGAGCTGCTCTCCCTGCTGCAGGACGGGCGGACGTGGCGGGCCGCGGAGCTGACCGAGCGGCTCGGCGCGTCGCCGCGGACGCTGCGCCGCGACATCGAGCGGCTCCGCGAGATCGGCTATCCGGTGCTCTCCGCGCGCGGGCCGGACGGCGGCTACCGGCTCGTCGCCGGGCGGGCCGTGCCTCCGCTCCCCCTCACCGACGACGAGGCGGTGGCCGCCGTGGCCGGGCTGCGGTTCGCGGCGCTCGCGCGGGTGGACGGCGCCACCGGCGCGGCGGACGGCGTGCTCCGCAAGCTCCGGCAGGCGCTGCCGCCCCGGCTCCGGTCGCGGATCGAGGCGGTCTCGGCGTCCACCGAGGCGGTGTCCCGCACGGCCGCGGCTTTGGATCTGCACACCGTGCAGGTGCTCGGGTCGGCGGCCCACGAGCACCGGCACGTGCGGTTCGGCTACACGAGCCGCGACGGCCGTCCGAGCGAGCGCCGCGTCGAGCCGTACCGGCTGATTCTCCTCGACCGCCACTGGTATCTCCTCGGCTGGGATCGGGACCGCCGGGACTGGCGGACGTTCCGCGTCGACCGGATCGAGGAGGTCCACTCCCCGGGCACCACGTTCACGCCCCGCGAGCCGCCGGAGGATCCCGCGGCCTTCCCGAGCACCCGGGGCGGTGAAGCGGCGGGCGTCGTCCGCTTCGCGGCGCCGCTGGGCGTCGTGGCCGAACGCCTGGTCGCGGAGACCGGCGTCCTGGAGGAGATCGACGCGGGGAACTGCCGCTATGTCACGGCGGCCGACTCGTGGGAGTGGCTGGCGATGGCGCTGGCGTCGGTCGGCGTCCCGTACCGCATCGAGGGGCCGCCGGAGCTCATCGCCCAGTCGCGGCTGCTGGCGCGCCGTATAGCCGACGCCGCCGGAGGCTGAACGCCGCGTCCGGGCGCGGAAGCAGCCGCTTCCGCAGGCAGGCGCGTTCCGTGGTGGTGGCGGCCAGGGCGATCGGCCGGTTGCGGGTGGTGGTCACGAGGCGCGTCAGCGTGGCCACGCACCGGCGGGCCGCATCTCCTCGTCCGTCCAGGACGCGCTTTCCTCGTCCTGGACGGCGAGCAGGTACTTCCTCACTGCGGGCTCCTCCGGGCGGTCAGGCGGAAAGGCGGCGGGCGACCGCCGGGATCACGATCGCGGCGGCGACGAGGTGCGTCAGCATCAGCAGCGCCTTCGTGGCCGGCGCCGCGTCCGCGAGCACGTCCGGCACCAGCGACAGCGCGGTGAGGGCGACCGTGGTGCGGACGAACGCGGTCCGCGGACGGCGGGCCAGGCGGGACAGCGCCAGGGCGAGCGCCAGGCCCACCACGGAGAAGATCGCGGTGAGCGTGGCGAACCCGGACGCCGGGATCGTCGCGCCGCCGACGGCGACGCTGATCCCGGCGGCCTGGCCCGCCGCGGCGACGGCCGCGGTCGCCGCGGACGCCGCGGCCGAGGCGGCCAGGCCAGCGATGATCAGCGGCTTGGCGGGGGCGGTGGTCGCGGTGGTGGTGGTGACGGACATCGTGTGCCTCCGGTTAGGGGCGACCGGCTCGGTGCCGGTCTCTCACCATGGCTACGAACGGGATCGGCGCGAACCGACACGACCGCGGAAAAAATTTTGAAGTCGGTCGCGCGGGCCTGCGGGCGCGGAGGTCCCCCGCACCGCCTTCCGGCTCCGCCGCCGGTCAGGGACGTTCGGGGACCAGGGTGTAGCGGTGCTCGACGGAGCCGTCCGGGAAGGTACGGGTGCCGGTGAGCTGGAGAGGGGCGGTGGCACCCTTGTCCGGGGTGAGGCGGAGGCCGTCGCCGAGCAGGATCGGCATGACGACCACGCCGAGCTCGTCCAGCGCGCCGATGTCGCGGAAGGCCTGGATCGTCTGCTGGCCGCCGACCAGGTGCACGTCGCCGGTGAAGTCCGCCTCGCGCATGAGGCGGAGCAGCTCGGACGGGTCGGCGGCGGACACGACGCCGGGAGGCGTCCCTTCCGGGAGCGGCTGGCTCGTAAGGACGAACACCCGCAGGTTCGGCCACGGCCAGTGCGGCGAACCGACCGCCGGGGCGAAGGTGCTGCGGCCCATGACGACCGCGCCGCAGCCGGCGATGAACTCCGGGAGGCCGTGCGAGACGCCGGACTCGAAGTCCGGCGCGGTCAGGATGGCGGGCAGCCCGTCCGGGGACGCGATGTAGCCGTCGACGCTGACGGCGATGTGGGTGCGGATGCGCATGAGATCTTCCCTTCGCTCGGATGCCCGTCCAGGATGTTCGGCACGGCGGCCGCGCGCATGGGGCCGATGCCTTAAGCGGGCCGCCGCGAGATCTTTAGATTCCGGGGGCGGGAGACGCTGTGGGGATGGCGAGCCGATTAACGAGCCCGGTGCTGGTGGGCCGGGAGCGGGAGCGCGCGGCGCTGCTCGACGCGTACCGCGACGCCGCGCTGGCGGCGACCGTGGTGCTCGTCGGCGGCGAGGCCGGCATGGGCAAGACCAGGCTGGTGCGGGAGTTCACGTCCGGGCTCGGCGCGTCCGCGCGGACGGCGGCGGGCGGGTGCACCGACCTGGGCGCGGACGGGCCGCCGTTCGGGGCCGTCGTGACGGCGCTGCGCCGGCTGGTCCGGGCGATCGGCGTGCCCGCCGCCGCGGGGCTCCTCCCGGCCGGCGGCCGGCGCGGGCTGGCCCGGCTGCTGCCGGAACTCGGCGAGGACGACGGCGAGCGGGACCGTGACCTCGGCCGCGCCCGGCTCTTCGAGGAGGTCCTCCTGCTGCTGGAGGGCGGCGCCGCCGAGCGGCCGCTGGTCGTGGCGCTGGAGGACCTGCACTGGGCCGACCGGTCCACCGGCGAGCTCCTGGCCTTCCTCGCGCAGAACCTCAGCGGCCCGGGACTGCTGCTGGTCGGCACGTACCGGCCGGACGAGATCGTCGCCGGGCATCCGCTGCGGCCGCTGGTCGCCCGCGGCGAGGACGTCCGCCGGATCGACCTGTCCCGGCTGGACCGGGACGCGGTGGCGCGGCAGGTCGCGGCGCTCCTCGGCCACGACCCCGGCGAACCGCGGGTGGACGAGATCCTCCGCCGCAGCGAGGGGAACCCGCTCTTCGTCGAAGCGCTGGTGGACGCCGGCGACGCCACCGCGGAGTCGCTGCTGGAGCTGCTGCGCACCGACGTCGAGCGCCTGCCCGAGCCGAGCCGCCGGATCGTGCGCGCCGCCGCGGTCGCCGCCGGCCCCGTCGAGCACGACCTGCTGGCCGCGCTCACCGGGATGCCCGACCTGGAGTTCGAGGACGCGCTCCGGCCGCTCGTCCGCCGCAGGGTCCTCGACGTGGTCGAGGGCGGGTACGCCTTCCGCCGCGACCTGATCCGCGAGGCCGTCTACGCCGGGCTGCTGCCAGGCGAGCGCGTGCGGCTGCACCGGCGCTGCGCCGAGGCGATCACCGCCGACCGGCGGCTCGTCCCCGCCGAGCGCGCGCCCGCCGAGACCGCGCTGCACTGGTACGCGGCCGGGGAGGACGCCCGCGCCGCCGAGGCCGCCTGGCAGGCCGCCGAGTCGGCCCGCCGGTCCTACGCGCACGCCGAGCGGCACCGCATGCTCGACCGCGTCCTGCGGCTGTGGGACCGGCTGCCGGACCTGCCCGGCCGGATCGGCGCCGACCGGGCCGCGGTCATGGAGATGGCCGCCGAGGCCTGCCTGAACGCCGGTGAGCTGGACGCCGGGATCGCTCTCGCGACCGCCGCGCTGGACGAGTCGCCGGACCCGGTGCGGGCCGCCGCGCTCCTGGAGACGCGGGCGGCGCTGCGCGACCGGAACGGCGAGGACCCGCTGCCCGACCTGCTGGAGGCCGCCCGCCTGCTGGAGGACGCGCCGCCGTCGCCGGCCGCCGCCGCGGT
>NZ_CAACUY010000030.1 GCF_900659615.1 Actinomadura fibrosa | reverse complement strand
ATGCCGGCCTCGCCGCGCAGCACGGCGGTGGCGACGGCGGCGAAGTCGGCGATGGCGCGGGCGTGCTCGGGGTCCCGGGCGCGGCGCCACGCGCAGGACGTCCGCCAGGTCAGCGGCTCGCCGGCCAGCGGGCGCCAGGTCACCCCGGCGGAGTCGTCGGTGCGCGGGACGAGCGCCACGGCCGTCCCCGCGAGGACGAGCCCGGAGGCGAACTGCCGGTGCCGCGCCTCGTGGACGGCGGGCGGGGCGTACCCGTGCCGGCGGCATGCCGCGAGCAGCTCGTCGTAGGCGCCGGGCGCCTCGTCGCGCGGGAATGCGACCAGCTCGCGCCCGGCGAGGTCGGCGAGGTGCACCTCGGGGGCCTCGGCGAGGTCCGAGCCGGCCGGGAGCAGCACCCCGACCGGCTGGCCGAGCAGCGGGCCGAGCTCCAGGCCGCGGGTGTCGCAGGGGTGCCGGACGATCCCGGCGTCGAGCGCGCCGTCGGCGAGCGCGCGGACCTGCTCGGCCGTGCCGGTCTCGCGCAGGTCGAGGCGCAGGTCCGGGCGGCGCTCGCGGAACGCGGCGATCAGCGCGGCGACGATCGGGCCGCCGAGGTCGCTCGGCAGGCCCGCGCGCACCGCGCCGACCTCGCCGAGCCGCGCCCGCTCGGCGACGGAGTAGATGCGGTCCACCCGGGTGAGGATGTCACGGGCCTCGTCCAGCAGCAGCCGCCCGGGGGCGGTGAGCTCGACCCGGCGGCTCGACCGGTCGAGCAGGCGGACGCCGAGCTCGCGCTCCAGCCGCTGGATACGCTGGCTGAGCGGCGGCTGGGCCATGCCGAGGCGCTCCGCCGCCCGGCCGAAGTGCAGCTCCTCGGCGACCGCGACGAAGCAGTTCAGGTGCCCCACGAGGTTCACGGGCGCCGATCATACCCAGCGGCGATATCGATCCGCATATGGCTGTGTAAGCGATATCAATCTTGGACTTTCCGCTGGTCGGCTGGTGTTCTTGGCGCGAAACAGACAGGGGGAGAACGATGATGCGCCGATCCCGTATGGTCCTCGCCGCCGCCATCGCGGCCGTGGCCGTGCTCGTGGGGGCGGGAGCGGTGTGGCTCCTGCGCGACGGGCCGGGACCCGAGGACACCGCGACAAAGTACCTGGCGGCCTGGAGCGGCGGGGACGTCGCCGCGATGAAGGGCCTCACCGCCGGCGCGCCCGCCGACTTCGAGTCCCGCTTCACCCGGATGCGCGACGACCTCGGCGTCACCCGCCAGCGGTTCGAGGTCGCGTCCGTGGGACGCCCGGACGACGGCACCGCGGGCGGCTCTTACAGCGCCGAGCTGACCCTCGCGGGCGACCGCGTCTGGAAGTACTCGGGAGCGCTGCCGCTCGTCGAACGCGACGGCAAGTGGCGCGTCGAGTGGTCGCCGCAGGTCATGTACCCGACCTTGAAGGAGGGGCAGCGGCTGAAGGCCGCCCGCGCCTGGCCGACCCGCGCGGGCGTCCTGGCGGCCGACGGCAGCGACCTCGGCTCGTCGCCGTCGGGCTCGGTCCAGCAGCTCGCCGGGCCGCTCGGCCCCGCGTCCGCCGCCACCGCGGGAAAGCTCGGCGCGCCGTACCGGACGGGCGACACCGTCGGCGCGGACGGCCTCCAGAAGCAGTACGAGCGGCGGCTCGCCGGGACCCCGGCCCTCGCCGTCCAGATCGTCGGGGCGGACGGCACGCCGGTGAAGACCCTCCAGCGCTTCGGCGGCACCGACGGGAAGCCGCTCCGGACCACCCTCGACACCAAGGTCCAGCGCGCCGCCGGGGAAGCCCTCTCCGGCACGTCCGGCGGCGCCGCGGACAAGCCCGCCTCGCTCGTCGCCGTCCGCCCGTCCACCGGCGAGATCCTCGCGGTCGCGAACAGGCCCGGCGGCTACAACCGGGCGCTCATGGGCCAGTACCCGCCCGGCTCCACGTTCAAGGTCGTCACCGCGGCGGCGCTCGTCGCGGGCGGCATGGACGCCGGGACGCGGGTCGGCTGCCCCGCCACGACGACGGTCGGCGGCCGGTCCTTCCACAACTACAAGCACGAGGACTTCGGGACGGTCCCGCTCCGCGAGGCGTTCGCGCACTCCTGCAACACCACGTTCGCGCGGCTCGCCGTGGACAGGCTGGGGGAGAAGCGGCTCGCGCAGGTCGCGACGCAGTTCGGGTTCAACGCCCCGATCATCGCGGGGCTGCCCGCCGTCCGCGCCGCGTTCCCGGACAACGCCGACGACACCGCGTTCGCCGCCGCGTCCTTCGGCCAGGGCAAGGTGCTGACCAGCCCGCTCAACATGGCGAGCGTCGCCGCGGCCGCCGCGGACGGGACGTGGCGCTCGCCCCGGCTCGTCGACGCGTCGCTGGCCGCGCAGGCCGCGGACGCCGGGGGCCGCAGGCCGGAGCCGCCGCACACGCTGGAGCAGGGCGTCCGGCGGGCCCTGCACTCGCTGATGCCCGCCGTGGTCAGCGAGGGCACCGCCGCCGGCGTCGGCTTCCCGTCCGGGACGGCGGGCAAGACCGGCACCGCCGAGTTCGGCGAGGGCGCGAACCCGCCGACCCACGCCTGGTTCATCGGCTACCGCGGCGACGTGGCCTTCGCGGTGATCGTCGAAGGCGGCGGAACCGGCGCCGAGGCCGCCGCCCCCATCGCCGCGACCTTTCTGCGGAGGCTCTGAGCCGACGGCGAGGCCCGCCCGGCACCGTCACGGCGCCGGGCGGGCCTCGTCCGGGCGGGCCTGGTCCGGGCGGGCCTGGTCCGGGCGGGCCTGGTCCGGGCGGTTCCTTAGGTCAGCTTGCCGAGGCCGCGGGCGAGAATCGTCGCGGTCCGGGCGACGGCCTCCTCGTCCGCGGTGCCGTCGGCCGTCAAGCGGTTGGTGGTGATCGAGAAGATCACCGGGGCGCCGGACGGCGGGTAGGCGATCGCGATGTCGTTCGCGGTCCCGTAGGCGCCGCCGGTGCCGGTCTTGTCGCCGACCGTCCAGCTCGCCGGCAGCCCGGCGCGGATCCGCTTGCCGCCGGTCTCGGTCGCCTTCATCCAGGCGACGAGTTGCGCGCGGTCGGCGGGCGCGAGCGCGTCGCCCGCGGTGAGGGCCCGCAGGTCGCCGGCCCAGGCCCGCGGGGTGGTGGTGTCGCGGACCTCGCCCGGCTTCCAGAGGTTGAGGTCGGTCTCCCAGCGGTCCTGGCGGCTGACCCGGTCGCCGAGCGAGCGGAAGAACGCGGTGTGCCCGGCGGGGCCGCCGATCTGCTTCAGCACGAGGTTCCCGGCGGTGTTGTCGCTGACGGTGATCGTCGCCTTGCACAGCTCGGCGACGGTCATCCCGGTGTCCACGTGCTTCTCGGTCTCCGGGGAGTTGGGCAGGATGTCGTCCTTCGTGTAGCGGACGTTCCGGTCCATCAGCCCGGGGTCGGTGCGGCGGGCCTTCCGCAGCACCGCGCCGCACGCGATGGCCTTGAAGGTGGACGCGAACGCGAACCGCTCGTCCGCGCGGTTCCCGAGGTACCGGCCGGTCCCGGTGTCGATGGCGAACGCGCCGATGCGCGTCTCGCGGGACCGCTCCAGCGCCCGGATCTGCTTGGTGACGGCGGCCTGCGAGGGGGCCGGACGGCCGGGAGCGCCCGCGGGGGTGCCGAGCGGCGCCGTCGCGCTCCGCGGAGTCGCGTTCTTCGCCGCGGTGTCCGTTCCGGCGCCGCAGCCGGCGGCGGAGGCGAGGACGGACAACGACAGGGCGGCGGTTCCGGCGACGGCCCGGAACCAGGGTGTGTGAGTGCGCATGCGGGAGAGCAGACCAGAGCCGCGAAGTCGATGTCCAATATTGATATCGGACGAGAATCGATACCTATCCGCATATGAAAGCTGGTCGGTCCGTGGTCTTCGCGGCATTCAGAGCCAGTCGCGAAATTTGAAGAGCGCGTAGAGCCCGATGCTGCACACGACCATCACGATCGTGCTGACGACGAACCCCGAATGCTGGGAGAAACCCGGATAGGGGACGTTCTGCCCGTAGAACCCCGTCACGGCCGTCGGCACCGCGATGATCGCCGCCCAGCTCGTGACCTTCTTCATCACCTCGTTCATCCGGTTGCCCTGGAGCGCGAGCCGCGTGTCGAGCAGGTTCGCGATCAGCTCGCGCAGCGAGTCCGTCCACTCGCCGACGCGGAGCGTGTGGTCGTAGACGTCCTGGAAGTAGGGCACCAGGGGCGGCGCGACGATGCCCAGGTCCCGCCGGAGCAGCGTGTTGAGGACCTCGCGCATCGGCAGCGACACCCGCCGCACCGCCCCGAGGTTCTTGCGGAGCCGGAAGCTGCGCCGCTGGACCTCCTTCACCGGGAACGTGTCGTCGAACACCAGCGACTCGACCTCGTCGGCCTCGTCGTCGAGCGCCTGCACGGCGTCGAGCTGCCGGTCGACCACGAGGTCCAGCAGCGCGTACAGCAGGTACCCGGTCCACGTCTTGGGGGCGTCCAGGCCCTCGGCCACGGGGCTGTCGTCCCAGCGGGCGATGAGCTCGTCGATGTCGAGCCCGTTCTCCTGCCGGACCGTGACGAGCGCCCGCTCCGTGACGAACGCCGAGAGCTCGTACAGCGACAGCACGCCGTCGCGGAGCTGCGGCAGGTAGACGTTGACGAACGAGTACCCGTCGTACCGGTCGAGCTTGGCCCGCTCGTGCCGCGACACGGCGTCCTCCACCGCGACCGGGTCGAGGCCCAGCTCGTCCGCGACGATCTGGAGGTCGTCGTGGTGCGGCGCGCACACGTCCAGCCAGACGACGGTGTCGGACCGCTCCAGGTAGTCGCTCACCTGCGCCACGGGGAACCCCTCGGCCTCCACCTTCCCGCACCGCCAGGCGCGGGTGCGCGGCGGCGCGGAGCCGATGCGGTTGTTCGGGTGCTCGTCGACGTCGGTCTCGGACGGATGGGATCCCATGCGCCCCCTTATACCCGGCGTTCCGGAAGATCACAGGACGATTCGCGGCGGTCCCGTCGAGCCCCGCACGACCAGCCGCCCCGGCAGCACGCACCGCCTCGGGCGGCCGCCCCCGAGCAGCTCCAGCAGGGCCGTCATGCCCCGCGCGCCCAGCTCCTCGGCGGGCAGCCGGACGGTGGTCAGCTCCGGCTCCAGCGCGGTCGCCAGCAGGACGTCGTCGAACCCCGTCACCGACAGGTCGCCCGGGACGTCCAGGCCGAGCGCCCGCGCCGCCTTGTAGGCGCCCGCGGCGAGCAGGTCGTCGTCGCAGACCAGCGCCGTCGGCGGGTCCGGCCGGGCGAGCAGCCGCGCCGCCGCCTCCCGCGCCGACGTCGCCTCGATCGCGCATTCCGACCGCGCCAGGACGCCGCCGGGCAGCGCGGCGACCGCGGCGGCGAGCGCCTCCGCGCGGACGCGGAACGTCCACTGGTCCACGGCGGCCGCCACGTGCCCGAACCGGCGGTGGCCGAGCCCGGCGAGGTGCGCGACGAGGTCCCGCATCCCGTCGGCGACGCCGAACTCCACCGTGGGCGCGGGCCCGGCCGGGTCGCTGTCGAGCATCACCGCGGGCGTCCCGCGGAACCCGGCGAGCGCGTCCACCGCCATCGAGGACGCGAGGATCCCGTCGATCGCCTCGTGCGGCGCCGCGAACGGGCTGTCGGCGGGGCCCGCGTCGTCGGGCCACACGTGCACCACGACCCCGAAGCCGTGGCCGGCCGCGACGCGCGCCGCGCCCGTGTAGACGGGGCCGAAGAAGGGAGCGGTCAGGGTCGGCACCATGAGCATCACGGTGCGGGTCGTGCCGAGGCGCAGGTTCCGCGCCGCCTGGTTCGGCCGGTACCCGAGGCGCTCGGCGGCCTCCCGCACACCCCGCGCGGTCGCGGGCGATACCCGGCCCGCCCACTTCCCGCCGAGCACGAGCGAGACCGTGGACTGCGAGACGCCGGCCTCCTGGGCGACGTCCCTGCTGGTCGGACGGCTGGTCGCCGGCACCTGGCCTCCCTGCGCCATCCTCGCGGGCACGTGCGGAACGGAAAACAGACTAGAACGGGCCCGGCGGGAAGTGGTACGTATGATGCGTCGAGTAGTACGTATGACTTCCCCTCAGCCCACAGGATCCGGAGCGGTATGCGCGCCTACGTCGAGTTCCTCCGGCGGCCGTACGCGGGACGGCTGCTCGGCGGCACCCTGCTCGGACGGCTGCCCAACGGCATGGGCATGCTCGCCGTCGTCCTGCACGTCCGCGGCGACGGCGGCGGCTACCCGCTCGCCGGCGCCCTCGCCGCCCTGTTCGGCCTCTCGATGGCCGCGGGGCAGCCCGTCCTCGGCAGGGCGATGGACCGGTACGGGCAGCCCCGCGTGCTGCTGCCCGCGTCCGCCGCCGCCTGCGCGGGCTTCGTCCTGCTCGCCGCCGCCGGCGCCGACCCGCTGCCGGTCGCCGTCGCGGCGGTCGTCCTCGCCGGGTTCGCCACCCCGCCGCTCGAAGCGGGCCTGCGGGCGCTGTGGCCCGCCGTCCTGGACGGCCCGGACCAGGTCCAGGCCGCGTACGCGCTGGACGCCGCCGCGCAGGAGATCCTCTTCACCGTCGGGCCGCTGCTCGTCGTCGCCGCCGCGGCCGTCAGCACCGAGACCGCCCTCGTCCTCACCGGCGCCCTCGGCATCGCCGGGACGCTCGTCGTCGCCCTGTCCGGCCCGTCCCGAAGGTGGACGGGCGAGCCCCGCGCCTCCGACTGGGCCGGGCCCCTCCGCTCGCCGGGCCTGCGCGTCCTGCTCGCCTCGCTGCTCTGCGCCGGGATCGCCCTCGGCGTCTACGCGGTCGCGGTCGTCGCCTACGCCGAGCGGCTCGACTCGGAGATCGCGTCCGGGCTGCTGCTGGCCTGCATGTCCGGCGGCGCCCTCGCCGGCGGCCTCGTCTACGGCGCCCGCCCGTGGCGCGGCGAGGCGCACCGGCGGCTGCCCTGGCTGCTCGCCGCGCTCGCCGCCGGATACGTCCCGCTCGTCCTCGCTCCGGGCCTCGCCGCGATGTCGGTGCTGGCCTTCGTCAGCGGCGTGTTCCTCGCGCCCGCGCTGGCGTGCAGCTTCACGCTCGTCGACCGGCTCGCCCCGGCGGGCACCGTCACCGAGGCGTTCGCGTGGGTCGTCGCGGCCGTCGGCGCGGGCGGCTCGCTCGGCTCCGCCGTCTCCGGCGTCGGCCAGGACGCCGCGGGCGTCCCGGGCGCCTTCGCGGGCGCGGGCGTCGGCGGCGTCCTCGCCCTCGTGCTCTGCCTCGCGGGCGCCCGCGCCCTCCGCCCGGCTCCCGAACCCGCCACCGCCGCGGACGCGCCCGCCTACGCCGACGGCCGCTGACCCGCCCGGCCGTCCGGGTGCGGGATTAGATCCAGCTGCCGAACCAGATGCGGGCGTGCCAGTCGTCGTAGGTGAGGGTCTGCGCGGCGAGGATCGGATAGAAGTACGCGAAGTTCGCCAGCACGACCAGCAGGAACGCCCCGGTGGCCGCCGCGCCGACGACCCGTCGCGCGCTCGCGGCCGGGACGGGCCCCTGCTCCGCGCCGTAGGGCACGGCGGCGGCGTGCGCGCCCGCCGCGCCGGGCGGCGCCGGGCCGATCAGGTAGCCGAAGACCAGGACCACCGCCAGCACCATGAACGGGATCATCGGCGTCGCGTAGAACAGGAACATCGTCCGGTCCGCGAACGCCGACGGGAACCAGGTCAGCCAGCCGGCGACGAATCCCAGCACGATCGCCCCGGCCCGCCAGTCGCGCAGCACCAGCCAGAGGACCAGCACGCCGATCAGCGCGGCCAGCGCGCCCCACCACAGCGCGGGCGTGCCGATCCCGAGGATCTCGCGGGAGCAGCGCGCCGCGCCGCACGAGCCCTTCGGCTCGGTGTAGAAGAACGCCACCGGGCGGCGCAGGACCGGCCAGTCCCACGGCCACGACTGGTACGGGTGCTTGGCGTCCAGCCCGGTGTGGAAGTGCAGCATCTCCTTGTGGTACTTCCACAGCTTCGGCATCGCCTCGAACGGCCGCCACAGCACGTTGTCGGACGCGTGGCCGCGCCCCCAGCCGCCCGGCCGGAAGATCCACCCCCACCAGGACGCGACGTAGGTCACCGCGGCCAGCAGGACGAGCTGCCCGAACGCGAGCACGGAGTCCAGCAGCAGCGTCCCGGTGAACGCCTGCCGGACGCCGGCGGCGCGGCGGGCGCCGTAGTCCCAGCAGACGACCATGAGCCCGAAGAACGCGATGTAGAAGACGCCCGTCCACTTGGTGGCGCAGGCGAGGCCGAGGCAGACGCCCGCCGCGTACCGCCACCCGTGCGGCAGGAACGGGCCGTGCACGGAGCTCTCCCCGGCCTCGATCCGCTGCGCGAGGCGGAGCCGGGAGCGCTGCCGGTCGTTCACCAGGCACGCGAAGCCCGCGAGCACCCAGAACATGACGAAGATGTCGAGCAGCGCGGCGCGGCTGGTGACGAACTGGAGCCCGTCCAGCGCCAGCAGCAGCCCGGCGGCGCAGCCGAGCAGCGTCGAGCCGGTCATCCGCCGCGCGACCCGGCACAGGATCAGCACCGACAGCGTCCCGAACAGCGCGGGCATGAAGCGCCAGCCGAACGGCGTCGCCCCGAACATCCACTCGCCGATCGCGATCATCCACTTGCCCATCGGGGGGTGCGCCACGAACGACGGCCCGTCCCCCCAGATGTTCGCGTGCCGGTCGGCGACGAGCATCTTGTCGGCGTTGTCGACGGTGTTGTGCTCCCAGCCGAACTTCAGCAGGGCCAGCGCGTCCTTGGCGTAGTACGTCTCGTCGAAGACCACCGCCTTCGGCGTGCCCAGCCGGTAGAACCGCAGGTAGCCCGCGAGCGCGGTCACCAGCAGCGGCCCCAGCCAGCCGAGGAGCGCGCTGCCGGGGATCGGGGGGGCGAGCCACTCCCGCGGGGAGGGCCTGCGCGGCCGGTGCGCGATGCCCGCGGCGGGAGCCACATCCGTCGTCGCCATCCCGCCATCGTACGGGCGGTCCCCGGTGGCCGGGCGCCCCCCGGCGACCGGGCGTCCCGCGGTGGCCGGGCGTCCCGCGGTGGCCGGGCGTTCCGCGGCGGCACGGTGCCCGCGGTGGCACGTGCCCGCGGCGGGACGGCGCGATGGGAGAATGGGGCCCGTGACGGGGACCCTGCTGCTCGGAGCGGCGCCGATCGGACGGCCCGAGGACGCGTCGGGGCGGCTGCGGGCCGCGCTGGCGGCCGCACCGGTGATCGCCGCCGAGGACACCCGGCGGCTGCGCCGGCTGGCCGGCGACCTCGGCGTGGAGCTGGCCGCGCGGATCGTCTCGTACTACGACCAGAACGAGCGGTCGCGGGCGGCCGAGCTGCTGGCGGAGCTGCTCGCGGGCCGCGACGTGCTGGTGATCACCGACGCGGGCATGCCCGGGGTGTCCGATCCCGGGTACCGCCTCGTCGTCGCCGCCGTGGCCGAGGGCGTGCCGGTGTCCGTCCTGCCGGGCCCGTCCGCCGTCACGACGGCGCTGGTGGTCTCGGGGCTGCCCACCGACCGGTTCTGCTTCGAGGGCTTCCCGCCGCGCAAGCCCGGCGAGCGGGCCCGGCGGCTGGCCGCGCTGGCCGGCGAGCGGCGGACGATGGTGTTCTTCGAGGCGCCGCACCGGCTCGCCGCGACGCTCGCCGACATGGCCGGGGCGTTCGGCGCGGACCGTCCGGCCGCCGTGTGCCGGGAGCTGACCAAGACCTACGAGGAGGTCCGCAGGGGCCCGCTCGGCGAGCTCGCGGACTGGGCCGGGGACGGGGTCCGCGGCGAGATCACCGTGGTCGTCGGCGGCGCCCCCGAGCCCGAGGGGCTGACGGATCCGGCCGACCTCGCGGCCGCCGTCGCGGATCTGGAGGCTGCCGGGACGCCCCGCAAGCAGGCGATCGCGGAGGTCGCCAAGCAGAACGGGACGCCGAAACGGGTCGTTTACGACGCCGTGGTCGCGGCACGGAGATAATCACCTACCCGGAACGGTCCAAGTGGTGACTTGCGGGGAATAAGAAGCTCGGCGGCTCGCGCGGAGCCACACTGGAACCGGAGCGAGCACCGTACTGCTCAACGGGGCGTGACAGGGTCCGGCACCGGCCGCGGTGGCGGCGCCGGGAACCGGCCGCGCGAGACGGCGTCACCGAGGAGATGATGGCCATGCACGACGCGTGGTCGAGTTCCGAGACCTGGGTCTACCAGTGCCTGTGCTGCGCGACGACCTGGGACGAGCAGTTCGACGTCCGCCACGTCGGTGACGGGCACGGCGGCGAGGCCACGGTGTACGAGCGCGAGGGGCAGCGCTGCATGACGCCCTGGACGGACCGTGCCTGCCCCAACTGCGAGAGCCAGAACGTCAAGGCGTTCTCGGCGCCCTGGGGCAGGAAGGCCGTCGCGAAGAAGGTGAAGACGGGCGGGGATGTGGCGATGGTGTTCCACCTCCGCCGCCTGCACGCCTGGTAGCCGCCCGCACCCGGTGGCCGGGCGCGGGCTCAGTTCGCGGTGGCCGGGGCGGTCTCGGTCACTCCGGCGGGTTCCGGCGTCCCGGCCGGCTCGACCGCGCCATCTGCCCCGGTCGTGCCGTCCACGCCGGTCGCCGAGCGGCGCGCGCGGACGCGACGGGAGAGGCCCCGCAGCCGTTCCCGCGCCTCCGGCGTGAACGCCATCCCGGCGGCGAGCCCCGCCAGCGGGACGGCGGGCAGGACGTACCGGTAGTCGAACTCGGCGGTCGCGGCCGGGGCCAGCAGCAGCCCGGTCGCCAGCGTCCAGGGCAGCAGCGCCGCCCCGCCGAACCGGCGCCACAGCGGGATCATCCCCGCCAGGCCGAGCAGCAGCACGCCCCCGAGCATCGTCCCGCGCAGGTAGAAGTAGTCCTGGTAGCCGCGGATGACGCCCGCGAACGGCTCGACCACCTGCGTGCGCGCGTTCCCGCGCTCGTAGGCGGTCGCCTCCCCGGACGCCGTGGAGTCGGCGTCCATCCGCCAGTCGGGGAGCGGGTTGCTGGTCCTGCGGAACTCGTACTGGTTGTAGGTCGCCTCGTCCGGGAAGACCGTCCGGTCCCACCGGAAGACCCGGAAGAAGTCGTGCGCGACGACCCCCAGGTAGTCGAACGGCTGCGCGAGGATCGCGCGCTTGGAGAAGTCGTTGGCGAGCTTGTTGTTCTCCGGGCTGAACCGCTTGCCGACATAGCGGTTCAGCGGGGACTGCGCGTTCCAGATCCCGTCCTGCGAGTTCGGCAGCCGGGTGGTCGGCTCGGTGCACAGCGGGTACTCGCTGACCGGCAGGTCGTGCATCTTGTGGCAGTCGGCGAACTTGTAGACCCGCGCGTACAGGAAGATGCCGTTGCTCTCGGTGATGGCGAACTTGCCGCTGTCGGCCTTGTACCAGCCCATGTAGCCGAGGACGGGCAGCGCGCACGCCGCGAGCGTCACCGCGACCATCTTCAGCCCGCTGCGCCGGATCAGCATGAACGCGAGGACGCCGAGCAGCACCGGCATGCCGACCGAGCGGGTCAGCCACGCCAGCCCGACGATGAGGCCGACCGACGCCGCGATCTTCCAGGTGGTGCGGTCGTGCCAGAGCAGCAGCGTCACCGCGCACATGACCAGGAACGTGAACATCGTGTCGGACAGCACCAGCTCCTCAAGCTGGATCTGGTAGCCGTCCAGCAGCACCGGCGCGGCGGCGAGCGCGGCGCCCCACCCCGGCAGCCGGAACCTGCGGCGCAGCAGCGCGTAGATCATCACGCCCATGGCCAGGCCCATCAGGTGCTGGACGAGGACGACCAGGGCGAAGCTGTGCAGCGGCTTCAGCAGGATCAGCAGGAACGAGTAGCCGTCCGGGCGCAGCGGGTGCGGATACGGCTCCATCGCCACGTGCAGGTAGTCGAACGTGTCGTTGAAGTACATCGCCGGCTGGTAGCCGATCATCGCGACCAGCCGGAGCAGCGCCGCTGTGGCAATGATCACAGCGAAGGCCGGGTGCCGCCGCGGCAGCGACCACAGCCCGGAGGCGCGTCCCTGCCGCCGCGCGCCGTCCTCGGTGTCCGGTTCGCCCGGTGGAGCGGCGGGCGCGCCGTCGCGGCCCGCGGCGGCGTCGAGCTCGGCGTCCAGTTCCGCGTCGAGTTCGGCGTCGAGATCCTGGCCCAGAGCGGTGCCGCCGGGCGTGTCGCCGGCGGACGCGTCCCCCGCGTCCGCGACCGCGGTGCCGTCGGCCGCGTCGTCGAGCATGGTGCCGTGCGGCGCGTCATCCGCCACTACCGCACCTCCCCTTCGCTGTCCGGCCCCCGGTCCGGTGGCACTGCCTTCTCCGGCGCGCGTCACAGCCGACCCACCCCTTCCGGGCCGCCGTGCCCGTATGCTTGACGTCCTAGCCTGCCGCCCGCGACCGTGGCGGAGATGGTTTTTCGGTTGCAACTGCGCAACACGATACGGCTGCTCTTGTTGAGAGCGGTCGGCATCACCCGTTCTCGGCAGGCATCATGAACGTCGACCGGCCGCCCAGCGGAACACGATGAGATTAGTTGAAAGTACCGCAGACGGTCACCAGGGGTAACGAAGGAGATCGCGTGGAACTCTCCGTAGTGATGCCATGTCTGAACGAGGCCGAAACGGTCGAGACCTGCGTCCGCAAGACGATCGGCTTCTTCGAGGACAACGGTATCGACGGCGAGGTCGTCATCGCCGACAACGGCAGCACCGACGGCAGCCAGCAGCTCGCCCGGGACGCCGGTGCCCGCGTCGTGCCCGTCATCGACAAGGGCTACGGCAACGCCCTGATGGGCGGCATCCGCGCGGCGCGGGGGCGCTACGTGGCGATGGGCGACGCCGACGACTCCTACGACTTCACCACCCTCGGCCCGTTCCTGGACGAGCTGCGCGACGGCGCCGACCTCGTCATGGGCAACCGGTTCAAGGGCGGGATCGCGCCCGGCGCGATGCCGCCGCTGCACCGCTACCTCGGCAACCCGGTGCTGAGCTTCGCCGGCCGGCTGTTCTTCCGCAGCAAGATCGGCGACTTCCACTGCGGGCTGCGGGCGTTCGACAAGCAGCGGATCCTCCAGCTCGGGCTCCAGACCGGCGGCATGGAGTTCGCCAGCGAGATGGTCGTCAAGGCGACCCTCCAGCAGTACGACATCCGCGAGGTCCCGACCACGCTGTCGCCGGACGGGCGGTCCCGCGCCCCGCACCTCAACACCTGGCGCGACGGCTGGCGTCATCTGCGCTTCCTCCTCCTCTACAGCCCGCGGTGGCTGTTCCTGATCCCCGGGCTCGTCTTTATGACGCTCGGCTTGATCGCCGGGATCGCACTGTCGACCGGTCCCGTGACGGTCGGCGACATCGCCTTCGACGTCGACACCCTCGTCGGCGCGTCCGCCGCGCTCGTCATCGGCTTCCAGGCCGTGCTGTTCGCGCTGCTCACGAAGGTGTACGCGATGCAGGAGGGATTCCTGCCGCACGACCGGCGGGTCCAGAAGATCATCGACTGGTGGAGCCTGGAGCGCGGCCTGCTGCTCGGCGGGCTGCTGGCCATCGCGGGCCTCGCCGGCCTCGTCGCCTCGCTGCTGCACTGGCGGGTCAACAGCTTCGGCGAGCTCGACCCGCGGCACTCGCTGCGCATCGTCGTCCCCGCCGCCACCGCGCTCGTGATGAGCTTCCAGGCCATCTTCGCGTCGCTGTTCGTGAGCATCCTCGGCATCCGCCGCCGCCAGCACCCGCCGCTCACCGACGCGGTCGACGAGGCCGCCGACGTCGTGGACGCCGCCGTCGCGAAGGTCGTGGGCGAGCGCAAGGCGGACGCCGGTAAGACCGACACGGGCAAGGCCGAGACGAGCGCGGCCGGCGAGGCGGACACCGCCCCGGCACAGACCGACAAGACAGACAAGACGGACGCCGCCGACAAGGCGGACGCCGAGAAGGCCGACAGCGGCCCGAGCCAGGCGACGGTGCCCGCGCCGAGCAGCGCCGGCGAGTCGGAGAACCTCGACGCCGCCGCCGCGCCCGCCAAGACCGCCCGTCCGCGCGAGACCGGCAAGGCCGCCGACGCCGACGAGAGCTGACCCCGCGCAGCGGACCGCCGCCGAGCCCTCGGGAACCGACGCCCGGGGGCTCGGCGCTTCCCGGCCCCGCGCGCCCGTGGCCTGCGGCTCGTCACCGGCCGGCGGGCAGTCATGACGGAGCGTCCCGAATGCAGAGAAGTTGCTGAGCGTTTGCGACCCGCGGACGCCGCCCCGCCGGGACTGTGACAGGCTGTCAAAACGATGGATCTTCCTCCCCTGACCGCCCGTGGGCGGCGCGCCGGACGACGATGAGCGCCGAGGCCGCGCCCCTCGCCGTCGCGCGCCCCACGACCACGTCGGACCGCGAGGGCACCCCCGCCGCCGCGTCCCGCCGCCGCACCTGGTTCTGGCTGTTCACGCTCGGCTGGCTCGCCCAGGTCGCGGTGCGCCTCTGGCTCGCGTCCGGGCAGACGATGCCGGTCGCGACGCCGGACGAGGCGGGCTACCTGTTCGCCGCGCGGGTCCTCACCGGCGGCCCCGACGCCGACATGTCGTACGGGACGGTCTACCGGGGCGGCTACCCGCTGCTGCTGACCCCCGCGTTCTGGCTGGGCGACGACCCGGTGACCGTGTACCGGGCCGCGCTCGTCATCAACGCGATGGTCAGCGCGGCGATGCTGCCGCTGGCCTACCTGCTGCTGCGCGGGCTGCGGGTGCGCCGGCGCTGGTCGTACCCGTTCGCGCACGTGACGGCGCTGCTGCCCGGCGTGCTGTTCTACTCCGAGTTCGTCCTGACCGACGCCGTGCTGCCGGTCGTGCTGCTCGGCTGGCTGCTGCTCCTGCACGCGTGGCTCACCGCGCCCCGGCGGGACGGCGGCGGCTCGTCCCGCCGCGAGACGCTGGCCGGGCTGGGCGCGTCGCTGCTGGTCGCGTTCGCCTACACGTCCCACACCCGCGGCGCCGTCCTGCTCCTCGCGCACGCGGGGGTGCTGGCGGTCGCGGTGCTGTGCCGGTGGCGGCCCTGGCGCGGGACGGCCCTGACCGCGCTCGTCCTCGCCGCCTGCGTCGCGGCCGGGACGGCGCTCAACCACTCGCTGCTGCCGCACCTGTACCCGTACGGCGACAACGACCTGAGCGGCAACCTGGCCCGGCGCCTCACCACGCGGGACGGGCTCGGCTGGATGCTCTCCCTCGGCACCGGCCAGATCTGGTACCAGGCGGTCGCGACCGGCGGGATCGCGGCGGTCGGCCTGGTGACCGTGGCGTTCGCGGCGGCGCGCCGCGGCACTCCCGGCCGGTTGCGGGTCCTGGCGCTCGCGCTCCTCGCGATCGTGGCGGGCATCGCGTTCGCCACGTCGGGCGCGCTCCCGGACGAGTACCGCATCGGCAACTACGTGTACGGCCGCTACCTGGCCTGCGTCACCCCCGTCTTCTTCGCGGTGGGCGTCGCGGTCCTGCTGCGCGCCGGGCGCCGCACGCTGCTGTGGGCGGCGTCGTCGGCGGCCGCCCTCACCGTCCTCACGGCGTGCGTCGTCGCCTGGTACGCGGGGGACCGGCTGCACCGCTACACCTACACGCGCTACGACTTCCCCGAGACGTCGTTCCTGACCTGGGACTGGACGGCGTTCCACCTGTGGCGCGCGACCTGGGCGGGCCTCGTCCTGCTGGGTCTCGCGGTGCTGGCCGCCCAGCTCCGCCGCCACGGCCCGGCGCTGCTCGCCGGGCTCCTCGCCGCCGTGGCGCTCGCGATGACGGTCACGGCCATCGAGCGGATCGCGCAGCCGCTCGTCCGCGAGTCGGCGGCGCACACCGACCTGCGCGGCCGGACGGACCTGCGGGACCGGCGGTCCATCGCGCTGGACTGGAACGTCCCGTGGACGATCCGGCTGTCGCACTTCTACTGGGCGTGGTGGAGCGAGGGCAGCGTCTTCAACGCGCGCGACACGAAGCCGCCGCGGACGGCCGACCTGGTCGTCATGTCCTGGCCGAAGAACAAGCCGCCGTCCGCGAGCTGGCCCGGCGGCGCACCGCCCGGCTGGTCGATCGTGGACAGCCGCCGCACCCCGGAAGGCGACTGGGTGGCCTGGACCCGGTGAGATAGCTCCGAAGCACCGCGGCCAGAACATAGACCCCGCCCAACCCCGCGACGCCCAGGAGAACGACGACCACACCGAAGGGCGTCCCGGCACCCCCGCCGACGACTCCGAAGAGCCCGCAAGCCACGAGCACCGACTCAAAGGCGACAACGCCGGCGAACACCCCCTGGCGCCCGCGCCAGAACCGCGCGGCGAGCACGAACGCGGGCGCGGCGGCCACCAGCAGCGGAGACAGGTAGATCACCGGGATCAGCAGCCACCCCGCGGACCCGTCGTCCGGAATCCCCTCGGTGAGCACGAAGGCGCCCACCATGCCGTTCGGAACGACCCAGGCACTGGCCAACAGAACAGCCTGCACCCACAAGACCACCCGAGCAACGACCAAACTCCCCGGGCGGCGCATCCCCGCCAGATCAGTAGTCACCATGCAGACCAGCCTGGCCGCCGCCGCACCCGCACACATCAGCGGAAGTACTCAAGCAACCCAGCAGATCTACTCAGCCATGCGACAGTCGCGCAGGTCCCTACGAGAGATCGAGCTCGCCCCTGCGTGTGCGCTCGGCAAGGTCACGCCATGCAGCGCGACCGATGAGGAGCATCGGCCCGTCGGGATCCTTGGAGTCGCGAACGGCGACCGCCGCGAACACCCCGGCGAGTTCTACGCAGTCGCTTCCGCTTGCGCTGCTGCGGCTTGCCTTGCGCCACTGGATCGTCGATAGATCAACGTGGGAGCCCATCAGACTGCCGATACTCCTTGGCGATGCCGGCGACCAGTGTCACCGAGTCGCTCTCGGAAAGTGCCTGATCGCAAATCCGGTCGAACCTCACATTACAGCGATTCACCTGTTCGACATCTTCGAGGTAGATCTCGCCGCCCATGCCTTCGAGGTAGGCGACGTCCTCGTCCTGGCCGTCGGCGAAGCTGAGGACGACGAACGGACCGTCCATCCCGGCGTGCTCGCCGACGGAGAGGGGCATGACGCGCATGCTGACGTTCGGCCTGCTCGCGGCCTCGACGAGGGCGTCCAGTTGCCGGGCCATGACCTGGACGCCACCGACCGGGCGCCTCAGCACGGCCTCGTCCAGGACGACGTCGTAGGACGGGGCGTCCCGCCGCTCAAGGATCGCGCGGCGGGCCATGCGGGCCTGGAGTCGGCGGAGCAGGGCGTCCTCGGCGGCGTCGGGCGACAGGATCCGGATGAGAGCGAGCGCGTAGTCGCTGGTCTGGAGTAGGCCGGGGACGAACTGGACCTGCCAGCTCCGGATCGTGGTGGCGTCGTCCTCCAACTCGGCGAACGAGTCGGCGAGGACGTCGTTGAAGGCCGACCACCAACCCCGCTTGCGGATGTCCCGCGCGAGTTGCATCAGGGTCAGCTTCTGGGATTCGCCACCGCCGTACAGGTCGAGCATCGCCTCCACGTCCGCGGGCTTGGGCCGCGTACTGGCGGTCTCGAACCGAGGTGACAGGAGCTTCACTGAGAGTCATCTCGTGCGCTCACCGAGTGATCCGTGGTGAAGCCAGCAGTCCTTCAGGAAGGTCATCGAGGGGGTCCCGGGCCGGTGTGGCACCACCTGGCCCGGGACCTTGATCGGACGTGGAGGTCCGACCTATGCGTGATCGTACGAACTCGTCATCCGGTGCGGTGACGCCGTCCGATAGCAAGCAGCCCACCGCCTGCGGCCGAGGACGGACGATCGGCGAGGCCGCGGCGCGTGTCAGGGGTGGCCGATGCTGATGGGCAGGCCCGCCGACATCGCGAACGGCGGGGCCTGTGTCTTCCAGCTTCCCCGCGACCCGAGCGCCGTGTCCAAGGCGCGGTCCCTCATCGCTGCGACGATGCGCGCGTTCCCCTTCGCCGCCGACATGGTCGAGGACGCCAAGCTCGCGGTGTCCGAAGTCACCACGAACGCGCTCGCCCACGCGGCCTCTACGGCGTGCCCGGAGCTGTGGGTCTGGGCGCGCACCCGTCCCGTCCCGGAACTGGTCGTCTCCGTCTTCGATGCCCACCGCGACACTTGGCCGGTCGCGGACAACGGCGGCCTGCTCGATGAACACGGTCGAGGCATGTCCATCGTGGCGGCCTTCTCCACCGACGCCGGTTCGCATCTCACACGGTCACGCCTCACCAGGATGTCCGGCAAGTGCGTCTGGTTCAGGCTTCCCCTGCCGGAACCGTGGCCTGGCGTCGATCGCGTCATCGCCCCGAGAGTGGCGGCGGAGCGCCTTTCTGAGGTGCTGCGGGCACGTGGCGTCCTGTTCACATGCCGCAGTGATGACAGCGGCATCTCGGTTCTCACCCTCGGGGCCCGGAACGTCTGGGTCGAGCCGAAGTCGTTCTCGTGGCGTGATGGCCGTGGCTATGTCCGCCAGCCGTTGATCGACCTTCAGGAGACGGCCGAACGCATCGTCAGTTTCGAGGAGTGGCGTACCCAGCGAAAGCTCTAGTCGGGGTTGGGGCCTGGGTTCTCGTTGGCGTGGGCGGCGTTGGGGGGTGGGGTCCAGAGTTGCAGGACGCCGTCGGACGAGCGCCACAGCAGCCGCCAGCCGTCCGTGGCGGACGGGCGCCAGCCGCCGGCGATCTGGGACTCCTGGCCGCGCCACCGGGTGTAGAGCATCGGCCCTTCGAGGGCGTTGCGCGGGATCTGCGGCTCGTAGTGCGGGAAGTCGCGGATCTCGCCGCGCCAGACCGGGTCGCCCCACATGTCGCGGGTGTAGAAGGTGAGGGTCTGCGCGAGCCGCCGGTCGGCGCAGATCAGCCGGATGTCGCGGTGGTCGCCGAGGTAGCCGCGCAGCTCGTTCCAGGCCGTGTCGCGCGGCAGGTCCGGGACGGCGCGGACGGCGTAGGTCACGTACGTCCCGCCCAGCGCGAGGGCCAGGACGGGGGCCACGAGCGTCCGGAGGCGCAGGCGGCGGACGAGGTCCGCGGGCAGCATCCGCGCCATGAGGATCAGCGACCCGAAGCCGCCCGCGAGGAGGGCGGGGAACACCGCGAACCAGTAGCGGACGAGCCAGGCCCGCAGCGAGATGCTGTTCGGGTCGAGGACGCCCGACAGGACCGTCAGCGGGACGGCCAGGGTGAAGAACCACACCAGGACGAGCGCCAGGCGCCGGTCGCGGGTGACGGCCCAGCCGACGATGGTGAGGGCCAGCGCGGCGGTGAAGACCGTCCCGAGGGGCTGCCAGTCGTGCATGGCGCGCAGGAACGAGCGCAGGGCGAGCCCGCGCGTCACGTAGTCGCGGGACTGGCCGCCGTGCTCGGCCGCCGACCGGATCCCGGCGAGCGGGTTGCCCCAGACCAGGGCGTTGTGGACGAGGTTGACGGCGAGGACCGCGAGCATGGGGGCGCCGACCGTGACGTTGCGGCGCCACGGGACGCGCAGCAGCCACAGGTACGCGGGGATCGCCAGGAACAGGAACGCGAGGAACTCGCGGACGAGGAACGACGAGGCGAGCACCGCGCCCGCGGCGAGCAGCCAGCGGGTCTGGGTTCGTCCGGTGCGGCGGCTCGCGACGACGAGCGCGGCCATCCCTATCGCGAACAGCCCGGCGCCCGGCATGTCCGGCAGCATGACGCCGGTCGACCAGGTGACCTCGTGGCCGTACGGGTTGGTCATCGTGAAGAACGGGTGGACCAGCAGCACCAGCGCGGACGCGAGGCCCGCCAGGTCGCCGAACAGGGACCGGACGACGAGGTACGTCCCGACGAAGAACGCGCATCCGCCGAGCGCCGCGATGGTGAAGTAGGCGGCCTGCCCCGGCCCGAGGACCTCCTGGACGAGCCGCGCGGGCAGCACCAGCCCGATCCGCGTCACCTGGTGGGGGACCTCGTCGAACGGCCACTGGGTGAGGGGGATGTCGGGCCAGTCGCGGGCGCCCAGCCAGACGTAGTAGGGGTCGAAGTACAGCGGCGGCGTCATGACGACCCACTGGGCCAGGACCGTGCACGCCGCGACGAGGAGGGCGAGCCACACGACGCGCCGCGTCCGGCGGACGGGCCCGGGAAGGCGCGCGGACAGCCGTCCGGGCAGGCTCCGGTCGCTCGCGGTGCCCGATGGTGGGTGGACGGCGGGCTCGCCGGCCGTGGTCTGGCCCATGTGCTGCTTCTGCCTTCGCCTGGGTGATCCGTCGCGTGAGCGCCGGACCAGGCTACTCGGGTGCCCGGGACGGGCGGGCCGCCACCGGGCGGATCGCGGGTACGGCGATAACCGTGCGGTCCGGGGGACCGACCCGACTACCCTTGATTCCATGTCCTCGTCAAGCCGACACATCTTGACCGCGCCCGCCTGGCCGTACGCCAACGGGCCCCGTCACATCGGGCACGTCTCCGGTTTCGCGCTGCCCGCCGACATGTTCAGCCGCTACCAGCGGATGGCGGGCAACCGGGTCCTGATGGTGAGCGGCACCGACGAGCACGGCACGCCGATCCAGGTGCAGGCCGACAAGGAGGGCCTGAGCGCCCGCGAGCTGGCCGACCGCTACAACCGGGTCATCGCCGAGGACCTGCACGGCCTCGGCATGTCCTACGACCTGTTCACCCGGACCACGACCCGCAACCACTACGCGGTCGTCCAGGAGATCTTCAAGGGCCTGTACGACAACGGCTACATCTTCCCGAAGACGACGATGGGCGCGATCTCGCCGTCCACCGGCCGGACGCTGCCCGACCGCTACATCGAGGGCACCTGCCCGATCTGCGGGTACGACGGGGCGCGCGGCGATCAGTGCGACAACTGCGGGAACCAGCTCGACCCGATCGACCTGATCAACCCGGTGAGCCGGATCAACGGGGAGACGCCGAAGTTCGTCGAGACCGAGCACTTCATGCTCGACCTGCCCGCGTTCACCGAGGTCCTCGGCCGGTACCTGCGGGGCAAGCAGGGCCAGTGGCGGCCGAACGTGCTGAAGTTCGCGCTGAACCTGCTGGACGACATGCAGCCCCGCGCGATCAGCCGCGACCTCGACTGGGGCGTGCCGATCCCGCTGGACGGCTGGCGCGACAACCCCGCCAAGAAGCTGTACGTGTGGTTCGACGCCGTCATCGGCTACTTCTCCGCGTCCGTGGAGTGGGCCCGGCGCAACGGCGACCCGGAGGCGTGGCGCGCCTGGTGGCAGGACCCAGAGGCCCTGTCGTACTACTTCATGGGCAAGGACAACATCGTCTTCCACGCGGAGATCTGGCCCGCGATCCTGCTCGGCTACAGCGGCCAAGGCGACAAGGGCGGCGAGCCGGGGTCGCTCGGCGCGCTGAACCTGCCGACGGAGGTCGTGTCGTCGGAGTTCCTGACGATGGAGGGCAAGAAGTTCTCCTCGTCCCGCCAGGTCGTCATCTACGTGAAGGACTTCCTGGAGCGCTACGACGTCGACGCGCTGCGCTACTACGTCGCGGTCGCCGGGCCGGAGAACCAGGACACCGACTTCACCTGGTCGGAGTTCCGCCGCCGCAACAACGACGAGCTGGTCGCCGCGTGGGGCAACCTCGTCAACCGGTCGGTGAACCTGGCCGCGAAGAACTACGGCCGGATCCCCGAGGCGGGCGACCTGAACGACGCCGACCGGGCGCTGATGGAGCGCAGCCGGAACGCGTTCGCGGCGGTCGGCGCGGAGCTCGGCCGGTCCCGGTTCAAGAACGCGGTGACCGAGGCGTTCGACGTGGTGCGCGACGCCAACAAGTACCTGTCCGACCAGGCGCCGTGGAACCTGAAGGACGACCCGGCGCGCGTCCAGTCGATCCTGCACACCTCGCTCCAGGTCGTGGACGACGCGAAGACGCTGCTCACGCCGTTCCTGCCGAACTCGTCCCAGAAGGTGTACGAGATGCTCGGCGGCGAGGGCGTGTGGAGCGGAATGCCGGAGATCCGCGACGTGTCGGAGGACGGCGGCCCGGACTACCGGGTGCTGACCGGCGACTACGAGACCGAGGCGCGCTGGGAGTCCGTGCCGATCAAGCCGGGCGTCCCGCTGTCGAAGCCGACGCCGCTGTTCCGCAAGCTCGACGCGTCCATCGTGGACGAGGAGATCGCCCGGCTGGAGCGGCCGTGACCGACGGCACCCGGAACGGGCAGGCCGGGCGGGTCTTCCCGCCGCTGCCGGAGCGGCTGCCCGCCGACGTGTTCGACAGCCACTGCCACCTCGACATCGTCGAGACGCCGGTGAGCGAGCAGCTCGCGGCGGCGAAGGCGGCGGGCATCGCGCGGATCGTCACGATCGGCTGCGACCTGCCGTCGTCCCGGTTCGCCGTGGACGCCGCCGACGAGTTCGACGACGTGTACGCGGCCGTGGCGATGCACCCGAACGAGACGACGGGGATCTCCGACGCCGTCCTGGACGACATCGCCGCGCTCGCCGCGCACCCGAAGGTCCGCGCGATCGGCGAGACCGGCCTCGACTACTACCGGGACTGGGCCCCCAAGGACGACCAGCACCGGTCGTTCCGCGGCCACATCGAGATCGCCAAGAGCACCGGCAAGGCGCTGGTCATCCACGACCGCGAGGCCCACGACGACGTCCTCGCGATCCTCCGCGAGGAGGGCGCGCCGGAGAAGGTGGTGTTCCACTGC
Organism: Actinomadura fibrosa; assembly: GCF_900659615.1. GTDB lineage: Bacteria > Actinomycetota > Actinomycetes > Streptosporangiales > Streptosporangiaceae > Spirillospora > Spirillospora fibrosa. The sequence goes on along the minus strand of NZ_CAACUY010000030.1, from coordinate 43,124 downwards.
TTCTCCGGCGACGCCGCGATGGCGGAGGTCTGCGCCGAGCGCGGCTACGTGATGAGCTTCGCCGGGAACGTGACGTTCAAGAACGCCGAGCCGCTGCGCGAGGCGCTGCGGGTCGCCCCGCTCGACCTGCTGCTCGTCGAGACCGACGCCCCGTTCCTGACGCCGATCCCGCACCGCGGCAAGCCGAACGCCTCGTACCTGATCCCGCACACCGTCCGGGCGATGGCGGAGGTCAAGGACGTCGACGTCGCGGACCTGTGCGCCGCGATCGCGGCGACGGGGGAGCGCGTCTTCGGCCCCTGGTGACCCGTCCCGCCGACCGGGGCGGCCGGTCCCGGCGGAGAGGAAGGAGAGGCGCCCCATGCCGGGGATCATCGTGCGGGCCGCGGGCGACGGCCCGCAGGCCGCGGCGCGGGAGCTGCGGCCCGGCGGGCAGCTCACGTTCGGGCGCGGCTCGGCCGACCAGCCCGTCGACCTGGCCTTCGACGAGCCCGGCGTGTCCCGCCTCGCCGGGCGCATCCGCGCCGTGGACGACCACTGGCTGATCAGCAACCTCAGCCGCGCCACCGCCTACGTCGTGGAGAACCCCGAAGGCGACGGGGAGTTCGTCAGGGTCCCGCCCCGCCGCCTGCGGATGCCCGTCCCGTTCGAGTTCTCCCGCGTCCTGCTGCCGGCGGAGACGGGCCCGGTCTCCTTCCTCGTGTTCGCGCCGGGGCAGATGTTCGCCGACCCGGACGCCCCCGACCCCGACGTGAGCGGCACGACCGTCGTCCCCTTCCCGCTGGACGTGACCGCCACGTACTTCCTCGTGCTCGTCGCGCTCTGCGAGCCCCGGCTGCGGGACGGGCCCGGCGCGGCCGTCCCGTCCGTCCCGGAGATCATCAGGCGGCTCGCCGCCGTCCCCGGCTGCGGCGGCCTCACCCGGTCCGCCGTCGCCTTCCACATCGACTACCTGGCGTCGGTGAAGCTGCGCGTCCCCGAGCCCGCGGCCGGGCGCGCCGCGAAGGCCGACTGGCAGCGCGCCGCGCTCGTGTCGCTGGCCCTCCGCTTCGATCTCGTGCGCCAGGAGCACCTGGCGCTGCTGTCGCGCTGACCGCGGATACGCCGTTTCCCGGACGGAGTAATCCCGTTGAGGTGGCGGGCGACGGCCGCCTCCCTCTACTCTCTGCGCGGTGACGGGCGCCCCCGAGCCCGTCCGTTCCTGGAGGAACACGGTGCGGCGAGTCCTGAAGAGCCCCGCGGTCCCCGTCCTGGTGGTGGCGGCGCTGCTGGCGGGCGCGTGCGGCGGCGGCGGGTCCGGCGGCAAGGCCGGAGCCACCGGCGCGCCGGTCGCGGACCCCCCGAAGACCAGCGCCCCCGCCCCCCGCAAGATCGTCATCGTGGTCGACAAGAAGAAGACCGAGACGATGACCACGGGCACCACCGTCCAGCAGGTCCTGGACCTGGCGAAGATCCAGCTCGGCCCGCACGACCTCGTCGCGCCGCCGCGGGACCGGCCGGCCGGGCAGGTCATCAAGGTCGTGCGGCTGCTGACCGCGCCCGTCACGAAGAAGGTCGCGACGCCCGCGCCGACGATCAGGAAGAAGAGCTCGTCGGTGCCGCCGTTCAGCGAGAAGGAGCTCCGCAAGGGCCGGCCGGGGCTGAAGATCGTGCAGACGGCGTACGCCCGGCGCAAGGGCAAGAAGGTCAAGATCGTCATCTCGGAGAAGGTGAAGCGCAAGCCCGTCGCCCGGATCCTCGCCGTCGGCCCGCAGGGCGCCGCGGGCGGCTCCGCCGCGAGCCTCAACTGGCGCGGCCTCGCCAACTGCGAGTCCCACAACAACCCCAAGGCCGTGAACCCCGCCGGCTACTACGGCCTCTACCAGTTCTCGCTGTCGTCCTGGGCGTCGGTCGGCGGCTCCGGCAAGCCGTCCGACGCCAGCGCCGCCGAGCAGACCTACCGCGCGCAGATGCTCTACAACAAGGTGAACGGCCGCTGGCAGGGGCAGTGGCCCAACTGCGGGCGGTTCCTGTTCTCCTGAGCCTGAGAGACTTGTCCGGTGGGGGAGACACGGGGACTGCTCGGACCGGCGGACGTGCGCGCGCTGGCGGAGCGGCTGGGGATCAGGCCGACGAAGACGCTCGGGCAGAACTTCGTCATCGACGCGAACACCGTCCGGCGGATCGTCCGCTCGGCCGGCCTGGAGGACGACGACGTCGTCATCGAGGTCGGCCCCGGGCTCGGGTCGCTGACGCTGGCGCTGCTGCCCGCGGCGCGGCGCGTCGTCGCGGTCGAGATCGACCCGCCGCTGGCCGCCGAGCTGCCCGCCACGGTCGCGGCGCGGGCGCCGGAGCTCGCCGGCCGGCTGGAGGTCGTCCGGGCCGACGCGATGAAGATCACAGAGATTCCCGGGCCCGCGCCGACCGCGCTGGTCGCGAACCTGCCCTACAACGTCGCGGTCCCGGTCGTCCTGCACCTGCTGGCCGTCCTGCCGTCGCTGCGGCGCGCCCTGGTCATGGTGCAGGCCGAGGTCGCCGACCGGATGGTCGCCCCGCCCGGCTCCAAGATCTACGGCGTGCCGTCGGTGAAGCTCGCCTGGTACGGCGACGCCCGCCGGGCCGGACCCGTCGGGCGCGCGGTGTTCTGGCCCGCCCCGAACGTCGACTCCGGCCTCGTCGCGTTCACCCGGCACGACCCGCCGCCCACCACCGCGACCCGCGAGCAGGTCTTCGCCGTGGTCGACGCCGCGTTCGCGCAGCGCCGCAAGACGCTGCGCGCCGCCCTCGCGGGCTGGGCCGGCTCCGCGGCGGCGGCCGAGCACGCGCTGCGCGCCGCGGGCGTCGATCCGCGAGCGCGGGGCGAAGCGCTGGACGTGGCCGCCTTCGCCCGTATTGCCGAGTATGGTTCCCCCGTCGGGGAGGGTGTTCCCCCAGCGCCCGCGGCCACTGCTCCCGGGGGCGCATCCGAGCGGGAAGAGTCGGAGGACGATGGTGAAGGCGCGTTCGCGGACGACGCGGGCGGGGGTGCCCGCGAGGGCGCCGATCGTGCCGGCGGCGCTGGTCACGGCGCTGGCGGCACTGGCGGCCGCGGCCGGGTGCAGTAGCGGCGCGGGCGCGGCACCCAAGATCACGACGACCGCCCGGGCCGGTGTCGCCCCGACGCCCCCGGCCAAGGGCGCCTACTTCGGCGCCTGGGTCCCACCGGAGGACGCCAGGAAACGCGCCCCGTCCGGCTCCCCGTCGGCCTCACCCTCGGACGACCCGTCGGACGGCGCGTCCGGCAGCCCCTCCGCGACGGGGCACCCGTCCGCCAAGCCGACCGGCAAGGACGTCGACAAGCCCGGCATGGCCTCCGTCGTCGGGTTCGAGAACGAGCTCGGCCGCCAGCTCGACATCGTGCAGAGCTACCGGGGCTGGAAGGCGCCGTTCCCCGCCGACCTCGACACCTCCGTCCTCGGCGGCAACCGCTACCTGCTGCTCACCTGGGCCGGCGGCGACACCAGGGACATCGTCAAGGGCACCTACGACGACCTCATCCGCACCCGCGCCCGCGCCATCAAGGCCACCGGCAAGCCGGTCTTCCTCCGCTGGTCGCGGGACATGGACAAGGCCAGCACGCGGGAGCGCGTGCACACCGCGGCCGACTACATCGCCGCCTGGAAGCACCTGCGCGCGATCTTCACGCAGGAGAGGGTCGACAACGTCGCCTGGGTGTGGTGCCCGTCCGCGCGCGGCTTCGGCTCCGGCAACGCCGGCTCCTACTACCCGGGCGACGACGAGGTCGACTGGATCTGCGCCGACGCCCAGCCGGGCGGCGACTACGACTACCGCGACCTGTCCGAGGCCGTGAAGCTGTTCCTGCAGTGGGCCCGGGACCGGCCGAAGCCCATCATGATCGCCGAGTTCGGCGTCCCGAAGGCCTACGCCGGACGCCGCGCCGAGTGGCTCCGCGCCGCGTCCAGGACCCTCCAGGACCCGCAGGTCAAGGCCGTCGTCTACTTCAACTCCGACGAGCAGCGCGAGGACGCCCGCGACGACCGCCGCGCCTTCTCGGTGACCGGCGACAAGCGCGCCGTCTCCGCCCTCCGCGAGCTCGCGACCACGCCCTACTTCAACCCCCGCAACCTCCCCGTGACCCCGGGCGGCTGACCGTCCCGCCCGGCCGGGCGGCCGCGGCGGGCCGCCCGGGTGATCGGCACCCGCGTCCATGGTCACGCTCGCGTTCCCGTACGCTTCCGTGACGTGACCGCAGTGAGCGTACGCGTCCCCGCCAAGGTCAACCTTCAGCTCAGCGTGGGCCCGGTCCGCGCCGACGGCTACCACGACCTCGTCAACGTGTTCCACGCCGTCTCGCTGTTCGACGAGGTGACGGCCACGCCCGCCGACGGGCTGCGGCTCACCGTCGAGGCCGCGCCGCACTCCCGCGTGGCGGTCGGCGGCGTCCCCACCGACGACGGCAACCTCGCCGCCCGCGCGGCCCGGCTCGTCGCCGCCCGGCTCGGCGTCGAACCCGCCGTGGCGCTGCGGATCCGCAAGGCCATCCCCGTCGCGGGCGGCATGGCCGGCGGCAGCGCCGACGCCGCCGCCGCGCTCGTCGCCTGCGCGCGGCTCTGGGACGACCGTGACCGGCCCGCCCTCACCCGCGACGACCTCATGGAGCTCGGCGCCGAGCTCGGCAGCGACGTCCCGTTCGCGCTCCTCGGCGGCACCGCGATCGGCGTCGGGCGCGGCGAGCGGCTCACCCCCGCCCTCGCCCGCGGGACGTTCCACTGGGTGTTCGCCACCGCCGACGGCGGCCTGTCCACGCCCGCCGTCTACGCCGAGTGCGACCGCCTCCGCGAGGCCCAGGGCCGCGCCGCCGCTTGGCCCCGCGTCTCCGAGGACCTCATGACCGCGCTCGCCACCGGCGACGCCAAGAACCTCGGCGCCGCGCTCGACAACGACCTCCAGGCCGCCGCGCTGTCGCTCCGCCCTTCCCTGCGCCGGACGCTCGCCGCGGGCCGCGAGTTCGGCGCCGCCGGGGCGATCGTGTCCGGTTCCGGCCCCACCTGCGCCTTCCTCGTCGCCAACGAGGAGCACGCCGCCGACCTCGCCGCCGAGCTGGACGGCGCGGGCGTCGCCGAGCAGGTCGTCGTCGCCGCCGGCCCCGTCCCCGGCGCCACCGTCGTCTGAGCCCGCTTCCCCGGACGCGCGGGTATCGTGGCCGCACCCGTAACGGCCGCGAGGGCCCAAGGTCGAGCGTGAGGAAGTGGATGTGTTGAGCCTCGCCGTGCTCCTGCTCATCGTGATCGTCCTGCTCGCCCTCGTCGGCGCCGTGGTGATGATCATCGTGGTGGCGAACGGCAACCGGAAGCGCACGCAGCCACCGCCGGGCTACGGCCCGCCGCAGCCCGGCTACGGCCAGCAGTACCCGGGCCAGTATCCGCCGGGCCAGCAGTACCCGGGCCAGCAGTACGGAGGCCAGCAGCCGCCGGGCCAGCAACAGCCTGGGCAGCAGTACCCCGGCCAGCAGTATCCGGGCGACTCCCCGGCGGGCCCGCCGCCCGCCTGATCCCCGGCACCCGGCGTCCCGCGAAGTGCCGTGCGGGGCCGCGCGAGCGGTTCGTCCGGGGCAATAGGCTGGGAGGCGTCGTGAATCTGATCAATCTTGAGAACGTCGCCAAGGCCTACGGGCCCAAGCCGCTGCTCGACGGGGTGTCCCTCGGGCTGGACGACGGCGACCGCGTGGGCGTCGTCGGGCGCAACGGCGGCGGCAAGAGCACGCTCGTGTCCGTCCTCGCGCGGGAGACCGAACCCGACGGCGGGCGCGTCACCCATGCCCGCGGGCTCCGGCTCGGCTACCTCACCCAGCGCGACGAGTTCGCCGCGGACGCGACGGTGCGGTCCGTGGTGCTGGGCGACCGGGCCGAGCACGAGTGGGCGGGCGACACCCGCGTCCGCGAGATCCTCGGCGGCCTGCTCGCCGGCCTCGACCTGGACGCGCCGCTCGCCGGGATGTCGGGCGGGGAGCGGCGCCGCGTCGCGCTGGCGCGGCTGCTCGTCCCCGAGTCCGACCTGCTGATCCTGGACGAGCCCACCAACCACCTCGACATCGAGGCGATCGACTGGCTCGCCCGGCACCTGAAGGGCCGCCGGGTCGCGCTGCTGGTCGTCACGCACGACCGCTGGTTCCTCGACGAGGTCACCGAGCGGACCTGGGAGGTCGTGGACGGGCGTGTCGAGCGCTACGAGGGCGGCTACTCGGCGTACGTGCTGGCGAAGGCCGAGCGGTCCCGGATCGCGGCGGCGACGGAGGCGAAGCGGCAGAACCTGCTCCGCAAGGAGCTCGCGTGGCTGCGCCGCGGCCCGCAGGCCCGCACGTCCAAGCCGAAGTTCCGGGTGGACGCGGCGCAGGCGCTGATCGCCGACGAGCCGCCGCTGCGCGACTCGGTCGAGCTGACCCGGTTCGCGACGGCGCGCCTCGGCAAGACCGTGTACGACGTGGAGGACGTGACCGTCCGGGTCGGCGAGGGCGAGGCCGCGCGCGACATCTTCGAGCGCATGACCTGGCGCCTCGGTCCCGGCGACCGCGTCGGGCTCGTCGGCGTCAACGGCAGCGGCAAGAGCACCCTCCTCCGGCTGCTGGACGGGTCGGTGAAGCCGGTGTCCGGCAAGGTGGTCCGCGGCAAGACCGTCCAGCTGGCGCACCTGTCGCAGAACCTGGAGGAGCTCGACCCGTCCAGGCGCGTGCTGGAGTCGGTGGAGGAGATCCAGCGCCGGATCACCGTCGGCAAGCGCGAATGGACCGCGAGCCAGCTCCTCGAACGGCTCGGCTTCCAGGGCGACCGCCAGTGGACGCCCGTCGGGGACCTCTCCGGCGGCGAGCGGCGGCGCCTCCAGGTCCTCCGGCTCCTCATGGGCGAGCCGAACGTCCTGCTGCTGGACGAGCCCACCAACGACCTCGACATCGAGACGCTCACCGAGGTCGAGGACCTCCTCGACGGCTGGCCCGGCACCCTCGTCGTCGTCAGCCACGACCGGTACTTCCTGGAGCGCATCACCGACCACGTCGTCGCGCTGCTCGGGGACGGGCGCGTGTCGCTGCTGCCCGGCGGCGTCGACGAGTACCTGGAGCGCCGCGCCGCCGGGACCGCGCCGACCCGCGAAGCCGCCGCGCCGGCCCCGCCCGCCCCGCCGAAGGGCGGCCAGGACTGGAAGGCCCGCAAGGAGCTCGACCGGCTCGAACGGCGCCTGGACAAGCTCGCCAAGCAGGAGGCGGAGCTGCACGAGCAGCTCGCCGCGCACGCCACCGACTACGCCAAGCTCCAGGAGCTCGACGGCCGCCTCCGCGAGATCCAGGCCGAGTCCGCGCAGGTCGAGGAGGAGTGGCTGATGCTCGCGGAGGACGTCGGCTGAGGCCTCTGGCGTTCGGCGGCCGGAATTCGCGATGATCCACTGATGACGACGTGGATCCTCCGAACGGATGCGCCGGGCGACGGGCCCCGGCTGGCGGTGAAGGACGCCATCGACGTGGCCGGGCTGCCGACCACCGCCGGCAGCGAGGCGGTGGCCGGACGGGCCGCGCCCGCCGCCGCGGACGCCCCGGTCGTGGCATCGGCCCGCGCCCGCGGCGCCCGCATCGTCGGGAAGACCAACCTGACGGAGTTCTGCCTGGGCGCCGACGGCGTCAACCCGTGGTCCGGCACCCCGGTCAACCCCCTGGACCCGTCCCGGATGCCGGGCGGTTCGTCCAGCGGATCGGCGGTCGCCGTCGCCACCGGCGAGGCGGACGTCGCGTTCGGCACCGACACCGCGGGCTCCGTCCGCATCCCGGCGGCCTGCTGCGGCATCGCGTCCCTCAAGACGACGAACGGCCGCGTCCCCCTCGACGGCGTGTACCCGCTGTCGCCGACCCTCGACACCGTCGGCCCGATGGGACGCGACGTCGCCGCCGTCGTCCTCGGCATGGACCTGATCGAACCGGGCTTCGCGCCCGTCCCGTACGAGCCGGGCGAACCGATCGCGCGCCTCCGCGTCCCGGGTGCGGACCCGGCGATCGACGCCGCCGTCGACGACGCCCTGCGGCGCCTCGGCCCGATCACCGACGTCACGTCCGCGCACTACGCCGACGCCGCCATGGCGAACGGCGTCTTCATCGGCGACGAGGCGTACCGCCAGAACGCGCCGCTCCTCGACGACCCGTCCAAGATCAGCGCCCGCATGTACCGGCGCCTGCACGAACTGCGGGACCTCGCCGAAGGCCGCTTGGACTGGGCCGCGAGCGTCCAGAAGGCACTCCGCGCCGAGCTGGACGGCATCCTGGCCCGGCACGGCGTGATCGCGCTGCCCGTCCTGACCACCGTCGCCCCCGAACTCACCGAGGACGAGGACGCCGACCTCGTCCTAACCATGCTGACCGGGCCGATCAACGTGGCCGGGCTGCCCGCGTTCGCCCTGCCCGTCCCGCTCCCCGGTTCGCACCTGCCCGCGTCCGTCCAGCTCATCGGGCCCGCCGGCGCCGAGGAGCGGCTCTGCGGTGCGGCCGCGGCCCTGGAGGCCGTCCTGACCTGAGGCCGGTTCAAGTTCGCGGAGTGGGTAGATCGGTGGGATGTCTTGGAACAAACCGGATGAGGCGGACACCAAAGGCACCCTCGTCGAGCCGCAGGGCGTCAACGCGGGCGGCCCGGTGGACCGCGAACCCGAAGACGAGGAGACCACGGAGTCAGGCGAGCCCCCGGCGCGGCCCCTCACCGCCGGAACGCTCGACGACGAGATGGCCGGCCTGCCCGCCCAGAAGCCCGGCTACCCGGGCCAGCAGCGCTCGGTCGACACGAGCTGACCTACAGCGGCTGCGGAGGCCGGGCGGGACGCGCCTCGGTATCGGAGTCGAACGGGACCAGCAGCGTCCGCAGGAGGTCGGCCAGCGCGTCCCGCTGGCCGGGGCTGAGCCCCTCCAGGATCGCCTGCTCCCGGTCGAGGAGATCGGCGAACGCGGCGTCCACGCGCGTCAGGCCCGCCCCGGTCAGGCGCACGAGGACGCCGCGCTTGTCCTGCGGGTCGGGATGCCGCTCGACCAGCCCGGCCGCGGCCAGCCGGTCGATGCGGTTGGTCATGGTGCCGGACGTCACGAGCGTCGCCCGCAGCAGCCGCCCCGGGCTGAGCTCGTACGGCGCGCCCGCCCTGCGCAGCGCCGTCAGGACGTCGAACTCCCACGACTCCAGGTCATGCGCCACGAACACCGCCCGCCGCGCCCGGTCCAGATGGCGCGCGAGGCGGGAGACCCGGCTGAGGACGTGCAGCGGCCGCACGTCGAGATCCGGACGCTCGGCGTTCCAGGCCCCGACCAACCGGTCGACCTCATCCTCCATGCCCCTACCCTACATCTCTCGATATCAAGAGGTTGGTCTCACATCCTGGACGAACCCAGGCAACCGGGCGCCGCCGGACAGACAGGCGGAGAACACGAGGACGTCGTCGAGCGTGAGGCCGACGGCGAGCAGCTTGCGGATGTCCCGCACACGCGCCCGCGGTGTCGTGCCCGTGATCCGCGCCAGCTCACCGATCCGCATGGCCGCCAGTCCTATCACGCGACCACGGCACCGCCGCCAGGCGAGCCGGAGCGATGCCAGCGATCGCCGCAAGGCCCGTTGAAGGAGGGCCTCCAAGGCCCGACGCCGAGGGTCTTGCAATAAGCAAAACTCTTGACATCAAGATATGGGGGCGGGCATGCTGTGTCTTGATGTCGAGACAAGCTGTGTGGGATCCCGTGCAGTACGGGGTCTTCGGGGACGAGCGCGCCAGGCCGTTCTTCGAGCTCGTGGGGCGGATCGGTGGCGCCGAGCCGCGGTATGCCGCCGATCTCGGGTGCGGGACGGGGGAACTCACGGCGGCGCTCGCCGCGCGGTGGCCCGGGGCGATCGTGGAGGCCATCGACGGGTCGCCGGAGATGATCGCCGAGGCGCGGCCGCGCGGGATTCCGGGGCGGCTGGAGTTCGCGGTCGGGGACGTGCGGTCCTGGCGGCCCCGGCAGGCGCCCGACGTGATCGTCTCGAACGCCGTCCTCCAGTGGGTGCCTGAGCATCGTGAGCTTCTGCCGCGGTGGATGGAGGCGCTGGCGCCCGGTGGGCGGCTGGCGTTCCAGGTGCCCGGCAACTTCGACGCGCCCAGCCATGCGGTGATGCGGGAGCTGGCCGGTTCGCGGAAGTGGAGCGGGCGGCTTGAGGGCGTGCTGCGGGCCGATCCGGTGCTGGGGCCGGAGGGCTACCTCGACCTGCTGGCGCCGCTCGGGTACGCGGTGGACGCCTGGGAGACGACGTACATGCAGGTTCTCCACGGGAACGATCCGGTGCTGGAGTGGGTCAAGGGCACCGCGCTTCGGCCCGTGCTGAGCGCTCTTGGAGCGGACGCGGAGGAGTTCCTCGACGAGTACCGGGTCCTGCTGCGCGAGGCGTATCCGGCCGCCTCGTACGGGACGGTGTTCCCGTTCCGGCGGGTCTTCGTGATCGCCAGCCGGAACGCCCCCTAGACGGGGTGCCGCCCGCCGTCCGAGGGAAGCGACTCGTTCCCCTGCGGTGTGCCAGCTCGGAGGGCGGGCGGCATCCAAGAGGGCCGCGCGGACGCGGCGATCTCATGATCGCAGACCGTGCGGGCCCCGCAAGCCCCGGCGTCGTGACCCGACGGCGGCGACCCCGGCCGGTGGCCGTCCGGACGAACTCCGGACGGCCACTGGTTTGTCTGGAGGCCTCATGCTGACCGGTGTTCATCACGTGCAACTGGCCGCGCCTGTGGGGAGCGAGGACGTCCTAAGGGCGTTCTACGCGGGTGTCCTCGGGATGGAGGAGGTGCCTAAGCCTCCGGAGCTCGCCAAGCGTGGCGGGGTGTGGTTCCGGGGTGGGGGAGTCGAGCTCCATCTGGGGATCGAGCAGGACTTCCGTGCGGCGAGGAAGGCCCATCCGGGGCTGCTCGTCCGGGACCTGGACGAGGTCGCCGCGAAGTTGAGGGCGGCTGGGCACGAGGTCCGGCCGGACGGTCTGTTCCCCGGGTATCGCCGGCTTTACGCCGACGATCCCGTGGGGAACCGCCTGGAGTTCCTCCAGGCGTCCTGAGTCAGGCGGACGGGTTCGGGGCCGGGAACTCGGCCACGGTCGGCTCCGCCTCGTCGGAGCGCTTCTTGCGCTGGGCCTTCTCGGCCTTGGCCGCGGCCTTCTCCTCGGCCTTCTCCGCCTTGGCCGCGGCCTTCTCGGCGCGCTTCTCCTGGCGCTCCAGCTCCTTGCGGCGGCGGCGCGGGTCCAGGGACGGGCGCTGTTCGAGGCCGGACAGGCCGTTCCAGGCGAGGTTGACCACGTGGGCCGCGACCTCCTCGCGCCGCGGCCTGCGGACGTCCAGCCACCACTGCCCGGTCAGCGCGACCATGCCGACGAGGCTCTGCGCGTAGATGGGCGCGAACTTGTCGTCGTAGTCGTGCCGGTCGAACTCCTGCGCGAGGATGTACTCGACCTCGCCGGCGATCTCGCTGAGCAGGCTCGCGTAGCTGCCGGTGCCGGTGCCGCCGTGGGAGTCGCGGACGAGGATGCGGAACCCGTCGGGGTTCTCCTCGATGTACTCCAGCAGCGCCAGCGCGGCCTTCTCCAGCTTGCCGCGGTAGTGGCTCGCCGAGTTCAGCGCCTCGGTGACCAGGCTCAGCAGCCGCTCGAACTCGCGGTCGACGACGACCGCGTACAGGCCCTCCTTGCCGCCGAAGTGCTCGTAGACCACGGGCTTGGAGACACCTGCCGCGGAGGCGATCTCCTCCACGGAGGTGCCGTCCAGACCGCGCTCGGCGAACAGCGTGCGCCCGATGTCGAGGAGCTGCTCGCGCCGTTCCTTGCCGGTCATCCGTTTTCTGCGGGTCCTGGGAGCGGGTTCTGTCACAGGTTCAATTGTGGCGGTCAACTCGCCTGCTTCGCGCGCTTGGAGGCGAGCCTGCCCGCGTCCGGCCAGCGGACGTCGCGGGCCCAGCCGGCCTTCTCGAACAGCCAGATGACCCGCGCGCTGATGTCGACCTGGCCCTTGAGGACGCCGTGGCGGGCGCAGGTCGGGTCGGAGTGGTGCAGGTTGTGCCAGGACTCGCCGAGGGACGGGATGGCCAGCCACCACACGTTGCGGGACTTGTCGCGGACCTCGAAGTCCTCCTTGCCGAAGGTGTGGCAGATCGAGTTGATCGACCAGGTGACGTGGTGGACGAGGGTGATGCGCACGAACCCGGCCCAGAAGAGGGCGGTGAGGAAGCCCGTCCAGGACATGGTGACGAGGCCGCCGATCGCGGCGGGCAGCAGGAACGAGACCGCGACGAGGCCGGGGAACCACAGGTGGATGCGGGTGATGTCCCGGTCGTTCAGCAGGTCCTTGGCGAAGCGGGGCTTGGACGTGCGGTTGGCGTCGAACAGCCAGCCGTAGTGCGCCCACACGAGGCCCTTGGTCAGCGCCTTCCAGTCGTTGCCGAAGCGCCAGGGGGAGTGCGGGTCCATCTCCTTGTCGGAGTGCTTGTGGTGGCGGCGGTGGTCGGCGACCCAGGTGATGACCGGGCCCTCGATGGCGAGGCTGCCGGCCAGCGCCATGAAGATCTTCAGGGGCCGGTTGGCCTTGAAGGAGCCGTGCGTGAAGTAGCGGTGGTAGCCGACGGTGATGCCCGCGGCGGAGACGAAGTAGAAGACGGCCGTGAGCACGACGTCGGTCCAGCCGAGGAACCTGCCCCAGGCGAGGGGAACGGCCGCGAAGAGGGCGAGGAACGGGACGCCGGTGAAGACGGCGACGAGCAGGCGCTCGGCGTTGCCCTGGGTGTCCGGGGCGATCTCGGGTCGCTTCTGTGGTCGGGGCGGTTCGATGGCGGGGGCCGTGGTCATGGAATCACGCCTTCCTGTTCTCCGGTCCGCTGCCGGGGCAGCCTTACCTACGCCAACGTAAGCTACGGAACCGTAGGTTGCACATAGCCGTCGGGTAAATTAAGTGGGAATCTGTCTCACGGGCCACGAAGCTCTCGGTGGATCAGTCGCCTGCCGGCCGTCTCCGGGCCGGCCGCCGTGGAAGGACGCTGAAAGTGGCCCTCACCGAGAAGCAACGTTCGGAGCGCGCGCTGGGTTCGCTGACCGGCCTGTCGGTCGGCGACGCGTTCGGAGACCAGTTCTTCATCCTCGCCAACAGAGACGTTCCCGCTGAGTCCGGCATGCCGCCCGCTCCCTGGGCCTGGTCGGACGACACGGAGATGGCGTGCTCAGTAGTGGACGTTCTAAACCAGAACGGTCAAATCGACCAGGACGAGCTGGCGCGGTCGTTCGCCGGCCGGTTCGACGTCCACCGCCGGTACGGGGCGGGCGCCCTCGAACTCCTGGAGCGCGTTCGCCGAGGTGACCACTGGCATCGGGCCGCCCGGGAGCTCTTCGACGGGAAGGGCTCGTTCGGCAACGGCGCCGCCATGCGCGTCGCCCCGCTCGGCGCCTACTTCGCGGACGATCCCGGCCGCGCGGCGGAGCAGGCGCTCCTGTCGGCGGAGGTCACCCACGCGCATGTCGAGGGCATCGCCGGTGCCGTCGCCGTGGCCGTCGCGACAGCGTTCGTGTCGTCCCACCGGGGAGAGGACGTCCCTCCCAAGGCCGTCATCGAAGCCGCCCTGGAGCGGACGACGATGGGCGAGTACGTGCGCCGAGGGCTGCGGCGCGCGCTCCGGCTGCTGTCCAAATCCCCCAAGGAGGCGGCCCACGAACTGGGGAACGGCTCACGCATCTCGGCGCAGGACACCGTCCCCTATGCGTTGTGGGTCGCGGCCACCCGCTTGACCGACTACGAGGCGGCCGTGCGGGCGTGTCCACTGGTCGGCGGCGACATGGACACCACCGCTGCGATCGTCGGAGGCATCGTCGCGGCGCATGTGGGCGTCGAGGGCATCCCCGAGCCGTGGCTTGAGGCCCGCGAGCCCCTGCCGGACTGGCTGGCGGTCACCGGATAACGGACGGCCGCCGGAGGGACAATAGGGTGGGGCTTGTCGCTCCGGCTCGGTATCGTTGGGGCGTCCGGGCGGTCCGGCGCGATGGCGGAACCGGTCGCTCCCATCCGGCGTGGTGTAATCGGCAGCACAAGGGTTTTTGGTGCCCTTAGACAAGGTTCGAGTCCTTGCGCCGGAGCCCTTCCCGGGCTCGTGGCCGCTTCCGGCGGCCGGCGGGCGGCGGATGACAGGCGCCCGCCGGGCGGTATCCTTCCCGTGTCGGCTGAGCCGCGCCCTGCCATGCCCTGTTACAGCAGGTGGGCGCGCGATCCGCAGCCCGAAACGATCCCGTCCGCGATGCCGAGGAGCCTCTTCGTGAGTGCCGGCCTTACAGGGAACCGGGCCAGCCGCCCGGCCGCCGTCATCGTTCTCGCCGCGGGCGAGGGCACCCGGATGAAGTCCCGCACCTCGAAGGTGCTCCACGAGCTCTGCGGGCGCAGCATGCTGGGCCACGTCCTCGCCGCGGCGCGCGAGCTGGAGCCCGAGCGGCTCGTCGTGGTGGTCGGGCACCGGCGCGAGCAGGTCGTCGCCCACCTCGCCGAGCACGCGCCCGACGCCGAGGCCGTCGTGCAGGAGCGGCAGGGCGGCACCGGCCACGCCGTCCGCGTGGCGCTGGAGCAGACCGGCGCGCTGGACGGCACCGTCGTGGTGACCAACGGCGACCACCCGCTGCTGCGCGGCGAGACGCTCGCCGCGCTCGTCCGGGCCCACGAGGACGAGGGGAACGCGGCGACCGTCCTCACCACGGAGATCCCCGACCCGACCGGGTACGGCCGGATGGTCCGCGCGGCGGACGGCAGCGTCGCCGCGATCGTCGAGCACAAGGACGCCGACGCCGCGCAGCGCGCCATCGGCGAGATCAACGTCGGCATGTACGCCTTCGACGGCGCCCTGCTGGAGGACGCGCTCAAGCGCGTGACCACCGACAACGCGAAGGGTGAGGAATACCTCACCGACGTCGTCGCGATCCTGCGGGGCGACGGGCACCGCGCCGGGGCGCACCTCGCCGCCGACTGGGTGGAGACCCAGGGCGTGAACGACAGGGTGCAGCTCGCGCAGGCGCGGCGGCAGCTCAACGACCGCATCCTCGAAGCCCACATGCGGGCGGGCGTCACGATCGTCGACCCGGCGACCACCTGGATCGACGTCGGCGTGACGGCCGACCAGGACGCGGAGGTCCGCCCGGGCACGCAGCTCCACGGCGCCACGCACCTCGGCGAGGGCGCGACGGTCGGGCCGAACTGCACGCTGACGGACACGCGCGTCGGCCCCGGCGCCACGGTCGTCAACGCCGTGTGCGCGGAGGCGGAGATCGGGCCCGATGCGTCCGTCGGCCCGTACGCCTACCTGCGGCCCGGCACGCGCCTCGCGCGCAAGGCCAAGGTCGGGACGTACGTCGAGACCAAGAACGCCGAGATCGGCGAGGGCACGAAGGTGCCGCACCTCACCTACGTGGGGGACGCCGAGATCGGGGCGGGCTCCAACATCGGCGCGAGCTCGGTGTTCGTGAACTACGACGGCGTGCACAAGCACCGCAGCGTCATCGGCTCGCACGTCAAGGTGGGCAGCGACAACATGATCGTCGCCCCGGTGACCATCGGGGACGGCGCGTACACGGCGGCCGGCTCGGTGATCGTCCAGGACGTCCCGCCCGGGGCGATGGCGGTCGCGCGGGCGCGGCAGCGCAACGTCGAGGGCTGGGTCGAGCGCAGGCGCGCCGGCTCCCCGGCGGCCGAGGCCGCCCGCCGGGCCCGGGAGGCCGCCGCCGAGGAGGCCGTCGAGGAAGCGGCCGCTGAGGCCGAGGCCGAGGAGGCCGGCGCCGAGGCCGGCGGGTGACCGGCACGCCCCGGTAGGGCGCCGGTGGCCGGAGACCGCCGGCCACGCCCGCGAACAGGACTGCCCCGCCTCCCGGCGGGGAGGTGGAGGGACAGCGGCGTCCCCTCACGAACAACAGAGACCCGCGCGACGCAGACGCTCTCGTGATGCGCCGCGGTGCGCGGGGAGTGGGGACAGGACCCACGAGATTGCACCGTTCCATTGAGGGGGAGTTGTCAGAGGTGAGTGGGATCAAGGCGAGCGGCCAGAAGAAGCTGATGCTCTTCACCGGCCGAGCCCACCCGGACCTGGCCAAGGAAGTCGCCGACAACCTCCACGTCGACCTCACGCCGACGTCCGCGTACGACTTCGCCAACGGCGAGACGTTCGTACGGTTCCTGGAGTCGGTCCGCGGCTCCGACGCGTTCGTGATCCAGAGCCACACGGCGCCCATCAATCAGTGGATCATGGAGCAGCTGATCATGGTGGACGCGCTGAAGCGCGCGTCCGCCAAGCGGATCACCGTGGTCGCGCCGTTCTTCGGCTACGCCCGGCAGGACAAGAAGCACCGCGGCCGCGAGCCGATCTCGGCCCGGCTGATGGCCGACCTGTTCAAGACCGCGGGCGCCGACCGGCTGATCGCCGTGGACCTGCACACCGCGCAGATCCAGGGCTTCTTCGACGGCCCGGTCGACCACCTGTTCGCGCTCGACCTGCTGGCCCGGCACTTCGAGAGCCGGCTCGACACCTCGCAGGTCACGGTCGTCGCGCCGGACGCGGGCCGGGTGCGGGTCACCGAGCGGTGGAGCGACCGGCTCGGCGGCGTGCCGATGGCCATCATCCACAAGAAGCGCGACCCGGACGTGGCGAACGAGGTCAAGGTCTTCGACGTCGTCGGCGAGGTCAAGGGCCGCACCTGCGTCGTGGTGGACGACATGATCGACACCGGCGGGACGATCGTGAAGGCGGCGGACGCGCTGTTCGACCAGGGCGCGGCGCGGGTCGTCGTCGCGGCGACGCACGGCGTGCTGTCCGGCCCGGCGGTCGACCGGCTGAAGAACTCGCGGATCTCCGAGGTCGTGCTGACCAACACGCTGCCGATCCCCGAGGAGAAGCAGTTCGACAAGCTGACGGTGCTGTCCATCGCCCCGCTGGTCGCCCGCGCGATCAACGAGGTGTTCAGCGACGGCTCGGTGACCAGCCTCTTCGGCGGGCACAGCTGACCGGAGGCCGCTCCCCCGTCCCGCCGTGCCGCGTGCCCGGGACCGCTCCCCAGGCGGTCCCGGGCACGCGCGCGTCCGGTGCGCGAGAGCCGTCCGGGACGGGCCCGTTGGCGTTTCGCATTGCGGTCATCGGCTAGACTTCTGGAATCCGCGTATGCCTCGGGTCGTTCAGTACGGTGCCGGTACACCGGCCCGCACTCCCCGGGGAACGCAAAGAATCTTCGAGGCGCCTGACGCATCGAGCATCGCCTGATTCGCTCTGTCCGTAGCGGACGTCCATGCCGGACGGCCGTGGATCGCAACAAACGAGGAGTTTTCGCCGTGTCCGAGGTACGCATCGCCGCCGAGCCGCGCACCGAGTTCGGTAAGGGTGCCGCGCGGCGCACCCGCCGGGCCGGCAAGGTGCCCGCCGTCCTCTACGGCCACGGCACCGACCCCCAGCACATCTCGCTGCCCGGCCACGAGCTGATGCTCGCGCTCAAGACCCCCAACGTGCTGCTCACCATCGACGGGCTCGGCGGCGGCGCGTCGCTGGCGCTGCCGAAGGACGTGCAGCGCGACCCGATCAAGGGCTTCCTGGAGCACGTCGACCTGCTGCTGGTGAAGCGCGGCGAGAAGGTCACCGTCGACCTGCCCGTGAACATCGTCGGCGACGTGGTCGCGGGCGGCCGGCTCGTCCAGACCGAGGTGCAGATCTCGATCGAGGCCGAGGCCAC
Source organism: Actinomadura fibrosa (assembly GCF_900659615.1). Taxonomy (GTDB): domain Bacteria; phylum Actinomycetota; class Actinomycetes; order Streptosporangiales; family Streptosporangiaceae; genus Spirillospora; species Spirillospora fibrosa. The sequence continues at coordinate 25,395 of NZ_CAACUY010000030.1, read as the reverse complement.
CCACATCCCCGAGTCCGTCGACCTCGACATCAGCGGGCTGGAGATCGACAGCCAGGTGCTCGCGAAGGACCTGAAGCTGCCGTCGGGCACGACGCTCGCCGCCGACGAGGAGACGCTGATCGCGCAGATCGTCGACGCGACCGTCTCCACCGAGCCCGCCGACGACGCCGCCGAGGGCGAGCAGGCCGAGGGCGAGTCCGCCGAGGGCGAGGGCGAGCCCGCCGGCGAGTGACCGCCGCGGCCCGGACGGCCGCACGGTTCTCCACGGCCCCCGCAGGTGCGCGCACCGGCGGGGGCCGTTCCCGTGAAGGGCCGCCGACAGGGTGGCCGGTGTCGATGGAGGAGTTCTGGTGAGCACGGACCTCTGGCTCGTGGTCGGTCTCGGCAACCCCGGCCCGTCGTACGCCGGCAACCGGCACAACGCGGGCTTCATGGTGCTCGACGTCCTCGCGGCCCGGGCCGGCGGGAGGTTCAAGTCGCACCGGTCCCGCTCGGACGTCCTGGAGGGGCGGCTGGCGGGCGCGCGCGCCGTGCTGGCGAAGCCCCGCACGTACATGAACGAGTCGGGCGGCCCGGTGAAGGCGCTGCGCGACTTCTACAAGGCGCCCGTCGAGCGGCTCATCGTCGTCCACGACGAGCTGGACATCCCGTTCGGGGCGGTGCGGCTCAAGCAGGGCGGCGGTGACAACGGCCACAACGGCCTGCGGTCGATCACCAAGTCGCTGGGCGACAGGGAGTACCTGCGGGTCCGGTTCGGCGTGGGCCGCCCGCCGGGACGGATGGACGCGGCCGCGTTCGTCCTGAAGGACTTCTCCGCCGCCGAGCGCAAGGACCTCGATCTGGAGGTCGAGCGGGCCGCGGACGCGGTCGAGGCGGTCATCGCCGGCGGACTCGCCGCGGCGCAGAACACCTACCACGCCACCTGAGCCGCCGCATCGGCCGGACGCCGCCGCCGGAGGAAGGGCATCATGGCGTTGCCGTGATGTGACTCTCAGGCGCGCGAACCGTGGGCGGCGCTCGTAGGATGCATCACAAACGAGGTTCAGGATGTTTGTGAACCTCAGGCACCGTTCAGCCGTCTTCGTGGTGGATCGAGCTTTCCGGGGCACGCGTTACAGGGATTGGTGAGGGCGTATGGCCGTCGTTGACAAGGTTCTCACCGAGTCATCGATCCGCCCCGAACCGGGCCGCTCCCCGTCCCAGAACTGGAGCGGATGGTACCGCCGGCTCGCGGGCGGGCTCGACTTCTTCAGCATGCTCGCCGCCGGCGTGATCGCCTTCGTGCTGCGCTTCCCGGGCGTCCCGAACGACCCGACCGTGCCGTACGTGGTGCTGACGGTGGCGCTGCCGGTGCTGTGGCTGCCCGTGCTGATGCTGTGCCGGGCGTACCAGCCGCGCTACATCGGCGTCGGCTACGAGGAGTTCCACCGGGTCCTGCGCGCGGGGTTCATCTTCATGGCCTCGCTCGCGATCCTCGCCTACGCCACGAAGACGGAGGTGGCGCGCGGCTACGTCGTGATGGCGATGCCGCTCGGCACGTTCCTCGACCTCGTCGCCCGCTACCGGCTGCGCAAGTGGCTGCACCGCAAGCGGTGGAACGGGGAGTGCATGCGGCGGGTGGTCGCGGTGGGCCACCGCACGTCCGTCGCCGACCTGATCCGGCTGCTGCGGCAGAAGCGCTACCACGGGATGGACATCGCGGCGGTGTGCCTCCCGCCCGCGCTGGCGGCGGGCGACGACGCGGTCGCCGAGGTCGAGGGCGTCCCGGTGCTGGGCGACTTCAGCCAGGCCGCGGCGGTCGCCGACCGGATCGGCGCCGACTCGGTCGCCGTGCTCGCCTGCCCGGAGATGGACGGGGTGGCGCTGCGGCGGCTGGCGTGGCAGATCGAGCGCGACGACGTCGAGCTCGTGGTCGCGCCCGCGCTCATGGACGTGACGGGCCCGCGCATCTCGATCCGGCCGGTGTCGGGGCTGCCGCTGCTGCACGTGGAGCACCCGGAGCTCGACGGCGGCCGCAAGATCCTCAAGGGGCTGTTCGACCGGACGGCCGCGCTGGCCGGGCTGGTGCTGCTGAGCCCGCTGCTGGCGGTCGTCGCGGTGCTGATCAAGGCGACGAGCGCGGGCCCGGTGATGTTCCGGCAGGTCCGCGTGGGGCGCGGCGGCCGCGAGTTCACCGTCTACAAGTTCCGCACGATGGTGCGGGACGCGGAGGCCCGCAAGAAGGCGCTGCTGGAGCGCAACGAGACCGACGGCGCGCTCTTCAAGATCCGGGAGGACCCGCGGGTCACCCGGGTCGGGCGCTGGCTGCGCCGCTACTCGCTGGACGAGCTGCCGCAGCTGTTCAACGTCGTGCGCGGCGACATGTCGCTGGTCGGGCCGCGGCCGCCGCTGCCGGAGGAGGTCGCGCAGTACGGCGGCGACGTCTACCGCAGGCTGGTCGTGAAGCCGGGCCTGACGGGGCTCTGGCAGGTGAGCGGCCGGTCCGACCTGACGTGGGAGGAGTCGGTCCGGCTCGACCTGCGGTACGTGGACAACTGGTCGCTGGCGCTCGACCTCCAGATCATGTGGAAGACGTGGTCCGCCGTCTTCCGCGGCTCCGGCGCGTACTGACCGCGTACTGACACCCGCGGACCCCCGGCGGAGCCGGGCGATCCTCCCGTGGTCTTCGTCACCCGGCATGGGCCGGCATCGGCCAGGCATGAGAATGTAGACCGAGCAGACCAGCCGAGTCGGGAATGTGATCAGGACATGACGGAGAGAGCGGTGGCGGACGACCACGCGCTGGCGGGCGAGCTCGCCGGCGCGGCGGGGCGCCTGCTGCTGGGCGTTCGTGACGAGGTGGGGTTCGCCGACGCGCGGGCCCTGAAGGACACCGGCGACCTGCGGGCGCACGAGTACCTCATGGCGGCGCTGGCGGAGCGCTGTCCGGGCGACGCCGTCCTCTCCGAAGAAGGCCGCTCCGCGGCGGCGGGCAAGCGCGCCCGCGGCGCCGACCGGGCCCCGACCGGCAACACCGCCGACGCCGAGCGGCTCACCGCCGGGCGCGTGTGGATCGTCGACCCGCTGGACGGGACCCGCGAGTTCTCCGAGGAGGGCCGCCGCGACTGGGCCGTCCACGTGGCGCTGTGGGAGCGGCTGCCGGACGGCGGCGGCCGGCTGGCCGCCGGCGCCGTGGCGCTCCCGGCGCAGGGGCTGGTGCTCCGGACGTCCGCGGCGGGCGGGGCGCTGCTCGTCCGCGGCGAGGCGGGTGAGCCGGACCCGGTGACCTCCGGGCCGGACCAGCCGCGCGAGGTGCCGCTGCACGTCCCGGCGCCCGACGCGGGGAAGCTGCGCATCGCGGTGAGCCGGACGCGGCCGCCGGAGTTCGTCCGGCTGATGGCCGAGCGCCTCGGCGCGGGCGGCGGCTCGGGCGGCGGCGCGGACGGCCCGGGCGGCCCGGGCGGTTCCGGGGAAGCGGGCCGGGGCGTCGACGTCGAGCTGGTGCCGATCGGGTCGGCGGGCGCGAAGATCTCCGCGGTGCTGCTCGGCGAGGTCGACGCCTACGTCCACGCGGGCGGCCAGTACGAGTGGGACTCGGCCGCGCCCGCCGCGGTGGCGCTCGCCGCCGGGGCCCACGCCTCGCGGATCGATGGAGCGCCGCTCGCCTACAACCGGAAGGACCCCCTCCTGCCGGATATCCTGGTGTGCCATCCCGTGTCGGCACCGACGCTGCTGACCGGCATCCGGGACGTGGGCGCCGTACCGCCGGAATGACCCGGCCCCGACCGGGCGGGATGAGAACCCGGTGAGCCGACGTTCCAGACCGGTGGAAGGCGCCGCCCGTCCCTGCCACCGGTACATCTGCCGAACCAGCGTGGAGAGAGTCCCAGACCATGCAGCGTTGTGATTACCTGCTGTCGCAGCTAGACGTCCTCGAATCGGAGTCGATCCATATCATCCGGGAGGTGGCGGCCGAGTTCGAGCGGCCGGTGCTGCTGTTCTCGGGCGGCAAGGACAGCATCGTGATGCTGCGCCTCGCCCAGAAGGCGTTCGCGCCCGCCCCGATCCCGTTCCCGGTGATGCACGTCGACACCGGCCACAACTTCCCCGAGGTGATCGAGTACCGCGACCGGCGGGTCGCCGAGCTCGGGGTGCGGCTGGTGGTCGCGTCCGTCCAGGACTCGATCGACAGCGGCCGCGTGGTGGAGGAGAAGGGCCGCCGCGCGTCCCGCAACCGCCTCCAGACGACCACGCTGCTGGACGCGATCGAGGAGCACGGGTTCGACGCGGCGTTCGGCGGGGCCCGGCGCGACGAGGAGAAGGCCCGCGCCAAGGAGCGGGTGGTGTCCTTCCGCGACGAGTTCGGCCAGTGGGACCCGAAGAACCAGCGGCCCGAGCTGTGGAACCTGTACAACACCCGGATCACGCGCGGCGAGCACGTGCGGGTGTTCCCCCTGTCCAACTGGACGGAGCTGGACATCTGGGACTACGTCCGGCGCGAGGAGCTGGAGCTCCCGCCGATCTACTTCGCGCACACCCGGAGGGTGTTCGAGCGGGACGGGATGCTGCTGGCCGACCTGCCGTACGCGAACCGGGGCGACGACGAGCCCGCCTTCGAGGCGACGGTGCGGTACCGGACGGTCGGGGACGCGTCCTGCACGGGCGCGGTCAAGTCGTCCGCGGCGACGCTGGAGCAGGTGATCGAGGAGATCGCGGCGACGCGGATCACCGAGCGGGGGCAGACCCGCGCCGACGACCGGGCCAGCGAGGCCGCCATGGAGGACCGCAAGAAGGAGGGCTACTTCTGATGGCCGCCCCCGAGGAGACGCCGGCCGCGAACCCCGCGCGCGCGGCGCACCAGATGGACATCCTGCGGTTCGCCACCGCCGGGAGCGTCGACGACGGCAAGTCGACGCTGATCGGGCGGCTGCTGTACGACTCGAAGTCGATCTTCGAGGACCAGCTGGAGTCGGTGGAGCGGACGAGCGCCGACCGCGGCGAGGAGTACACGAACCTGGCGCTGCTGACCGACGGCCTGCGGGCCGAGCGGGAGCAGGGCATCACGATCGACGTGGCCTACCGCTACTTCGCGACGCCGCGGCGCAAGTTCATCATCGCCGACACCCCCGGCCACATCCAGTACACGCGCAACATGGTGACCGGGGCGTCCACCGCCGACCTGGCGATCATCCTGGTGGACGCGCGCAAGGGCATCCTGGAGCAGTCCCGGCGGCACGCGTTCCTGACGACGCTGCTCCAGGTCCCGCACCTGGTGGTGGCGGTCAACAAGATGGACCTGGTCGGCTACGAGCGGGCCGCGTACGAGCAGATCGTGGACGAGTTCACGGCGTTCGCTTCCAAGCTGGAGGTGACCGACCTCACCTTCGTCCCGATCTCGGCGCTGCACGGCGACAACGTCGTCGAGCGGAGCGTGAACATGCCCTGGTACGAGGGCTCGTCGCTGCTGCACCACCTGGAGCACGTCCACATCGCGTCCGACCGCAACCTGATCGACGTGCGGTTCCCGGTGCAGTACGTGATCCGGCCGCACGCCTCCACCGACCCGGAGCTGCACGACTACCGCGGCTACGCGGGGCAGGTCGCGGGCGGAGTGCTGAAGCCGGGCGACGAGGTGGTGCACCTGCCGTCCGGGCTGACGACGACGATCACCGCGATCGACGGGCCGCACGGGCCGGTGGGGGAGGCGTTCCCGCCGATGTCGGTCACGCTCCGGCTGGCGGACGACATCGACATCTCCCGCGGCGACATGATCGCCCGTCCGCACAACCGGCCCGAGGCCGCCCAGGACCTCGACGCGATGGTGTGCTGGATGACCCCGGACCGGACGCTGGCCCCGCGCACCAAGCTGGTGATCAAGCACACGACGCGGACCGCCAAGGCGATGGTGAAGGACCTGCACTACCGGCTGGACGTCAACACCCTGCACCGCGACGAGGAGGCCGCCTCGCTCGGGCTGAACGAGATCGGCCGGGTCTCGCTGCGGGTCACGCAGCCGCTGTTCGTCGACGACTACGGCCGCAACCGGCTCACCGGCGGGTTCATCCTCATCGACGAGGCGACGAACAACACCGTCGGCGCCGGGATGATCACGGGCGCGCGCTAGCGGACCGAGCGGCACCGCCGCCGTCCCGCCGGCGGAACCGGCCACTGCCGGACGGGGCGGGCCGGTGCCGGCCGAGCTGGACTCCGCTGCGAGCGGGTGCCGGTAATGTCGGGAGTCGATCCCCCGGCAGCACCGGCACCCCCTGGAGTCCCCTTGAACCACCGCGTCCACCCTGGTCAGAGCATTCCGGGGGCCCTGTGAAGGCCCTCGTCCTCGCGGGCGGCGCCGGGTCCCGGCTCCGGCCGATCACGCACACGTCGGCGAAGCAGCTCGTGCCGGTCGCGAACAAGCCGGTGCTGTTCTACGGGCTGGAGGCGATCCGGGACGCGGGGATCCGCGAGGTCGGCATCGTCGTGGGCGACACCGCCCCCGAGATCCGCCGGGCCGTCGGCGACGGGTCGGCGTTCGGCCTCGACGTGACATACCTCCCGCAGGACGCGCCGCGCGGCCTCGCCCACGCCGTGCTGATCGCCCGCGAGTACCTCGGCGACGACGACTTCGTCATGTACCTGGGCGACAACTTCGTCGTCGGCGGCATCGACGGCCTGGTCGAGCGGTTCCGGGCGGAGCGGCCGCAGGCCCAGATCATGCTGACGAAGGTGTCGGACCCGCGCGCGTTCGGCGTCGCGGAGCTGGACGGCGACGGCCGCGTCGTCGCGCTGGAGGAGAAGCCGGAGTTCCCGAAGAGCGACCTCGCGCTCGTCGGCGTGTACCTGTTCAGCCCGGCGGTGCACGCGGCCGTCGCGGAGCTGAAGCCGTCCCGCCGCAACGAGCTGGAGATCACCGACGCGATCCAGTGGCTGATCGACGCGGGGCACCGGGTCGACTCCACGGTGATCAGCGGCTACTGGAAGGACACCGGCAACGTCACCGACATGCTGGAGGTCAACCGGCTCGTGCTCGAAGGCGTCGAACCGCGCGTGGAGGGCGAGGTCGACGCGGTGAGCGAGCTGATCGGCCGGGTGGTCGTGGAGCCGGGCGCCCGGGTCGCCGGGTCCCGCGTGGTCGGCCCGGCGATCATCGGGGCGGGCTCGGTCGTCCGCGAGTCCTACATCGGCCCGTTCACCTCCATCGACGAGGACTGCGCCGTCATCGACAGCGAGATCGAGTACTCCATCGTGCTGCGCGGCGCGTCCATCGACGGCGTCGGGCGCATCGAGTGCTCGCTGATCGGCCGCGAGGCGGAGGTCACGCCCGCCCCCCGGGTGCCGAAGGCGCACCGGCTCGTACTGGGAGACCACAGCAAAGTGCAGATCAACAAATGAGCGCCACCGAGACCCGCGCCCCCAAGGTCCTCGTCACCGGCGGCGCCGGGTTCATCGGCTCGCACTACGTGCGCGAGCTGGTGGTCGGCGCGTACCCGTCCTGGGCGGGCGCCGAGGTCACCGTCCTCGACAAGCTCACCTACGCGGGCAACCTCGCCAACCTGGAGCCCGCCGAGGGCGGCTTCACGTTCGTGCACGGCGACGTGTGCGACGCGGAGCTGCTCGCCGAGGTCGTGCCCGGCCACGACGTGGTGCTGAACTTCGCGGCCGAGTCGCACGTGGACCGCTCGATCGCCAGCGCGGGCGAGTTCGTGCGGACCAACGTCCTCGGCGTCCAGACGCTGATGCAGGCGTGCCTGGACGCGGGCACGCCCCGCGTCGTCCAGGTGTCCACGGACGAGGTGTACGGGAGCGTGGACGAGGGGTCCTGGGACGAGGACGCCCCGCTCGCCCCCAACTCGCCGTACTCGGCGGCCAAGGCCGGCGGCGACATGATCGCCCGCGCGTACGCCCGGACCCACGGCCTGCCGGTCAGCATCACGCGCTGCGGCAACAACTACGGGCCGTACCAGTACCCGGAGAAGGTCATCCCGCTGTTCGTCACCAACCTGATGGACGGGCGGACCGTCCCGCTGTACGGCGACGGCGGGAACGTCCGCGACTGGATCCACGTGGCCGACCACTGCCGCGGCATCCAGGTCGCGGCCGAGCGCGGCGAGCCGGGTGAGGTCTACCACATCGCGGGCACGGCGGAGCTGACGAACCTGGAGCTGACCCAGTGCCTGCTGGACGCGCTCGGCGCCGGCTGGGACCGGGTCGAGCGCGTCGAGGACCGCAAGGGCCACGACCGCCGCTACTCGCTGTCCGACGCCCGGCTCCGGGCGCTCGGGTACGCGCCGCAGGTGCCGTTCGAGGAGGGCCTCGCCGAGACCGTCCGCTGGTACGCGGAGAACCGCGCGTGGTGGGAGCCGCTCCGGAAGCGCACGGAGGACGCGAAGTGACCTGGCTCGTCACCGGTTCCGGCGGGATGCTCGGAACCGACCTCCTCGCGCGCCTCAAGGAGGACCCCGCCTCGGTCGGCGGGGACGTCCTCGCGCCACGCCGGGACGAGCTGGACCTGACCGACGCCGCCGCGGTGCGGGACGCGCTGCGGCGGCACCGCCCGTCCGTCGTCGTGAACTGCGCGGCCTGGACGGCCGTCGACGACGCCGAGGCGCACGAGGACGAGGCGCTCGCCGTCAACGGCACCGCCGTCGAGTCGCTCGCCGCGGGCTGCGCCGAGGTCGGCGCGCGGCTGGTCCACGTCTCCACCGACTACGTCCTGGACGGGACGGCCCGCGACCCCTACCCGGAGGACGCCCCGGTCGGCCCGATCAACGCCTACGGGCGCACGAAGCTCGTGGGGGAGCGGGCCGTCCTCGGCTACGAGCGCGGCTACGTGGTGCGGACCGAGTGGCTGTACGGCGCGCACGGCGGCAGCTTCGTCCGGACGATGGCGCGGCTGGCGGGCGAGCGCGACTCGGTCGAGGTCGTCGACGACCAGGTCGGGCAGCCCACCTGGACGGGCGACCTCGCCGACCGGCTCGTCGCGCTGGCGGCCTCGGCGGCGCCGCCCGGGGTGTACCACGGGACGAACGGCGGGTCCACGTCCTGGTACGGGCTGGCGCGCGAGGTGTTCGCGCTGCTCGGCCTCGACCCGGAGCGGGTGCGGCCGACGACGAGCGGGCGGTTCCGGCGGCCCGCCGCCCGGCCGGCGTTCAGCGTCCTCGGGCACGGGCGGTGGGCGGAGGCGGGCCTGGCCCCGATGCGCGACTGGCGGAACGCCCTCCATGCCGCCTGGCCTGCCCTGCGCGCCGCCTGGGCGTCCTAGGAGCCCCCGGCGGCGGCCCGTACCGCGCGGGCCGGGCGACGGCTCAGCCGCGGCCGGCGAGCTTCGCGTAGTAGTCGAGGCACTCCTGGTAGTCCGGGAGGAGGCCGGAGGCGTGCGCCTCCTCCAGGGTCGGGGCCTTCGCGTCCTTGTCCGACAGGACGGGGTCGACGTCCCGCGGCCACTCGATGCCCACCTCGGGGTCGAGCGGGTGGATGCCGTGCTCGCGGGCCGGCGCGTACGGCTCCGAGCAGAGGTAGATCGTGGTGGCCTCGTCGGTGAGCGCCATGAAACCGTGCCCGATGCCCTCGGCGATGTAGAGGCAGGCCCTGGACTCGTCGTCCAGCCGGACGAGCTCCCACTGGGCGAAGGTCGGCGAGCCGACGCGCAGGTCGACGACGACGTCCATGATCGCGCCCCGCAGGCACGTGATGTACTTCGCCTGCCCCGGCGGTACGTCGGCGAAGTGGACGCCGCGGAGCACCCCCCGGGACGACACCGAGCAGTTCGCCTGCGCCAGGCTCAGGTCGTGCCCGAGCCGTTCGCGCACCAGGTCGCCCCGGAACCACTCATGGAAGGACCCCCGCTGGTCACCGTGCACGGGAGGGGTGAACAAGTAAGTACCTTTGATGCCGAGTGGATCCACATGCGCAAGAATGCCACACGGCCCCCGGCAGAGATGGACGTCACACTGTGAGAGCACACCACCCCAGTGCGCTCGCCGCCGCAGGCAGCGCGGCGGTGACGCTCGTGGTCCTGACGGCCTCGGCGGCCGCCGCGGGCGCCCAGGTCGAAGGGAACCGGGCGCCCACACCGCGTCCCGCCGTCACCAGCACCGCCTCCGCGACGGCGGCGTTCCGCCCGGCCGACCCGCGGCTCGCCGTTCCCGCGGGGCTCGTCGCGGGCGTCCGCCACCCCGACATCTGGTGGACGATCGGCACCGCGTCCGGGCGTCCGATGCTGTTCGCCCTGGACGCCCGCGGCCGCACTCGCGCGTCCTACACCTTCCCCGCCGTGACCGGTGCGCGCCTGAACGCCATCACGATCGTCAAGAACGGCTCGGGCGAGCCGGGGCTGTTCGTCGGCGACCTCGACCAGGGCCGCGCCGGGAGCCTCACCCTGCACCGGGTCGCCGAGCCCGCCGCGCTGGCGTCGGGCGCGCTCCAGGTCAAGTCGTTCAGGTTGAAGTACCCGGACGGCGGCCACCTGGGCGGCGCGCTGCTCGCGGACCCGGCGGAGAGCCGCGTCTACATCATCACCAAGGACCCGACGGCCGCCGGGGTGTTCGCGCTCCCGGGCGTCCTCGGGCCGCAGCAGAACGCCCTCACCCGGCTCCGGACGCTGACCTTCCCCGTCCGCGGCGGGGAGTTCGCGCGCGACGGCCGCGTGATCCTCAAGACCCCGCGGGACGTGCGGGTCCTGGGAGGGATCAGGGAGAAGGTCACCCAGGTCGTCCGGACGGCGGTGAAGATGGGCGGCTCCGCGTTCGCGGTCGCGCCGGACGGCAGGCGCGTCGTGATCGCCGACCCGGGGACGCGGCCGATGTTCCGCGTCGTCGACCTGCCCGCCGTGACCGGCACGGCCTCGGCGGGCGGGGCGCCGTCGGCCGGTTCGACGCCCGTCGCCGACCAGTCGCCGGTCTCGCTTCCGTCCGACTCGGGGCCGCCCGGCGGGCTGATCGGCACCGGGGCCCTCGCCGGGCTGGTCCTGCTAGGAGTGGTGAGCGGCGTCCTCTACCTGCGGGGCCGCCGTCGGCACGGCTGAGCCCGCGGCGGCGGGACCGGCGATGGCCGAGCCCGCTGCGGCCGGGGCCGCGTCCATGTGAACGCCGCCGCGGCGCCGCAGGACCTCGGTCCAGGCGACGAGCAGCAGCAGCCAGATGCCGGAGACGTTGGCGGGGGCCGCCAGCCCCTCGGTGGTCATGCTGTCGGCCAGGAAGAAGCCGAGGACGCCGAGCAGCATCCCCGCGTCGGCCCGCAGCTCCCGGTGCCGGGCGAGCAGCAGCAGCACGAACCCGAGCGTCAGCAGCAGCGCCGCGAACAGCCCGGCGCCGACCGCGCCGTTGTCCACCAGCGCGTTGATGAACGCGTTGTGCCCGCCGCCGAGGCCGATGTCGTCCAGGAACAGCCCGCGCGACGCCCCGAGGCCGCGGCCGAAGATCGGGGACTCCGCGTACGCCTTCATCGCCAGCGACCACAGCTCGGTGCGGGAGTTGAGCGAGGCCAGCTTCTCGGCCGTCTCGCCGCGCTCCACGAACGCCAGGATCCTGTCGGAGAAGCCGAGGACGCCGAGGACGGCGACGGCGGCGCCCAGGACCACCACGTCCACCCGGCCCCGCGGGCCCCGCGCGGTGGCCAGCAGGACGATCAGCCCCGCCGCGCAGCCGAGCGCCGCGCCGCGCGTGCCGGTGGCGACCAGGGCGCCGGTGAGGACGAGCAGGGCCCCGGCGTAGACGGCCGGGTGCCAGAGCCGGTCGCGGGGGGTCGTCCAGCGGATCAGGTAGCCGATCGTGAGCAGCACCGCGAGCCCGAGGTACACGCCCGCGATCACGGGGTGGACGTACAGCCAGTTGAAGCGGTCCTCGGTGTGCGAGGTGCGCGGGAACGGATGGGCGACGCCGATCGCGACCGAGCCGAGCACGATCACGATGAACACGTGGGCCAGCCGGCGCAGGTCGGCGGGGGTTGCCCGGGTCGCCAGCGTGTGCGCCACGAACATCGTGATCAGGAGCTGGGCGCCGCGCACGACGCCCAGGGACTTGAACGGCGACCACAGCGCGGAGAAGGCGACGTACCCGCAGAACGCCCAGGCGGCGAAGAGCAGGCCCGTCGTGCGGCGGGTCGGGGGCCGCAGCCCGAACAGGTACACGAGGTACATGGCGGCCATGCCGTAGACGGCGACCTCCACCAGCACCGTGAGGTCGGCGCTGCCGCCGACGGCCTGGTCGACCTCCCTGCTGCGCAGCTTGTAGTCGCTGGCGAGCATGAGCGCGAGCGGCAGCGCGAGCGTCCACCGGCCGGCGCTCGGCGGTGCGGGCGCCCGGCGGGGGAACAGGCCCTTCACGGTCATGACGGCTCCTGGCGCGGGAAAAAACGAAACCCAGGATAAGGGCGGCGGGCGGGGCCCTAGCCTGGCGAGGTGATAACCGCGACGCTGCCCGGGCCGGTGATCGCCGCGGGCCGCACGGCGATCCGGGGGTACGGGATGGGCACGGCCCCGCTGCGCCCCGACCCCGACTTCCTGCTGATCGGCGCGAAGCGAGGAGGCTCGACCTCGCTGTACTACACGCTACTCGGGCATCCCGGGATCATGCCGCTGTTCCCGGGCGCGCGGCTGCTGCCCAAGGCGAACGACACCAAGGGCGTCCACTACTTCGACTCCCACTACGACCGCGGCCGGGCGTGGTACAGGTCGCACTTCCCGGCGGCCGCCCGCCGCCGGTCGCGGAAGGTGGGGGAGGGCTCGCCCTACTACCTGTTCCATCCGCTCGCGGCGGAGCGCGCGGGGCGCGACGTCCCGCACGCCAGGATCCTGCTCATCCTCCGCGACCCGGTCGAGCGCGCGTTCTCGCACTACCGCGAGCGGCGCAGGCAGCACGCCGAGGAGCTCGCCTCGTTCGAGGACGCCCTCGCCGCCGAGCCCGGCCGCCTGGCCGGGGAGGCCGAGCGCGTCGCGGCCGGCACCGGCTACCGCAGCTACGCGCACGAGCAGCAGTCCTACCGGGCCCAGGGCGAGTACGCGCCGCACCTGCGGCGCTGGATGGCGCACTTCCCCGCCGAGCGGATCAAGGTGCTGGCGGCCGAGGAGTTCTACGCCGACCCGCAGCGGAGCTGCGACGAGGTGGCGGCCTTCCTCGGGCTGCCGCCCGCGCCGCTGCCGCCGTCCGCGACCCGGGTCTGGAACGCCGCGCCGAGCCAGGACCTGAAGCCGGAGACGCGGCGGAGCCTGGCCGAGCACTACGCCCCGTTCAACGCCGACCTGGAGGCCCTCCTGGGCCGCACCTTCCCCTGGACCCGTCCCTGAAGACAGACCTCAGACGTGCCAGGCGCCCACATGGCGGGCGCCTTCGGGCTTGCCGAGGAGCTTCGCGACGAACCCGGGCAGCGGCAGCGCGGTGTTCGCGTCGGCGCCGCCCTCGACCCTCCGTTCGAGGGCGCCCTCGCCATCGGCCGCGGCGGCGGAGGCGGAGGACTGGCCGCGCGCCTCCTGGCCGGTCGCTGACCGGAACCGGTCAAGGTCGGAGTAAGAGACCGGTCCGGACGGCTTCCGCCACAGGACGAGCGCCTCGCCGCCGTCACCGCCGCCCTCGGGCGGGCGGACGTAGAGGTTGCCGTTGACGGACAGGTTCATCTGCCCGGCCGAGCGCTCCCCGGTCGCGTCCTCCACGCACAGCAGGCAGGGCGTGCCGGGGCGGGGGTCGGCGAGCGTGTTGTTGCTGACGGTGATCCGGCCGATCCGCCAGGTCATGGCCGGGTCGGCGCCCTTCTGGCGGGGGTCGCGCCCGGGCGTCGCGGGGTCGTCGCGGCGGCGCCGGTCCTGGACGAGGTGGACCGTGCGGCCGTTCCCGGCCAGCGTGTTGTTCCAGATCTGCACGTCGGAGGTGTCGTTGACCTTCAGGCCGTCGCCCTGGTTGCCGGTGACGATGTTGCCCGCGACCACGGCCTTGGCGCTCAGCTCCAGCGCCACGCCGTGGTCGGCGTTGCGGAGGATCCGGTCGCCGGTGAGCGTGATGTCGTAGACGGACTCGTCCATCCAGACGCCCTTGCCGAGGTTGTCGGCGACGACGCTGCCGACCACGGCGACCTTCCGCGACCGGGTGACCTTCACGCCGCCCGACACCGGCGAGTACTTGAACCGCTCGACGTTGTTGCCGGTGCTCCGGGACGACTCCACGCGCAGGTCGTCGGCGTAGTTGGCGTGGATGCCGAGCAGGCCGTTGCGCTGCGTGGTGACGCTCCGTACGCGCGCGTGCGCGGCGAGGACGCTCAGCCCGGTCGTGGACGAGTCGTTCACCACGACGTTCTCGACGGTGACGCCGGGGGCGGCGACCTTCACGCTGCCCATCTGGGGCAGCGAGGTCGCGTAGCGCCGCACGCCGATCCCGCGGAGCCGCGAGCCCTCGCCGCGGATCGTGATCGCCTCGGCGAGCGTGCTCGCGCGGACGTCGTGCCCGCGCGGGTCGGTGCCCAGGGACAGCCGCTTCGCGCCCTCGTCGACGTGGAAGGCGCCGTTCTCGACGCCGTCCCGCGACCTCACCTGCCGCTGCGCGGCGCCGTCCACCCAGAGCTGGTCGGGGTGCGCGGCCATGGGGTGGTCGGGGGAGACGAACCGGAAGTCCTCGTCGCCGCTCTCCGGGGCCCCGGCGGTGTAGGTGGGGCTGGCGTCGAACCTGGTGGTCCAGCCGTCCTTCACCCAGGCGCCGCCCTGCTGCGTCCAGCCGGTGACGGGCGAGCTGCCGTCGAACCAGACGGCCTCGCGCGGGTACGCCTGGATCGTCAGCCGCTTGCCCGCCGGGACGGTCACGGTCTCGTGGTAGACGCCCCCGCGCAGGACGACCGTGTCCTTGGAGCGGGCCTTCGCGATCGCCTTGCCGACCGTCCGCAGCGGGTCCTTCTTCGTGCCCTTCGCCCCGTCGCGGCCCGAGGGGGACACGAAGAGGGCGTGGTCCGGGACCTTGTAGGACGTGGTGCCGACGGCCGCGGCGCCGGGCGGGCCGGGAGGCGCGGCGGGGGCGGGCGGGCCGTCGTGGGTCAGCGGGAGGTGCCAGCCGAGGAACCCGACGCCGGCGATCACCGGCAGAGCGAGGACTCTGACGATCAGGGTCCGGTGCGAGCTGTACGACATGGCGTGACCCTTCACCCCCGGGAAACCGTCAGTCATTGACCGTACCCACGCGAAACCCGCACGGCCACTCCCGTAGGGCATTCCCTCAGTGGTGCAGGGAGCCGGCGAACAGCGCGGTCTTGTGCTTGCTGTCGAAGCTGACGCCGACGACGACCGACTTGTAGCCCGTCGTGGGCAGGTCGAAGGCGTAGGACGCGGACCGCTGCTTGCCCGCCGCGACCGTCCCGTAGAAGTCGTTGATGTTCGCGTAGGACGTCGGGCTGGCCTCGGCGCCCTTCGGGGCGTACCGGGCGATGACCCGGACCTTGTTGAGGTCGAGCGGCTGCGCCGAGCCGTTGGTGAAGCGCAGCGTGAAGATCGTGAGGGTCTTGCCGGCGACCTCGCCGGGCCCCTGGCCCTTGGTCTTGACGTAGCGGATGTCGCTGATCGCCACGGTGACCTTGTCGCTGTAGGTGACCGGCTTGCGCAGCCCCGTCGTGGACTTCAGGGTCAGCGAGCCGGGCGCGGCGTTGGCCTCGGACTCCGGCTGCGCGCTCGGCGGCGGGGGCGGGGTGCCCTTGCCCTCGGCCTTCTTCCCCCCGCCCGAGCAGCCGGCGGCCGCGAGCGCGAGGGCGAGCGCCGCGCCCGTCGCGACGAAGAACCTGGCCGGGCGCGCTCCCCGATGGGACATGCGGCTTCTCTCCTTGTTTCGTCCTGAAGGGGCGGATTCCTGGAATGTCAAGCGGGAGGAGCCCAGTGTAGACATTGCCACTCGGTTACTCTGCCTTTACTTCCGTGACCGTGGGGGCCACGGGGGCTTGATGGTCAGGGGAACCACCCAGTGAGACTCGTACTTTCGCACCCGCGCGTGCCGCGCGTCCGCAGAACGGCGGTGGCGGTCCTCGCCGCGCTGTCGGCGGCGCTGCTCGGCACCTCCGCCCTGCCCGCCGCGCCGGCCGGAGCCGACACCGACCCGCCGTCCGGGACGCCCGCGACGGTGAGCGCCGACCCGCTGCCGACCTGGCAGGTCAACGGCGTCGTCTGGAGCATGGCGACGGTCGGGAACACCGTCTACGCGACCGGCAGCTTCACGAAGGCGCGCCCGCCCGGCACGGCCGAAGGGGACGCGCAGGAGGTCGCCCGCCAGAACATCCTGGCGTTCGACCTCACCACCGGCGGCCTCGTCACCTCGTTCGACCACGCGCTGAACGGCCAGGGCCTGCGGATCGTCGCCTCGCCCGACGGCAAGCGCGTGTACGTCGGCGGCGAGTTCACCGAGGTGGACGGGCAGGCCCGCGACCACGTCGCGGCCTTCGACACCGCGACCGGCGCGCTGAGCACCTCGTTCGCGCCGTCGGTGTCCGCCAAGGTCCGGGGCATCGCCGCGACGGACACGACCGTCTACCTGGGCGGCAACTTCTTCAACGTCAACGGCAAGTCGCGGACGCGGCTCGCGGCCGTGAAGGCCGCCGACGGGTCGAACATCGACACCTGGAAGCCCACGGCGGACGACGACGAGGTGTTCGCGCTGGCGCTCGCGCCGGGCGGCTCCCGCGTCCTCGTCGGCGGGCGGTTCCAGACTTTGAACGGCGCCGCGCAGGTGGGGATCGGCGCGGTCGACGCGACCACCGGCGCGTCCGCCCCCTGGAGCAGCAAGCCGATCCCGAAGAAGGCGAGCAGCAGCAACTACTCCTACGTCACGGACCTGTTCGTCTCCGGCGACACCGTGTACGGCGCGGCCGACGGCGAGGGCTACCACTGGTTCGACGGCCGGTTCGCCGCCAAGGCCGGCACCGGCGACCTGGTGTGGCTCGACAACTGCTACGGCGCCACGTACGGCATGTTCGTCCAGGGCCAGTCGGTGTACAGCGTCTCCCACGCGCACGACTGCGCCTCCCTCGGCGCGTTCCCCGAGACCTCGCCCCAGACCTGGCACCGCACGCTCGCCGAGACGACCTACCCCACCGGCACCGACAAGGCCGCCCCCGGGTCGAACAGCAACTACAGCGGGCAGCCCATCCCGAGCCTGCTGCACTGGTTCCCCACCCTCTCCCAGGGCAGCTTCACCGGGCAGTACCAGGCGGCCTGGGCGGTCACCGGCAACGACAAGTACGTCGCCCTCGGCGGTGAGTTCCCCCGGGTGAACGGCAAGGCGCAGCAGGGCCTCGTCCGGTTCGCGACGAAGGACGCCGCACCGAACAAGGTCGGCCCGGAGAGCGACGAGATCGGCACCCCCGTCGCGACGAGCCTCGGCGACGGCAGCGTCCGCCTGGCCTGGAGCACCACCTGGGACATGGACAACGCGTCCCTGAAGTACGAGGTGCTGCGGGACGGCGGCACCACGCCGGTCGGCACCGTGACCAAGACCTCCACCTTCTGGAGCAAGCCGAGCGCGGTGTTCTACGACAAGTCCGCGCCGGGAGGCACGGCCCACACTTACAAGGTCCGGGCGGTGGACGCGGCCGGCAACGCCGCCACCAGCGCCGCGTCGAACTCGGTCACACCGAGCGGCAGCGGCACGCCCGGCCCGTACTCCGGGGAGATCTCCGCGGACGGCCCGAGCGCCTACTGGCGCCTCGGCGAGAGCAGCGGACCCGCCTACGACTACGCGGGCAGCAACGACCTCACGCTCGGCAGCGGGACGACCCGCGGCCAGGCGGGAGCGGTCACGGGTGACGCCGACCGCGCCGTGACGTTCAACGGCACCTCGAACGGGACGTCCGGCAGCGGCTCGGCGGCCGCGCCGCAGACCTTCTCCGTCGAGGCGTGGGTGAAGACCACCTCGACCAGCGGCGGAAAGATCATCGGCTACGGCAACTCCGCGACGGGCCTCAGCTCCAGCTACGACCGCCAGCTCTACCTGACCAACGACGGGCGGGCCGTCTTCGGCGTGTACCCGGGCTCGGTCAAGACGATCCAGAGCGGCACCGGGCTGAACAACGGCCAGTGGCACCACGTCGTCGGGACGCTCGACGCCGACGCCGGCCTCAAGCTGTTCGTCGACGGGCAGCAGGTGGCGGCCGACGCCACCGTGAAGTCCGCGCAGGCCTACTCGGGCTACTGGCGGGTCGGCGGCGACAACCTCAGCGGCTGGACGAACAAGCCGACGAGCAACTTCCTCAACGGCACGCTGGACGAGGTGGCCGTCTACCCACGGGCACTGTCCGCGGCCGAGGCCGCCCGCCACTACGGGCTCGGCAAGGGGACGGTCCAGCCGAACCAGCCCCCGGTGGCCGCGTTCACCTCGTCCTGCGACCAGCTCGCCTGCGCGTTCGACGGCTCCGGCTCCACGGACGACGGCACCGTCGCCGCCTACGCGTGGGACTTCGGGGACGGGCAGACCGGCACCGGCGCCAAGCCGTCCCACACCTACGCCACCGCCGGCGACTACACCGTCAAGCTGACGGTGACCGACGACCGGGGCGTGACGAACACGGTGACGCGCACCGTCACGGCGACGTCCACGACGCTCGCCGCGGACGCGTTCGGCCGGACCGTCGCGAGCGGCTTCGGGACGGCCGACACCGGCGGGGCCTGGACCAGCGTCGGCGCGGCCGGTGCGACGTCGGTCTCCGGCGGCGCCGGGCGGATCACGCTCGGGTCGACCACCGCCAGCGCCGGCAACTACCTGAACGGCGTCTCCGCCGGCGGCAGCGACCTCACGCTCACGCTGGCGACCGACAAGGAGGGCACCGGCAACGGCGTCTACGTCTGGGCCGCCGGACGGCGCGTCTCCGGGGCGGGCGAGTACCGGGCGCGGGTCAGGCTCCGCCCGTCCGGCGTGGTGTCGTTCCAGCTCAGCCGCACCGACGCCAGCAACGCGGAGACGGCCATCGGCACGGAGCAGACCGTGCAGGGGCTGACGTACGCGCCGGGGACGCCGCTGCACCTGCGCGTCCAGGTCACGGGCGCCGCGCCGACCACGCTGAAGGCCAAGGTGTGGGCGGACGGCGCCACCGAGCCCGCCGACTGGCAGCTCACCGGCACCGACGCGACCGCCGGGCTCCAGACGGCCGGTTCGGTGGGCGTGCGGGCGTACCTGGCCGGCAACGCCACCAACGCGCCCGTCGTGGTGTCGGTGGACGACCTGACGGCGGTCCGCGCGACCGGCTGACACGGCCGACGCATGAAAACGCCCCGCGGTTTACACCGCGGGGCGTTTTTCTTCGACCGATCAGTGACACTTGCCTACCAGTACAGGGTGTGCCCGCCGTACCGGAATTCGGTCACGATTTCATAAGGCGCCCGATGCGACGAAGAGTGCACCCACTAGGATCTCGGGACCGGAGTGACCGTTCGGGTCACAAGGGGCTTATGGGCAGGGGATCCGACTCGTGAGAGCTCTTATGCGACAGCGCCGGACGAGCGTGCGCGTCGGCCTGGCGGCCGCCGCCACCCTCACGCTCGCGGGCGCGTCTTTCATGCCGGCCGTGACCGCGGAGGCGGACACCGCGCCGGCATCGGGCACGCCCGCGACGGTGAGCGCCGACCCGCTGCCGACCTGGCAGGTGGACGGCGTCGTCTGGAGCATGGTGACCGTGGGGAACACCGTCTACGCGACGGGCAACTTCACCAAGGCGCGCCCGCCCGGCACGGCCGTGGGCAGCTCCAAGGAGGTCGCCCGCAAGAACATCCTCGCGTTCGACATCCGGACCGGGAACCTCATCACGTCCTTCGCGCACTCGCTGAACGGCCAGGGCCTGCGCATCGTCGCCTCGCCCGACGGCAAGCGCGTCTACGTCGGCGGCGAGTTCACCACCGTGGACGGCAAGGCGCACAGCCGCCTCGCCGCGTTCGACACCGCGACCGGCAAGCTCGTCGCCGGGTTCGCGCCGAAGGTCAGCAACAAGGTCCGCGGCATCGCCGCGACCAACTCCACGGTGTACATCGGCGGCAACTTCTTCAGCGTCAACGGCAAGTCGCGGACGCGGCTCGCGGCGGTGAAGGCGAGCAACGGCGCCACCATCGACACCTGGAAGCCGACCGCGGACGACGACGAGGTCTTCGCGCTCGCGCTCGCCCCGGGCGGCAAGCGCGTGCTCGTCGGCGGCCGGTTCCAGAAGCTGAACGGCGCCCAGCACGTCGGCATCGGCGCGGTCAACGCCACCAACGGCGCGTCCGCGACGTGGACCAGCAAGCCGATCCCGACGAAGCAGAGCAGCACCCGCTACTCCTACGTGACGGATCTCACCGTCTCGGGCGACGTCGTCTACGGCGCCGCGGACGGCGAGGGCTACCACTGGTTCGACGGCCGGTTCGCCGCCAAGGCCGCCGACGGCGAGCTCGTCTGGCTGGACAACTGCTACGGCGCCACCTACGGCGTGTTCGCGCAGGGCGACGCCCTCTACAGCGTCTCCCACGCGCACGACTGCTCCTCGCTCGGCGCCTTCCCGGAGAGCACGCCGCAGACCTGGCACCGGACGCTCGCCGAGACCAAGGTCGCCACCGGCCGCGACAAGTCGCTCCCGGGGTCGCGCAGCAACTACCGCAACCAGCCGGTCCCGAGCCTGCTGCACTGGTTCCCGACCCTCGCGCAGGGGACGTTCACCAAGCAGTACCAGGCCGCCTGGGCCGTCACGGGCAACGCGACCTACGTCGCGCTCGGCGGGGAGTTCCCCAAGGTGAACGGCAAGGCGCAGCAGGGCCTCGTCCGGTTCGCGGTCAAGTCCGCGGCGACGAACAAGACCGGCCCGGTCGCCGCCGACCTCGCCGCGCCGTCCGCGTCCCGGCAGTTCGGGTCCCGGGGCAACAAGGTGTCCTGGAAGGCCACCTGGGACATGGACAACGCCAAGCTGACCTACGAGGTCCTGCGCGACGGCGGCACCACCGCGATCGGCACCGTCACGGAGAGCTCGTCCTTCTGGGACCGGCCGACGCTGAGCTTCACCGACTCGGCCGCGCCCGCGGGCGAGCACACCTACAAGGTCCGCGTGAAGGACCCGCTGGGCAACACGGTCACCAGCGCGGCCTCCAACTCGGTGGGCTGACCGGCCCGTACGACGCCGAAACGCGCGCCCCGGTGGTTCGTCCACCGGGGCGCGCGTCGCGTTGAGGGCCGGTTGAGCGGGGGGCAGGCGCGTGGCGGGGGCCGTGGTCAGGCGGCCGGGCACATGGCCCGCAGGGCGGCGCGCAGCCGGGCGTTGAAGGGCGCGTCGCGGTCGGCGGCCGGCCGCCGCTCCACCTGCCGCGTCCAGAACAGCACCGCCTCCGCCGGGCCCGTCAGCTCGCGGGACGCGGGCGGGCGCCCGAACACGGCGGTGTGCGTCGCCTCGTAGTAGACGCGGTCGGCGCCGGGCGGCGCCCAGCGGGCGTCCTCCCAGTCGATCAGCCACGGCAGCCCGGCGCCGCACCGGCGCAGGTTCCACACCGTCAGGTCGCCGTGCATGGGCAGCCAGTGGTCCGGGGTGCCCGGCGGGCGCGGGACGACCACCGCGAGCCGCCGCTGGATCTGCGCGACGAGCACCGCGAGCACCGTCCCGCGCAGCGGCCGGGCCGGGCGCGGCGGCATCGCCTCGATGAGCATCCAGTGCGACCCGTGCGTCTCGTCCCGGTCGAGCACCTTCGGGACGCGGAACCCCGCGGCCTGGCCGCCGGGGAACGCCGACAGCGCCCGGACCTCGCGGTCCAGCGTGTCGGGCTCGTCGCGCACCTTGAGGAAGCCGGCCGGCCTGCCGCGATGCAGCAGGACGGCCGCGACGCCGGTCCGTGAGCCCTGCGGCCGCTCGTAGAGGGCGAGGCCGTCGAACGGCCCGACCCGGGAGGAGAGCGCCTGCCACAGCGCCGCGCCGCCGGGCGGCTCGCCGCCGACGCGGGTGCCGGGGATGACCCGGGGGCCCGCCACCGCGACCGCGCCGAACAGCAGCCACTGCGCGGTCACCGCGGGCGTCCGCGACCGGGTGAGCAGCGACACGCCGGCCAGCGCGCCGCGCCGCGAACCGGTCGGGACCAGGATGTTGCCGCCCGCCCGGGGCCGGACGAACGCGTGGCCGGATGTGGTCACTTCGCCCGGACGGTCTTCCGGGTGAGGCGGCGTTCGGCCAGGTCGGAGCACAGCCGCTCGTAGGCGAGCGCGACGTCGTCCCAGACGTAGCGCTCCGCGGCCCGCTTGCGCGCCGCGTCGCCCCGGTCGGCGGCGGCGCCCGGGTTGGCCTCCGCCTCCTCGATCCGCGTGGCGAGCTCCGCGGCGTCGGCGAAGTACCGGCCCGCCTCGTCGCCGAGCACCTCGCGGTTGAAGTTGACGTCGTACGCCAGCACCGACGCGCCGGCGCCCATCGCGCGCAGCAGCGACGGGTTCGTCCCGCCCACCGAGTGCCCGTGGACGTAGGTCAGCGCGCCCGCGTACAGCGCGTCCAGGAGGTCCTGGTCCCACACGCCGCCGAGGAAGGAGATCCGCGGGTCGTCGCCCGCCAGCTCCTTGACCCGCGCCGTGTACGCGTCGGCGTACGGCGCCGAGCCGACCACGACCAGCGGCTTGACCGCCCGGCTCGCGCGGTAGCCCTCCACCGCCACGTGCACGTGGTTCTCGGGCTCGAACCGCGCGACGACGAGATGGAACCCGCCCGGCTCGTACCCCGCCTCCACCAGCTTCGCGGTGTCGGTGCCGTTCAGGATCGGCGCGCCGTAGGGGATGAACACCGACTCCGCGCCGAACCGCTCGCGGTAGTAGTCCTGGATGCCGACGGCGTCGGCGATCAGCGCGTCCGACCAGCGGACGGCGAGCGCCTCGGCGGCGCGGTAGTAGCGCTGGCCCGCCCCGCTCCACTTGGTGCGCTTCCACTCCAGGCCGTCGACGTGCGTGGCCACCGGGATCCGGAGCGTGCGCAGCACCGGCAGCAGCGGCGCGTTCGCGGCGTTGAACACGAGCGCCACGTCCGCGCCCTCACGGGCGATCTTGCCGCGGAACGCGTGCAGCACCGACAGCCCGGTGTGGCTGAGCGTCTCGGCCACCTTCTTCTCGATGGCGGGAAGGTAGACCAGCCGCATCCCCAGGTACTCCGGCTCGGGGTGACGCTCGCCGCGGCAGTAGACGGTGACCTCGTGCCCGCGCGCGGCGAGCCGTTTGCCGATCTCCTCCACCGCCGTCTCGAAGCCGCCGTAGCGTGCCGGCACTCCGCGAGTCCCTACCATGGCGATGCGCACCCGTTACCCCCAGCCTCTATACGCGCCCTTTTGCTTTCGGCTCGCACAGGTTACGCGGAAGCGGTACTGCGCGTCTTGACGGTAAACGAGAGTTAATCTGAAGGTTGCGGGAGATTGGTATCCAGGGTGTCGGGAAAGCCAGAAGGAGGGCAAGTGGCCGAACGAGGCGCGAGGTCCGCGGTGGTGCTCGCGCATCCGTCGCCCGATCTCTACGGCTCCGACCGGATGCTGGTCGAGTCGGTCCGGGCGCTCGTCCCGGACTGGCGGGTCGTCGTGACGCTACCCGCCGACGGGCCGCTCTCGCAGGCGCTCCGGGAAGCCGGCGCCGAGATCGTGGTCCTGCCCGTCCCCGTGCTGCGCAAGGCGTACATGTCGCCGTTCGGGCTCGTGCGGCTCGCGTTCGCCGCGGCGCGTGCGCTGCCCCGGGCGTGGCGGCTGCTCCGCCGCGAGCGGGCCGCCGTCCTCTATGTGAACACGGTCACCATCCCGCTGTGGCTGATCGCGGCGCGGCTCGCCCGCGTGCCCGCGCTGTGCCACGTCCACGAGGCCGAGGACGGCGTGCCCGGCCCCGTGCGCGCCGCGCTGTCGGCGCCGCTGCGGCTCGCGCGGACGGTCGTCGTGAACAGCCGGGCCAGCGCCGCCGCGCTCGGCGGCGCCGGACGCGGCGCCCAGATCGTCTACAACGGCGTCGAGGAGCCCGCCCGGACCGTCCCGCCGCGCGCCGAGCCGGGCCCGCCCGCCCGCATCGCGCTCGTAGGGCGGCTGTCCCCGCGCAAGGGGTCGGACGTCGCGGTGAAGGCCGTCCGGCTGCTGCGCGAGCGCGGGTACGATGCGTCCCTGACCCTGGTCGGAGCGATCTTCCCGGGGTACGAGTGGTTCGAGGAGGAGCTGCGGACCATGGCGGGCGACGACGAGGGGGTGGTCTTCGCGGGTTTCCGCCCCTCGGTCTGGGAGTCGTTCGCCGAGGCGGACATCGCGATCGTCCCCTCGCGCGTCGAACCCTTCGGTAACGTCGCGGTCGAGGCGATGCTCGCCGGCCGGCCGGTCGTCGCCAGCGCCACCCAGGGGCTCGTCGAGATCGTCGAGGACGGCGAGAACGGCGTCCTCGTCCCCCCGGACGACCCGGCCGCCCTCGCGGACGGCATCGCCCGCCTGCTGGACGACTGGGACGGCGCGCTGGCCATGGCCAAGCGGGCCCGCGACGACGCCGCACGCCGGTTCGGCAAGGACCGCTACCACTCCGAGCTCCGGGAGGCCGTCCGCCGCCTCGCCGCACCCGCCCACGCGACCCTGTCCCCGCCCTCTTGAGGACTTCGAGCACACGATGACAGCACAGACCCCCGTCACCCCGGAGATCAGCCTCGTCGAGGCCGTATGGCGCTACCGGCTGATGTCGTTCCTCATCGTGCTGGCCTGCGCGCTCGCCTCGATCGCGGCGACCCAGATCCTGTTCAGCGGCGCGACCGCCACGGCCCGGTTCGCCGTCACCGACCCGACGAACAACAACAACGTGCTGCGGATGGGCGTCGTCTCCGGGCAGGGCTACGCCACCTACACCGCGCAGCGCGCGGCGTTCGCCGGCTCCACGCCCGTGATGGCCCGCGCCGCCGAGATCGTCCGCGACAAGCGCGGTCCGAAGCTGACCGGCGAGCAGCTCCGCGGCCGGGTCCAGACCTCCAGCAAGCCGGACGGCGGCGTCGTGATCGTCACCGCGAAGGGCGCCAGCATGGCCGAGGCCGCGGTGATCGCCAACGCGGTCCTCCAGGCCTACCAGGAGGTCACGGTCTCCACGAACGTCAGCAAGCTGGACGCGCAGATCAAGAACATCCAGGCCCTGGAGAAGAAGGTCACCGGGGAGCTGGAGGTCGCCCAGGCGGGGAGCCGCTCGTACCGGCTGCTGAGCACGCAGCTCACCAAGCTCCAGGCGGAGGAGAGCGGGCTGCTGTCGTCGCGCTCCAAGACCAACGACGGCGTCCAGTTCCTCGACAACGCCGACCCGTCGGCGCCGACCGCCAGCAAGCTGCCGCAGAACCTGCTCATCGGCATCGCCATCGGCATCATCGTGGCCTGCGTGGTGTCGTTCCTGCGCGCCTCCGCCCGGCCCCGGAACCGGCCCGCGACCACCGGCCCGGTGCCCGCGGGCGGCCCCGGCCTCGGCGGCGCGCCGGGAGATCGGAAGAGCACACGTCTGAACTCCC